>NZ_CP028136.1:1564335-1877202 GCF_003024155.1 Christiangramia fulva
GGAATCATTTTCGCTGCGATCTGTATCGCTATTATCGCAATGGTTCCGTCTAAATTACCATCCGGATTTCTCCCTGAAATGGATGAGGGAAGTATTGTGATGGATTATAACAGTCCACCGGGCACCACCCTGGAGGAGACAAGTAAAATGCTGGATAAGGTAAATGAGATTTTAAGAAAGCAGCCTGAAGTGGAGGCCTTTTCGGCAAGGCTGGGAACCCAAATGGGATTTTTTATTACCGAACCCAATCGTGGCGATTATTTGATAAAATTAAAAGATAGCAGAAATAAATCTACCATGACGGTGGCCGATGAGATCAGGCAAAAAATAGAGGGTCAAATTCCCCAGCTTACCGTAGACTTTGGACAGGTAATCGGCGATATGCTGGGAGACCTTATGAGTTCGGTACAGCCTATTCAAATTAAGGTTTTTGGCGACAATAAATATAAGCTCGAGAATATTTCAAAAAGCATAGCGCATCAGGTAGAACAGGTAAAAGGCACCGCTGATGTCTTTGACGGTATCGTAATCGCCGGGCCGGAGATCATGCTGGAGCCTAAAAACAAAATGCTGGCAAAAGCCGGACTAACCGCGAGTGATTTGCAATCGCAAATACAAACACATATTCAAGGTAAGGTGGTAAGCACCATGATCGCTAATGTACAGGTGATCAATATCCGAATGATGTATCCCGATACCTACCAAACATCAGTTGAAAATGTTCGAAATTTAAATATAGTTCTCCCAAACGGTTCTTTAGTTCCCATTACCAGGCTGGCAAAAATTACAACGAATAAAGGAGTTGCTGAAGTGAATCGTGAAAATGAAAAATCGGTAGGATATGTCACGGCTCGCCTTAACAATCGTGACCTGGGCTCTACGCTTAGTGAAATCAAAAAGCAGATCTCAAAAAATATCAGCCTACCCACCAGTTTTCATATTGAATATGGAGGTTCCTATAAGCAGCAGCAAAAAGCATTTCACGAATTATTGCTTATTCTCATTTCCGCCATTTTACTCGTTTTTCTGGTCATTTTATTTTTATTCAGAAAGATCAAAATTGCGATATCAATTGTTATAATTGCCGTTTTGGGAGTAGCCGGTTGCCTGCTGAGCTTACTAATTACTGGAACTCCGCTTAATGTGGGAAGTTATATGGGAATTATAATGATCGTTGGTATAATTGGTGAAAATTCGATTTTTACGTACAGGCAATATAACGAGGTAGACCAGTCTTTAAGCCATGAGAAAAAAATAGAATACTCCATTGCAGCACGGTTAAGACCGAAATTAATGACTGCTTTTGCTGCTATTATGGCCCTTATTCCACTGGCTTTGGGGATTGGTTCCGGAGCACAACTACATCAGCCTCTGGCCATCGCTGTTATTGGCGGAATGGTTTTCGCCCTCCCTTTGCTTTTAATCGTCCTACCAACTATATTGAAACTGATAAAAGAATAGAAGTACTTATATCTAAAATCCAACCTGTTGCATTAGTTATGAAGATACTCATTGCCGAAGACGAATTATCCTTGCAGAATTCCATAAAGACCTATCTGGAAAAAGACTGCAATGTTTGTGAAACTGCGTCTGATTTTCAGGAAACAGATTATAAGATCTCAATTTACGATTATGATATTATCCTGCTGGATCTTAACCTCATTAACGGCAACGGACTAGATATTCTGAAAAAATTGAAAAAAGAAAAGAAAAATACAGCTGTTATCATCATTTCGGCCAATAATTCTTTAGAAAATAAACTAGATGGTCTCGATCTGGGTGCAGACGATTACCTCACCAAACCTTTTCACCTGGCTGAACTTAATTCAAGAATAAAGGCGGTGTTGAGAAGAGGGAAATTTGGCGGGGACGATTCTTCTATCGTTTTTAATAATATTAGCGTAAATACACGATCAAAAACTGCTGTAGTAGACGGGCACAAACTAGACCTTACCCGAAAGGAATATGATCTGCTTCTGTTTTTTATCACTAATGAAGGCAGGCTAATTTCAAAAGAAATGATCGTGGAACACCTTTGGGGGGATCATAGCGATATGCTCGATAATTTTGATTTTATCTATGTGCATATAAACAACCTGCGGAGAAAATTGGGCAGTGGAGCAAAATTTGTGCAAACCGCTTACGGGACAGGTTACATATTTAAAGCAGAAGATTAAAATTTGAGCAAGAAAACTAAAATATCACTGCTTCAGAAAACCTCCAGGGCTTTTATTCTCATCAGTTTTCTTCTATATATCATCAGCATTCCCGCTTTATATTTCTATGTAAGTAAACTCATGGAAACTGAAGTAGAAGAAGAGCTCTATTCCCGAAGTTTTAGACTGGAACATTATGTCAAAAAGAACAATGAATTACTGGAGTTACCGCCTGTGTTCCAGGTTGTGGAAATTCCGGAATTAAGGCAGGAGATAATTAAAGACACTCTTATTTATGACCCCTCCCAGGATGAAATGGAGCTTTTTCACGAGCTGAGCACCTTTAAAAAGATCAATGGCAAAAATTACAAGATCATTGTTCGAAGTATGGTGGTGGAAACCCAGGATATAATTCTGGTTATTCTAGCCTATTTTCTTATTAGTTTACTAATCGTTTTTCTGGCCCAGTTTTATTTTAGTCGCGCCTGGAACCGCATTTTATGGAAAAGCTTCTTTCACAATCTATCAGAAATGAAGGCCTTTTCTGTGAAAAACAAGTCTCCTGTTTCACTCCAGGAAAGCAATATAAAAGAATTCAGTGAGCTTAGGGATGAAATTTATAACCTTACCGAAAAGGTATTATCTGATTATGAAAATTTGAAACAATTCACCGAAAATGTTTCTCATGAATTGCAGACTTCTCTTGCTATCATGCAGGCAAAACTGGAAAATTTCCTGAACGAGGCTGAAATTACCAATTCTCAGTTTCTACAGTTATCCTCATTGCAAAGCGATATTCAGCGGCTGGCAAAATTGAACAAAAAATTGGTTTTCCTTACTTCCCTGGAAAATTTGGCGGTCGACGGGACAGAAAATGTTTCAGTTAATAAGGTGGTGAAAGGTTTGATAGAAGATTTTAAGGAATTGACTTCAGCGAAACTGGAATTTGTCGAAGAGGAGAAAGTTATTCTTAATACAGATCCTGAACTGATTAGAGTTCTTATACAAAATTTAATAAGCAATGCTATTAAATATACCAATGGCGAAGGCGAAATACGGCTGCTTTTAAAACAATATTCTTTAAGTGTGAGCAATCCAGGTATAAAAGAAATTGAACAAAAAGATCAAATTTTCAAAAGGTTTTTCAAATCTGAAATCAGCAAAGGCAAAGGAATTGGTTTAGGATTAGCCATTGTCAAAAAGATCTGTGAATTATTCGATTATGATTTGACCTATAAATTTACCAATCAAAGACACCACTTTACGGTAAATTTTTAATTGCCATCCCTAAAAATGGAATTAGGCCTTTCACAAAACAGTTTGAGAAGACCTTTTAGGAGAGCTCTTAAGGTGAACTTTAGATTTGGATAATACATTAGCTTTAGAAAATCAAATTATTAATTATGAGAAAATTATTCAACATCAGTCTTATCTTCATGGCTTTTACTGTAATCTCCTGCGCCCAAAAAGGAGATGTATCCCAAAGTGTAAAAAAGGCTTTCAACCAAAAATTTCCAGATGCTAAGAAGGTTTCCTGGGATCAAGAAAACAGCCATGAGTGGGAAGCGGAATTTACAAGAAATGGTTTGGAGTATTCCGCAAACTATAGCGTTAATGGAGAATGGCTGGAAACCGAATCAGAAATCGAATCTGCAGAAGTTCCCGCTCAGGTTTCACAGAACATGACGAAAGATTATCCGGATGCGCGTATAAAAGAAGTTTTTAAAGTTGAACGTAAAGATGGTGTTTTCTACGAATATGAATTTAAATTGAATGGTAAAACACAGGAGGCTTTATATGATTCTTCAGGGAATAAGGTAGAAAACCAAAAATCGGCTGAAGAAGATGAAGAATATGAAAAGGAGGATGATGATTAAATCATTGTTTAGTTAGTTGTTAAATGGAAAAGAAGTTTTTGAGAAACTTCTTTTCCATTTTTAAAATACATCATTGTTGAAAAAGTTTTTAGTATTACTTCTGCTTCTGTTATGTTTTTCCTTACAGGGGTTTTCGCAAATCATTGAGCCAAAGAATCCTACCGTAAAGGTTGCCGGAGATTTACTGTTGTTTACTTTACCTGCAACGGCATTTGCTACCACTATGGTTTTAAAAGATAGAAAAGGAGCCTGGCAGTTTACTAAAAGCTTTTTCTTTAATGAAGCGGTCACCTTCGGCTTAAAAGTAGCATTGAATAAACCACGCCCTTTTAATAATGGAGACAACGCATTTCCCTCTGGCCATACTTCCACCACCTTTCAAAGCGCTTCTTTTATCCATCAAAGGTATGGTTTCAAATATAGTATTCCCGCCTATGCTTTGGCCGGTTTTACTGCCTTTAGCCGAATAAACGCCCAAAAACACGATGGCTATGATATACTTGCCGGAGCCGTGGTAGGAATTGGCAGTACACTTTTATTTACTACCCCATATCAGGAAGAACATATGCAATTGACTTTTAGCAGCACAAATGATGAATATTTGATAGGTTTTAAATACAGTTTTTAAAATGAATGGAATAATTGATTTTTTCTTCAACCTGGACATGACCATCCAATTAAAATTAGAGAAGCAAGTTAAGTTCGAAAATGACGTTTATTTTACTATATTTTTAATAAGAAAAAAATCGTTCTGATTTAAAATCACCCTTAGCAGACCAATGACAGGAAAAGTGATTTTAATAGAAAACTCTCTAAAAACAGCAAGCTAAGTATTGGTGAAAAAGGAGGGGTTCACCTGGAAAGCTCACACTGCTGAGAGAGAAATAGAGTATTGAAACCAAATTCTCCTAGAACTTACAATAGCGATCACTATCACAAATTTTGAGCGACCGGCCAACGGTTAGGGTTGGGGTTGAATTAAGCAGTTGCTTAATTATGGGGATGTTCGCTAAAGTGTGTACTTTTATTCATAGTGATAAAATTTGTGGTAATACCAAATTACGTTAAAGGGGGAAATCCCTCTTTTAAATATTTTACCCGACACTACTGTTTTAAAATCAAATTGTATGGTGGACTATAAAATTTTTTATCCCATTCTGGATGAATTGGGAGGCCCGGTTTTGATTGTGTTATTTTCTCTCTTGCTTTATTTTGAATATAAACGGCCCCTGCGAATTTGGGTGGTGAACTTGAAAAGTCACATAATTAGAAATTTTGGGGTAGCTATCCCCGCCCTGGCAATTTTGAGGTTATTCCTCATACCGGCCGAAGTGGCCGCCAGTTTTTGGGTTACTCAGAATGAATTCGGGATTTTATATTTATTCCCGCTGCCAAACTGGATGCGGTACATTCTCGCTTTCCTGTTGTTAGATTATCTGCTCTACATCTGGCATTGGTTAAATCACAAAATTCCCTTTCTATGGCGTTTTCATAATGTTCATCACACCGATCTTGATTTAGGTGTTACTACCGCTCTAAGGTTTCACTTTGGAGAAATTTTTTTGAGTAGTTTTTTTAGAATTGCAGGTATAATATTGATTGGAGCAGGCCCGGTAATTGTGCTCATATATGAAGTGCTTTTCCAGTCTTCGGTGGCTTTTCATCACAGCAATTTAAAACTGCCTTTTAAACTCGAGAAGATCATAAATTATATAATTGTTACTCCGCGTATGCATGGAATCCATCATTCAATGGTACAGAGGGAAACAGATTCAAATTATTCCAGTTTTCTCACTATCTGGGATCGGCTGCATCGTACCCTTCGTCTTAATATCCCGCAGGATGATATTGTGGTGGGGATTCCCGGTTATAGTTCAGATGGCTACGATCACACGGTCAAAGGCTTACTTTCACTTCCGTTTCGAAAGCAAAAGGAATATTGGAAATTACCGAACGGTACAACGCCAGAACGTCCGGCTCAAAAAGACAATCCCTTCCGGTTAAAGCCATAGATTTTTCATTAAAAAGAGGAAACCGGGCTTCTTCCTTTTTGGTTTATTCAGTTTCTGAAATTACCTTGAAAGTAAGGATGCCTGCTATGATTTCTGCATAAATTTTCCCTTCAATTTCTCCAAAATTCTTTCCGTAGACCAATTTGTTAAGTATCTGTTAAATCCCTGCGGAATGTCATAATACCGACATTTTAAAGGATGATTAACTTCTAAATTGTTATCAGTTCCATTTTAACCCTGAAAGGAGGATAAACCTGCATTTTAGACCAAATTTTAAAATCAATAAATCAAAATCTGTCAGGAAAATGCTAATTGTCGACGATTAGACCAGGTATCATTGTTAAAATGAAATGGAACAACCGGAAAAATAAATTTTATAGTAAATGAAAAAAGCCAGTGGAAGCAAAAAAACACTCCTTATGGATTTGCCCAAATTTGAATCTGAATTTGAAAAGGATGTTTTTATAGGATTAAGATCCTACCCTAAATATTTAAAATCAAAGTACTTTTACGATCGTGCAGGAGATTTGATATTTCAGGAGATAATGGAACTTCCGGAGTATTATCTTACCAGTAGTGAACACGAGATCTTAAACAATATGAAGGCACAAATTTTCAGTTATCTGAAACCGGATGCTCCTTTTCAGTTAATAGATCTTGGAGCGGGTGATGCTAAAAAGACCCGGGTTTTACTCGATTACCTTATTCAACAGAAATCAAATTTCACTTATATACCTGTAGATATTTCGGCCAATGCGGTAAACCAGTTGACCTCAAGTTTGCAGAGGCAATATGGAAACCTCCAGGTTGTAGGCTTAAGTCAGGAATATTTATCTGCATTAAGAAGTCTTTCTCAGGAACAAAAAAAGCTTGTACTCTTTTTAGGTTCGAGTATTGGTAATTTTACGAGGAATGAAACACTGGACTTCCTAAAAGACATATTTTCAACCCTGAATGTAGATGACCTTTTACTCATAGGTTTTGATTTAAAAAAAGATCCAAATACCATACTTGCTGCCTATAACGATAACAAAGGGGTTACCGCGCGTTTCAATTTAAATTTATTGAAAAGGATCAACCGGGAGTTGGGAGCAAATTTTGATTTGGATTACTTTGAGCATTATCCTTCCTATCACGAAGAAAAAGGTGAGGCCAGAAGCGCTCTTGTGAGTTTACGTGCACAAGGGGTAGAAATACCCGGGATTAATTTGACTATCCGGCTGGAGAAGGGAGAAAAAATTGATACAGAGGTTTCCAGGAAGTACAATTTTATAGAGATACAGCGGCTGGCTGAGCAATCGGGCTATGAAATTCTTGCCAATTTTACCGATTCCAGAAAATACTTCGCCAATTCAGTCTGGAGGAGAAAAAAACAATAAAATCATTCCATAAATCCTATGAAAGTAAAAATCACGCAGGAAAATACAGAGTCTTCAAATGAGATCTTAAGCCATTGGGTAGAAAAATATACTGATACCCTCTATTCCTGGGCATTTTATAAGACTTCGGATGTACAGACTGCAGAAGACCTTGTTCAGGAAACTTTTCTTGCGGCCTGCAAGAATTATGAGAGTTTTCAATATAAGAGTAAACCAAAAACCTGGTTGTTTGCAATTTTGAACAATAAAATTATTGACTATTACAGAAAGAAATCCCGCGATTCGGTAAGATTGGAAAATAGTATCCATAATAATAAAGAATACTCAATCCTGGAGCAGACCTACGATAGTAAAGGATATTGGAAAGAAGATAAAAAGCCAGTGGATTGGAATCTTGACGAACAGGAAACAAATTTACTGGACAATACAGAATTCAATGGTCTATTGCAGCATTGCCTTATAAAACTTCCCCCTTTATGGTCATCTGCAGTAAAATTAAAATACCTGGAGGGAAGGGGTGGAACTGATATTGTTCAGGAGCTGGATATCACTTCGGCGAATTACTGGCAGATTATACATCGGTCAAAACTTTTTTTGCGGGAATGCCTTGAAAAATTATGGTTCCAAAAATAAAAATATGTTTAAAATAATGCGCAAACTGATGATTTCCTGCAAGAAAGCAGGGATCCTTACTGAAAAAAAGATTGCTCGTAAGTTAAATGCGATCGAGACTGTAGAACTTATTTTGCATACCAGTGTATGTAAAGCTTGTAAACAATATGAAGTGCAAAGTAACTTCATAGAAAAATCTTTAAATCACAAAATAGAATCTCCTGAAAAACGGGATCTCGCAGATTTAAAGAAAAAAATAAAAAAGTCATTACCCGCAAAATAATTTGGTTTCTCGCTTTTACATGGAGCTGCAGGTAATTCAAATTCTATTGTAAATCTAAAAATTGAGTTAAAAAACATTTTTAGCTGTCAGGATTTAAAGATCGCCAGTCTCATCCAGTGAAATTGGATCACGAGATTCAATAAAATAATTGATAACTAAAATGTTTTATTATGAAAACGAAGAAATTTAACCTTCAAACTCTTTTTGCAATTCTTTTGATGCTGGCCCTTTTTGGACCAACGCCTTCCGTAAATGCTCAAACCGCACATTCTCAAACGGTAAAACCTGTTACCGTCGAATCAAAGATGGATTTTGATGGCACTATTGAAGCCGTTAAAAAATCGGTCTCAGGAGGTGGAATGATGGTACTTGCAGAACTTAATCAGGGAAAAATTCTTTCAATGACCGGACTTCAAGTTAAAGGACATTCCTTTTTTGTTGGAAATCCCAACGTAGGAAAAGAAGCCTTTTCAGCCGATCCTTCAGTAGGTGTTGTTATTCCAGTGAGAATAAATGTTTATGAAGAAAATGGAAAGACCTTCATTAATTATTTCAAGCCTTCTGATCTTTTTGCCTCCTTTGATGATAAAAAAGTCAAAATGATAGGTGCAAAATTGGATGATAAGCTGCAAATGATGATGAAAATGATTTCAAAATAGAGATCTTCTAAAGGCCGATATGTGATAAATTATCGGCCTTTTTTTAAAAAAACAAAGAAATGAAATCTAAAAAACTAAAGATTGGATTTTTGCTGTTGCTATTATTACTGAGCGCAGTTGGCCCTATTCTATTTCCTTTGGCGCAAGCTGGTTATGGTAAGTTATCTGTAATGGCGTTGAAATATTTAGTCCCTTCAATAATATTAATTTTTATTGTTCTATTATTTATTCACAATCTAAAGTTTTCACTTCTCAAAAGACAAATAATTACCGGAATTCTCGCAGGATTCGCCGGGACTATAGGATTGGAGATTGTAAGAATAATAGGTTATAAAATAGGTTGGATGCCTGGAAATCTTCCCCAGCTTATGGGCGTATTACTTTTAGATCAATTTGCCACGGGTCCCAATCTAACTTCAAATCTCGCCGGATGGGCATATCATTTCTGGAATGGAGCCGCCTTTGGTATTATATACAGCCTTTTAACAGGACGTGGAAAAATATGGATGGGGATGGTCTTCGGCTTTTTAATTGGCGTGGGATTTATGGTTAGCCCGGTAGTTAAATCATTAGGAATTGGAATTTTCGGACTTCAGTTTAAAGATGGCTATCAGTTTATAATGACCGTTGTTCTGGCTCATTTGGCTTTTGGTGCGGTTTTAGGTTTTCTGGTGAAGAAAATGAATAAGGGAACGCCAGGTTTCCCCGGGCTATTAAAAAGTTGATACCTATTGTCTAAAGTTGAAAAATTTTGTGCGGATAAAACAGGATTAGAAAAACTGAAATAGAAAGAAAATTTAATCAGAAATGGAATCGCCCGCCAGCATAGAAAAAATTTCGGCGATAAACAGAAAAATGGATGAGCCAGTAAAAAAAGCGGTTTATTTTATGGCCGATATCAGCGGCTTTTCCGGTTTTGTGGAAAATACCGCCATTAAGCATAGCATCCAGATTATTTCTGAATTGCTTGAAACTCTTCTTGACAATAATGTCCTGGAGATGAACCTGGTTGAAATTGAGGGTGATGCTCTTTTTATGTTTTCTGAAAAAACCTTTGATTTTAAACAATTGGAAGATCAGGTTTCTAAAATGTTAATGGCTTTTCGCCAGCACCTAATAAATTACGATCAGAAACGCATTTGCAATTGTAAGGCCTGTTCAGACGCTATAAACCTGAAGTTAAAATTTATAATCCACTTTGGCAGACTCGATTTCATTAAAGTTAGGGAGATCATAAAGCCTTATGGCAAAGATGTAAATCGCGTTCACAGATTGCTCAAAAATGATATCCCAAAAAAAGAATATTTGTTGCTGAGCTCTCCGGGAATTCGTCATTTTAAACTTGATCATAGAATTTCAGATTTTGAACAACTAGCCTCACATTATGATATTAAAATGCTTCCTTACTACTATAAAGATTTGGAGATATCTAAGAATGATTGATCCAAATTTTTACAGTAAATCCTCAAAAAACCAGGGAAGCCAATAGAGATAATTTAAAATATTAAAATGGATAAAAAATTCAATGAACTTAAAGCAGTCTATATAAACTGCACTCTTAAAAAATCTCCAAATAAAAGCCACACAAGATCTTTAATTGATCTTTCAGCAAATATTATGAAATCTGAAGGTGTAAGGGTAGAGATCATTCGTTTAGCCGATTATCACATACCGGTAGGAGTTCAACCTGATATGACCAAAGAAGGTGAAAGTAAAGACGACTGGCCAAAATTATATGAAAAAATAATGTCGGCTAATATACTGGTAATTGGGACTCCAATTTGGCTTGGAGAAAGATCCTCAATCGCTTCGAAATTGATTGAGCGGCTTTATGGAATGAGCGGATTCCAGAATGAAAAAGGGCAATATATCTATTATGGAAAAGTAGGGGGATGTTTAATAACCGGAAATGAAGATGGTGTCAAGCACTGTTCTATGGGCATTCTATATGCCCTTCAGCATTTAGGCTACAGTATTCCTCCACAGGCCGATGCTGGCTGGATTGGAGAGGTTGGCCCTGGTCCCAGTTATGGGGATACCGAGTGGAATGGAGAAAAGAAAGATCCGCCGGTAGGTTTTAATTCCGATTTTACAAACAGGAATACCACCTTTATGACCTATAATCTATTGCACCTGGCAAAAATGCTGAAAAATAACGGAGGCTATCCTGAATATGGGAATTCCAGGAAAGACTGGGACGATGGTACCCGCTGGAATTTTGAAAATCCGGAATATCGGTAATTCTTGATTTAAAAAACATTGGTAATGTAATTCCAGACCGAAGCACCAAAGGCCACCTTGGTCGTTTATTGAATGTTACTCTGACCTGCTTATTTTACCAGAATCCCAGGTGATTTTACAACTGCCGGGTTAACATTGTTTTTCTTAAAAAAATAAAAAATATGGCTAAAAATGTATCGGAACAACTGCTGGATATTTTAATTCATCTTGGTGTAAAACAGGTTTATGGTGTTACCGGGGATGCTTTGAATTTTTTTGTAAAAGCAATTGAAAATAGTGAAGATATAGAATGGATTGGGATGAAGCACGAGGGGAATGCTTCTTTTGCTGCTTTTGGAGACAGTCAAACCTCTGGGAAATTAGGAGTTTGTGCCGGTACGGTGGGACCCGGGGCACTTCATTTAATAAATGGACTGTACAATGCTAAAAAGGAACGCACTCCTGTAATAGCCATTACCGGCCAGGTACCACAACGCCAGGAGGGCACTAATTTTTTTCAGGAAGTAGATTTAAAAAAGGTCTTTGATGATATTTGTGATTATCAGGCGATTATAAAAACCCCTGAACAGGCTCCAATGGTAATACAGCGGGCAATTAAAATTGCTTTAGCCAATAATGCGGTTTGCAGGATAGAACTTCCGGCTAATGTTGCCGAAATGACTGCAGAAAACCAGGAATTCATACATCCTATAAAAAAGTACACTTCAAGCTTGGTTCCCAGCGAAGAGGTAGTAGCTGAAGCAGCTTCAATTTTAAATAAATCAAAAAAGATTGGTATTCTGGCCGGTGACGGTTGTCGGGAGTCCAGGACCGCTGTTTTAGGGCTTTCAAAGAAATTAAAAGCACCAATTACACACACCTTAAGAGCAAGCGATATTTTTGATCACGATACCGAAAATGTTGTTGGACTTACGGGTCTAATTGGAAATCCTTCAGGATATAATGCTGTTATGCAATGTGATGTGTTGTTAATGTTGGGAACAGACTTTCCATACATAGAATTTCTTCCGCATAAAACAAAAACCATTCAGGTAGATATTCGGCAGGAGAATATTGGAAACAGAACCGCTGTGGATCTTGGAATATGGAGTGATATCTCCTCATTCTTAAAAATTCTACTTCCTAAAATCGAAACCAAAAAGGATGCTGATTTTCTGAATAAATTAAGAGATAATTTTCAAAAATGGAAAGCCAATATGGCCCAGCAGGCTTCAGCTTCCCGCGATAACGAACCTTTACATCCTCAAATTTTTGCCGATCAGATAAATAGGTACGCAGCCAATGATGCTATTTTTACTGTAGAAACAGGGACTTCTGCTATATGGGCAGCACATCATATTTCTTTTCACAGCCAAAGACGCGTAATAGGTTCTTTTAATCATGGTTCTATGGCGGTTGGATTTCCTGCAGCCATCGGGGCACAGTTTTCAAATCCCGGGAAAGAAGTTTGGTGCTTAAGCGGCGACGGTGCTTTTAACATGGCAATGCAGGATTTTATTACTGCCGTGAAGTATAAACTACCCATTAAAGTACTGATATTCAATAATTCGGAACTTGGTTTTGTGAAGCTTGAAATGGAAAAGGCTGGTCTTTCTCCAAGCCTTAAAGCCCTTGAAGAAGTAAATATGAATTTTGCAGATTACGCCAAATTATGCGGGGGAGATGGCATCAGGGTAGAACACGCTGGCGATATAGAAAAAGCAATCATTCAGGCGAAAAACAGTAAGAAGCCATTTATAATTGATGCAGTGGTATCCAGTGGCGCCTTATCCCTGCCACCACATATTGGTTTCAAAGAAGTCTTTGGCTTTGGTACTTCCAAAATAAAAGAGGCTGTGCAAATAGTTAGCGGTGACAAATCACAGTGGGAAAACCTTAAAAAAGAATTGGAATCTTATTTTAATTAAATGCAATAAAAATGGATAATAGATTTCTCGATGTGCATAAGGTAGTCCACGAAATGAGCCTTGAAACTTGGCGAAACTTAAAAGGCTATAGTTTTTTAAAAGCACTAGTGCTATCCATAATGGGCGGAGCTTTTATTACATTTGGCGCCTTATTTTCAATTCTTATTTCTGCCGGAATAGAAACTACAGGTGTGGTACTTTTATTACAGGGATTCGGGTTCTCAGTTGGATTTTTTATGGTGATCCTTTCAGGGGCACTACTATTCTCTGAAACTAATGTGGTGTTACCAGCTTCGCTATTAGATTGTAGTACCAAAGAACTGGCTCTGGGATCTTTACGATTCTGGGGTATTACGATCCTGGGAAATGTGATTGGCGCTTATTTCGTGGGCTTATGGATTAATTATGCCCATGATTATCCCGCAGATTTTTCAGTTACCCTTGAACATATAGTACATAAGAAAATGTATTATTATAGGGGGCATGACCTTAATTTTTGGTTTCAGGCAGTGATAAGTGGGATGTTTGGAAACTGGCTAGTGGGAATTGCTGCTGTTTTTGCGACCATGGGAAAAACAATAATCGGGAAATATATTCCTGTCTTTCTCGCCGTTAGTTTATTTGTTGCAGCTAATTTTCAGCATAGTCCTGCCAATATGGGGTATTTTTCTCTTATTATGCCCACCGGTAATGGCCCGGGTTGGGAGAATGCTATTTTTTGGAACCTCATTCCGGCAGCTCTGGGAAATATCCTGGGAGGTGTGTTTTTAGTTGCTTTGCCGTTTTGGTATGCCCTGAGTTCTTCGGAAAAAGCAGCCCTTAAAAGGAAACATAAAACAAAGAACAAATGATTGAAACCAATAAGTTTTAAAATATGGAAATAAATAACCCCATTTTTACCTACAAAGAATTTTTTGAATGGATGCAAAGTCTTGCAAAAGCCGGAAAGACATCTGGAGATGATCAAACCCAGGTTCTTGCCGATTTTACGGCATTGAACTGCCGTAGAATGTCCAGGTTAAATAAAACCTTGATCTTAAACGACGAATTAAAAAAAGCTCTCGATACTATCTCTGAGGTACAGGAATGGATTGTAATTACTGAAGCCTGGTGCGGCGATAGCGCGCAAAATTTGCCCTTGATCGCAAAAATGGCCGATTTTTCAGATACTATTGAATTAAAGATTATCCTACGAAATAAAAATCCGGAGTTAATGGAGAAGTATTTAACCAATGGAAGTAAATCCATCCCCAAACTTATTGTATTCAATAAAAGTGGAAAGGAATTGTTTGCCTGGGGACCTCGTCCTGTTCCTGCACAAGCGCTATTGGAAGAATGGAAAAGGGAACCGGCCGGGCGCAATTGGGAGGCTTTTGAAACCGAGCTGCATACCTGGTACGCACGAGATAAGGCCAGGACCATTCAACAAGAATTTATTGAAATTTTTAAAAATTTATGAGTAGAATAAAAGTGATTCAACCCGATGAGGCCGAAGGGCGCCTTAAAGAGATCTATTTGCAACTTAAAAAACAACGTGGCCAATTAGCGGGGGTGCATAAAATCCAGAGTTTACGTCCAGAAAGTATCGTTAAACATATGGATTTATATATGGAAATCATGTATTCTAAATCTGAACTTTCCCGGGCTCAGAGAGAGATGATGGCCGTTGTGGTCTCTAAAACCAATAATTGCAGTTATTGTGTGGCCCATCATGCAAGTGCGCTGAATAAATACTGGAAGGATGATAAACAGATAAAAGATCTTCAGGAAAACTTCTTAAAATTAGATCTGGTCTCAAAAGATCGGGCTTTATGCGTTTTTGCTGAAACACTCACAAAAAATCGGGATATTGTAAACTATGGCAGCCTGACTGATGGATTACGGGATGTAGGTTTTAGCGATGAAGCTATTCTTGATGCTGCACTGGTAGTCTCTTACTTCAATTTTGTTAACCGCATGGTTCTAAGTTTAGGCGTGGAACTGGAGGGGGATCACGGAGAAAATTATAACTATTAAAAAAAATGCTATGAAATTCGATGCAATAATTATTGGAACAGGACAGGCAGGGCCTTCCCTGGCAGCAAGTATGGCCAAACACGGGTGGAAAGTTGCAATTGTTGAAAAGGGGAATTTGGGCGGTACCTGTGTCAATGTGGGCTGTACGCCAACCAAAGCTTATGTTGCAAGTGCAAGACGGGCCTTTATAGCTAAGAGTAGTGATAAACTGGGTATTGAGGTTCAGGGGAATATCCGCGTAAACCTAAAAACCATTAAAAATCGGAAAGATAAAATCATTGAAGATTCCCGCAATGGTTTGGGTAAAATGCTGGAGGACAATGAAAATATTCACCTTATTCGGGGGAAAGCTGTTTTTATAGATAACAATACCATATCTGTAGAAGGAAAGACCTACACAGCAAATAAGATTTATATCAATGTTGGAGGTAAACCGCGAATACCCGATGGTTTTAAAGATGTTGAATACTTAACCAATGAGAGCATCCTTGAATTAGAAGAAATTCCGGAACATCTTATAATTGTTGGTGGCGGTTACATAGGACTGGAGTTTGGACAAATGTTCCGCAGATTTGGGAGTAAAGTGACCATACTGGACAGAGGAAATCAGTTATTGAAAAAGGAAGATCCCGAATTTGGAAAAGCCATTCAGGAGATTTTTGAAAATGAAGGAATTGAGGTTCGATTAAATTCTGAATGTATAACTGGGGCAAATAAAGATGGAAAAGTGGAGGTTTCGGTAAATTGTGAGGAATCAGAAATAAAAATCCGGGGTTCACATTTGCTATTGGCTTCGGGTCGTGTTCCTAATACCGCCGATTTAGGACTCGAGAATACAGAAGTAAAATTAAATGAAAGAGGATACATTCTGGTAAATGATAGATTACAGACCAGTGCGGGTAATATTTGGGCACTGGGTGATTGTAACGGGGAAGGGGCTTTTACCCATACCGCCTACAATGATTTTCAAATAGTCAATTCCCAGTTATTTGAAGAGAAAAAGAGAAAACTTTCTGATAGGTTTACCTGCTATGCCGCCTTTATAGATCCACCCCTTGCCCGCGTTGGTATGAACGCTTCTGATATCGAACGAGCCGGCATAAAAGCCCTGGTAGCCTCAAGGCCAATGAAAAAGATCGCCAGGGCTAAAGAAATGGGCGAAACCCAGGGAATGTTGAAAATTTATGTGGAAGAGGAAACCAAAAAGATCCTTGGAGCGACTTTTCTGGGTACAGGTGCCGATGAGTATATTCATACCGTGATAGATCAAATGTATGCCGGTCAGGAATTTACCGTAATACGGGATGCAGTACATATACACCCCACAGTAAGTGAATTGATCCCTACGATGCTGGAGAATCCCAAACCCATTCAAGCGGGATGAATAAAACTCTTTAGTATTAATTCTTTCTTCAGAAAAACTTCGTTTTAGGTTTTTGCGACTAATTAATTTCTTTAAATTCAGTATTTATGAGAACTTTAATCAGGAATTTTTATCAAATGCTTATTGGAAAATGTGATGATTTTGCGCAAAGTTGTACCCAGGATGAAATTGTTATTACCCTGGTATTGATGGTTGTATTTATTGGGAGTGGTATTCTCGCAATTTATTTTATTTGATGCATAATTGAATTCCAAACCGATTTAATTGCGATTATAAACCTTATCGCTTCTCCTTTTGTGGAACTCCCTTCTGACTATAAAATACTGGCCCTTCCCTGCTATACGATCTTGAGGAAGGATTGAATAACAGAGAATGGCCAGTTCCTATCCTTCAATAATCCTAAATAAGGAGAACCAAAGTAAGATTGCATTCAATTTCAGAATAAAATAGCTCTTATCTTTTCAATTCTACACTTTCAAACATTAGGTGAAGAAAACCATATTTTGTACCCGGTACAGGATCCATATTACCTTGCATATCCTGCGGAGGAAGAATAATATGCGTTTCTATCATGTCTGGACTTAGGTCAGACAGATCTTGGTCTAAGGAGGTCAATAAATTGAGGTTTTCGTCTCGTACTCGTCCCGTCACCATAATATGGATCATTCTGTTTCTGGCCAGCACATTGCCATTTCCATCTTTGAGATCGGCCGTTCCCCACAAAGTAATGTAGGACGTGAGTTTCGGCATTAAATCCGTTCCGATTCCAGTGTTACCATGCATTATTTTATATTGGCCAACTCCTCCAAAAAAAGTATGGTCGCCACTACCTTCAGCCTTATGAATGACATTTATATTTTCAATGGTAAAGGTTTCACCATTCTGTCTCTGGTAAAGTAAATCAAATTGTAAAACTGCATCTTTTGAATCTTCAGAATCTCCTTTGGTGATGTCGCGAACATGCAGATTATAATAGCCGGCACCAATAGCAAAATTATTTGAAAATGGAGTTGGAGAGATTTCAGGATTAATCGCAGATGGACCTGGAAGTATTTCATAAGCCAACCTGTGATCTCTTTGCCCTTCATTTAGTTTTACTCCTTCAAACATCATATGTAAAAAACCGTGATCTGTGCCTGGTATTGGAGAAAAATTCCCCTGCATATCTTGAGGCGGCAAAATGACATGTGTTTGTACATTTCTAAAATTGTAGTCTGATTCGTCCTCTTCAACAGCAGTGGTCAGGTTTAAATCCTTATCGCGTACGTTGGTGGTGGTCATAATATGAATCATTCTATCAGGTGCCACAACCTCTCCAGTTGCCGCATTTTTTAGATCGGTTTTCCCCCAGAGTGTGATATAGGATAACAATTTTGGCATAAAAGGAGTACCTATTCCCGTGTTCCCGTGCATCACCTTGTTTTGACCAACGCCCCCAAAGAAAGTATGGTCTCCGGTACCAAGTGGTTTGTGAATTACCCTGATCTCATCTATTAAGAAAGTTGTACCATCATTTCCTGTAAATTCAATGTTAACAGATTTTACGGCATCTTTGGAATCTTCTGAATCTTCTGGAGTCATATTGGAGACCTCATAAAAATAGGAACCAGAAGTCATATTTATATTATTTGAAAAAGGGGTAGGAGACATGGCAGGGTTTATTGCTGCCGGTCCCGGTAAGACTTCGTAAACCAGGCCTGCCTCTGAACTCTGACTCCTGTTGAAACTCACCAGTTCGGGATAACTTGCAGAAGAAGCATTTTCAGGAAAAATCCTGGATTTTTGTGTTTGGTTAAAGGTCGATACCTCTGTTTGCTGAAGGTTTTCTTCTTTAATTGTTTCCAGATCGTTTTTTGAACAACCATACAATAACAGAGATGTAATAAAGACAATGGTTAAATTTGAAAACTTCATGGAATAAAATTTTATTGATTAATACTAAATTGTTTTTTATCTATTCCGGGGGAGTGGGTGGAAAAATAGATCTTGACTCCTCAATGAATTGCTTTTCAATTAGGAGAAGACTCCTATTTAAATTTAAAAATTATATAGCTGGAAATTTGTCAGTAAACTGACATTATGGGTTTTTTTAACAAACCTGATTTTCAATTTGCTGTGTAAGAAGTCTACTCAAACGGCAGGGAAAATTTAAAAAGGTTTTCGGATTTTTAAAATGACCTGGATCTTCGGGCTTTAATTCCCGGGAGCGCCATGAAAAAGATGAAAAAATCCCGCTTTTTATAAATTAGTGACCTTCATATTGGTACACCTCGGTATTCGGGTTAAAAGCATACCATGCAAACCAGAAATTGGTAATTGCGGGAAGTAGTTCGCCATTTTCATTGATGACTTCAGCACTTCCTGCTTTGGGATGATACCTGATTTCTAATTTTTGTCCGGCAAAGGAGTCTTTGAGGACCTTTCCTTTCAATTTTTTCAATTCAGAAAAGGGATAAGCTTTAGTTTTTCCGTTTAGCTTAAGACCTATCACCATTTCTTTGGGCGGAAATAATTCATTTTTCTCGTTTACGGGGAAATATAAACGAGACGAATTCTCATAATCGGGATATGGGTTCCGGGAATAATCCCGATTGAAACCGGTATCTTCAGATAAGACTAAAGTATTCGGATATTTTTCTTTCCAATTTTCCCAGGTTGTATTAGCCGTATTTAGAATTTTCAGTTTTTCTCCTTTTAATTTACCTGAAATAGCTTCGTTTTTTAACTGAGACCATAAGGATTCGGTTTGTCTGTCATAAAGTAAAACATCGCTGTTATATAATAATCCGGAAACCCCAAAACTTAATTTTTCACCATTGACTTCAGCTTTAAATGCGATGCCGCTTCCGCAAAGAGGGCAATAGGTTATTACCACCGGCTTTTCCCCAAAATGATCATTAACGATTTCGTGATAATTTAAAATGCTGATAGGGTAGGCTTTGGCTATACCATTTTCATAAACTCCTAAAATACGTGCATTTTCGCCTAAACTTACCTGTGAAGCTTGGAGAAATTTAGGATGATCTATGGCCGGAATTCCATCTTTTGGAGGTCCGCCATCTTTTATTTCTGTTACAGGAATACTTGAGTTAGAAAGATCGAAACCTTTTTTTTGTTGCGCACTGGTTGATTGGATAGTCGCGAGTGCAAAAAGAAGTATTATAATCGATTTCATAATGAAATTGATTTAGGTTCTATGCAATGGCATTGAGGATTGTTACTCCTGGCAAAATTATATCCTTTTTCCCACCACATTTTCATGGTTTCAGGGTTAAAAATGAGAGAATTTTTGGTAAGAAGTTCCGGCGGATGGTAAAAGTTTAAGTTCACCCGTGAATGCTTACTTTGTAAATTTCCTATGGTAATATCATCAACAATAATTTGATTGATCATAAAATCAAAAGTTCGCGTAGTTAGTTCCAAAGCATTTCTAACAGGTTTCTTTTTTGTAATTGGTTGTTCTGTTTTTAAAACAATAACATCAATTTCACAGGCTCCACGATTTATGGCTTCACCAATAGGAACGATATTACCCATTCCCCCATCTGCAAATTCGCAACCATCTTTGGTAAGAAGGCTCATAAAAGGAACCATATTTGCCGAAGCCCAGATCCAGTCGCAAAAGTCATGGTAATCATAATCTTTTAGCCGCTTATATTCTACCCGGTTATAGCTCAGGTTGGCCACGGTAACAATTACTTCGGAAGAGTTCTGCTTAATTTTTAAATAATCTTCCTCAGTGACGATCTTGCATATCAATTTTCTCAGGTTCTTGCTTTCGCCAAAGGATTTTGCACCCTTTAGGAACATTTTTAAAATATTAAAATGATTGATACGCAGCACAACTTCTCCATTCTTTTTTGAGATAATAAAAGGATTGCTGCTAAAGATATCCTGTTGAGAAACAGAGGTGTAAATTGCTTTTAACCTGTCAATTTCTCCAATGGCCAGGAGTGGGATAAGAAGGCTTCCTGTTGAAGTTCCCACAAAAATGTCGTAAGATATTTGACAGTCTTTAATAAGAAATTCCGCAATACCCCCGGCAAATGCGCCTTTACTGCCGCCACCAGAAATAACCAGGGCTCTCATAATAATTTATGTAAGTTGATTTCCAGGAAAATTAAGTATTAAGTTTGAAGAAACACCTTTAAGCAGGCAAAAGTTTACTTTCAAATTAAGTAATAAAATGAGGAAAAGCCGGAAAATTGACTTTTCCTCATTTATATTTTAAGCTTTTTCCAATTTACTTCCCGCGAAAGCCTCGTCAACTTTGGTATGGAAAATATGATTGGAATAGTTACTTATGGTTTTAACAGCCTGGGCAAGAATGATAGCCAGGATCTGTTTTTCAGAATAACCGGCGTCCAGGAATTTTTTGGCTTCTTCCGGAGTAGGATTACCTCTGCTCTCATTCATCACCTTTGTGAATTCATGCAGGGCGCGCAGTTTATCATCTTCAATTTTATGGCCCTGCCTGATAGCTTCAATCACTTCTTTAGGAGTTTTTGAAACATTCTCAGCTAAATAACTATGGGCAGCGGTACAGTAACCGCAGGAGTTGGCAATACTGATGGTTAATAATACCACTTCCTGCTCGGCAGGTGTAAATCCGCTGTCTTTTCTAAACTGATGGTAACCGGTATCGTAAGTATTTTGTAAGGCCGGTAAATTCACCATATTCTTATACATATTAGGGATCATCCCATTAGCTTTTTTAGCTTTTTCCAGGATCTCCTTTTGTTGCTCATTAGCATCTTCCAGTTCAACCGGTTTTAAACCGATTTTGTAAGTTTGGTTTGACATAATTTAAAATTTAATATTAAACATTCATTTAAAGGCACTTTCCTGATCATAGCCTATATATACATTAGAACAGTGCCATTTGATAATTGATCACATATACTCCTGCTATGAAAATTAGTATAGCGGTAATCTTTTCCATATACGGGAGTATTCTTCCAAGGTTTTTCAACAAAAAATCCTTTGCAAAAATTGCCAGGATGATGGTGAGGCTCATCATTCCACTAATGCCGGCAAAATAGGCCAGGATATACGAAATCCCTTCTAAAACTGATTCTGCTGCCAGTGCCTGTGTAGCCACAATTAGAAATAGTGGGAAAAGACATCCTAATGCACCAATAGCGTATCCAATTCCGAAAATAAAGGCCTCACCGGCTTCAGTTTTTGAATTTGAATTGTGGATATTAAAAGAAAAAGACACGCTTTTTCCCAGAAGCATAAGTACCCCCAGTATGATTAAGATCACACCCATGCCAATGGTAATCCATTTCATATAATCCTTTAAGACCTGGCTCGCCAAAACTATCATGATTCCGGCTGCACTATAGATAAGGAGAATTCCCAAAATACTCAGCGAAGCCAGTTTAAAGCCACGGCCTAATCGCGCGGAAGTTTTTTCGGCACTTTCTGGATTTCGTGATATAAAAGCCAGAATATAGGCGGGTAATAAGGCAACCGCACATGGGGCCAAAAAAGCAAGTACTCCCTGAAGAAATGAGAATCCTATAAAATCCATTTAATTTATTAGTTGTTCGAAAAGGTCCCTGTATTGGTCGGCCGTGAGTACAGTTTTATCTTTCTGAAATTCTACATAACCATCTTCATTAACGCCTACGGTAGTTGCCTGGCTACCTACACCAAAATCTATCATGACCTGGGGTGTGCCTTTTACCAAAGGGAAATGGAGATTTTTTTCCTCGGCCAGCCTGGTCATTACTTCTTCATTATCGGTAGGATCTATGCTGATGGCTACAAAATTTACTTTGTCTTTATATTCGGGGTAGACTTCTTCTATCGCCGGCCAGTTTTTGGCGCACATCGGGCACCAGGAAGCGGTAAAGTAAATCATGATTGGTTTATTTTCAGCCATTGATTTTTCCAGGCTTATTTTCTGATTACCTATAGTGGTAACTTCAAATTCAGGGGCTTTTTTCAAATTCCTATTATTTTCTTTTGCTACCTGCTGAACTTCATCTTTCTGCGTTGATGTTTTATCTTTTTCTTCTGAAGATTGGGAGTTTCCAAAATTACAGGCTGAAAAAAGGAATAAAGCCATTATAGAAAGTGTACTAATTTTGCTGATTTTGAACATAATTTTTTGGTTTTAAAATCTGATTAAGAAGATGTTTATTTTTCATTACAATGAATCATTTGCTCTATAGTTGATCTAAATATTTTTCCAGGGCGCCACGATAGGCATTCCAGCTAATATCATTAGTGTACAACTTTCTAATACCACGCATTCCTTCAAAAGAACTCACCAGGTAAATGGCGGTCTCATGAGGATTTGTTTCCGGTTTTATGGAACCGTCTTTATGGCCCCTTTCAATAATTTCTACCACTGCGTTCACCCAGGTATCAATAAGCTCTTTTAAAGCCTGGTTAAGTAAATTTTTTGAACCACCAATTTCATTGACCAGATTGTTCACCGGGCAGCCCATTAATTTTTCATCACTTGTAAAAGCCTCGAACTTATTTAAAAAGGTTTTTTTTAGAATTGCTTTGGCTTCACCCTCGGCGTAGAGTGGGGTAACCATGGCTTCGTAAATTCTGGTGTTTAATTCCGCTTTCACCACTAATACCCCAAGTTCATCTTTGTTTTTGAAATTGTGATAGAAGGCGCCTTTAGAAAGACCGGTGGCCTTCATGATATCATTGACACTGGTCGCTTTAAAACCGTTTTTATAAAACTTCTTAAAAGCCGTTTCGCATATCAATTTACGAGTGGCTTCCGTTTTTAATTCCTGTTCCATATGACAAAACTATTTAAAAACATTCCACCTGGAATGTTTTTTAGCATTGTTTAACATAAATTGCCTGAAACTATTGGTCTGGCGCCTTATCAGAATGAAAACTTATTTTGAAAAGTATGCGGAGGTCAGTGGTATTTCCGAAGAAAAAGAAAATATAGGCATCTATCGAAATTTGTGAGAAGATTTACAGAAAGCAAAAATTACCGTCGTAGATAAGTGATCTTGAATTGAACCTGTACCTGATCATCTGCCTCCAGCAGGCCAAAAAAAGCCGAGGGCGGTTCAATATTAAAACTTGTCATTTTTAAAGACTTATCTCCGCTGAGGTGTAGCATATCTTTTTCCTTCTTTAAGTCGAAATTAATATGCTCTATTTGTTCATTTCCGGCAATGCTTAATTTCCCAAGTATATTCACCTGATAGCTGTTGGTTCCTGTTTTAGAAATTTTCTCTACGCTATACATAACAAACTTTATGTTTGGGTATTGATCGGTTTGCAGGGCTTCATAAGCATCAGAATTCAATCCGCTTTTATCACTTTTCAGGTTTTCTGCCGGTAATTCAAGTTTTAGTTCTTTGATACCGGTTAAAACTCCGTCTTCAAAAACCGGAACAAATTTCCCCGACATTTTGCTAGCTTTCATGGTCCAGGGATGGAGGGTGGAATTACCTTCTACTTTTATAATTGATCCTTCATCTTGGATTTGATAAACCTGGGAAAATGCCTGGAACTGGATAACAAATAGAAGGGTGCTGATTATGAGATAACGATAAAACATTATAACAAATTTATTTTCGACAGCTGTCTTTTTCTAAGCATAAAGAATTAGGTAAGTTGCAATAGCCTTTCAAGGTCTTTAACATGAATTTCTTTCCTGTCATAATCTATGATTCCCTCTTTCTTTAAGGAGCTGAAAACACTTGAGACTTCCTGCCTGTTGGTAGAAGTCAGCTGGGCAATTTTGTCGTGAGTAAGGTTATTATTAATGATAAGTTCCTTACCGAATCTTTCGGCCATGGGAAGGGCCGATTCTTTGAGAAATTCTAAGATACGCTCCCTGTTGCTTTTCAAAGAAACATCTTCAAGCCGTTTTTGTAATTTCTCCAGCCGGCTTTCTATTAACCGGGCAAATTTTAAATTCAGCTCAGGAACCATTAGCAGAAGTTTTTTCATATTACTACTGCTCATTACACAAAAAGTAGCTTCCTCTTCAGCAATGGCCGCATCTTTTCTGAAATTTGATGGATTTAGGAAAGATTCCCCGAAAATTTCCCCAGGTTCCAGAATGCTGATTAAAAATTCCTTTCCCTCAGGGCTAAAATGGGAGATCTTTATTTTTCCCTTTTTAAGAAAATATACGCTGTTTGCAGGACTTGACTGGAAGTATACCGTTTCATCTTTGCCAATGGTTTTCATTACCGTGTTCTTACAAATAAAGCTTCTTTGCTTATCGGTTAATTCTGAAAAAAAATTAAAATTTTCCAGGTACCAGATTTTAGAATGCTCCTTCATTTTGTTGAATTTTTATTGGGAGGTTGTTAGGTTATTTAAAGTTAATTGAAGAAAACTTTCATTTTCTTAAAGGAATGGTAAAAATTAGCTTCAGCTTTTTTCTCCATAAGGATAAAAATACTGTTTTTCATTTTGTTTCCATTTCTCTTTTATAAAGGGGGTTGAAAGATCCCAATCTGGCCTGATTTTCCTGGAGATAGCCCGAAAATCCTGTCTTAATTCTTCCGGCGTGGGCCTGCCCCAGTACCAGTAGCCATTATAGATTTTGTAAATCTTTAGACCCGGCTCCAATAGAATGGTATGCGGAATCATAGGGTCGTGTTTGGGATCGGTATATTCCTTGATCTCAAGATCTTTTTGAAGAATCCTTTCTTCATCGCTTAAGAAAGGCCAGTGTGCTCCAAGCCGCGTACGCCATTCCAAAGACTGTAATTGAGAATCGGTACTGATGGTGACAAGTTTACAATAACCAACTTTAATTTCTTCCTCCATTTTTACCAGCCATTGATGCTGAAGATCTTCTTTTGGGCAATAACCACCTCGTGAAAGCATAATTGCCATTGGATCTTTGCCCTGAAGTTTACTGAGCTTTTGCATTTTCCCCTGATGATCCGGGAGTTCATAATCTGGGAAATCAGCGCCTTCTCTTATCGTATTTTTCATTTTCAATTGTCTTTACCTTAATTTAAGCATAATTCCACGCATTGACTAATCGAAGATCAATAAAATAATACCCGAGATGTATGAAAAGCAAATTAAAAGTTAAAAGCAGAAAAGAATGAGCATTAATCCCTAAAAGCAATGTTAAAAATAAACGCACTTTTCTTTCAAAAGGACGTAATGTCATAATTATGACAATTGAATAAGGCTCCTTTTTGTAATTTCAGGTAGATCAAAAAGATATTATCATGAAATCAAATTTTTGGAAAGCAGCAATATGGTCCGGAATCATTGGTGCCGTAGTGATGATCATGTTAGAAATGATTATGAATCCCATTTTTTTAAATAAAAGTGGCTGGTTGCCGCCAACGATGATGGGAGCTATCTGGTATGGAAAGGAAATTCTTGCCGGCAAACCTCATTTTGATTTTGGTCTTTTTATGTCTGCGATGGCGATACATTTCCCACTTTCGGTACTTTACGGTATCATAGCGGCATTTATCGTCAAAAATAGAACCCAATCTATCGCGATAGTTATAGGAATTGTTCTCGGACTCCTTTTATACTTTATTAATTTTTATGGATTTACCGCTATTTTTCCATGGTTCGCGAAGGCCAGGAACTGGGTTCAAATAGTAATTCATATAATTTTTGGAGTAGTAGTAGCCTGGTCTTTTATCGGAATTTTTAATAAACCTGCTACTGCCATTAAAAATGATCAGTAATTAAATTTCGAAGAAAATCTGAGTTATGATTTTTCCTGAACTGAATGATTACAGCAGCTGGCCACTCCTCCTGTTGCGAATTATTGTCGGAATTGTTTTTATAACAAGCGGATGGAGTCATTTTACGCAACCTGAGAAGCGAAGCGAAAGTATTGGAATGAGCAAATCCCTCACTTTTATTCTTGGACTTATTGAAGTAATTGCTTCTGTTGGCCTCATCCTGGGAATTTATGTTCAAATAGCTGCCCTGCTTTTAATAGGGGTTATGATAGGAGCTATTTCAAAGAAGATCTTTGTCTGGGATACAGGTTTTTACGCCGAAAAAGGTTTTGGCTGGCATTATGACTCTATTTTATTGGCCGCTAACCTGGTCTTTCTTTTTACCGGAGGCGGAAATCTTGTAATTATTTAATTTTCAGCAGTGGTCGCTATAGAATCTTTTTAATTTAGCCGGAGGCACTTTTATATTGTATAAAGCAACGAGCAGAACATCAATTATCAGCTGTTTAACCGTACCATTTTTTTCAAATCTGCGGCCGGAAGTTATCACATATTTACTCAATTTTTTGAATTTCCCTTTTTTCCGAAGTCGTTTTTGGATTTCGATATCTTCCATCAAAGGAATTTCCCGGAAACCTCCAATTTCTTCAAAAACTTCTTTCTTGATAAATATGCCATGATCTCCATAAGTGAAAAATTCAAGGCTAAATCGGCTACACCAGGTATAAAGTTTTAAAAAAGGATGTGGAGTATCCAGTTTTAACCTGAAACTTCCGCCAATATGCCCTTTTTTCTGAAGCCGTTTTTTTATAAGCAAGTAAGCGTCTGCAGGCAATAAAGTATCGGCATGGAGAAAAAGTAACACCGATCCCTGAGCTTTTTTTGCGCCATAGTTCATTTGTAGGGACCTTCCTTTGGGAGATCTGAAAAATTTCACATTATCATAGCTTCGTGCCACCGTTTCGGTTTGATCCCGGCTTCCGCCATCGATTACAATAATTTCGAAATCTCCTTCCAGACCCAGGCAGTTTTCAATCGTATTTGGCAAAAATGGAGCTTCGTTAAGACAAGGAATAATGATGCTTACTTTCATTAGTTTAACCTGTACAATATTTTAATGATCCCTTTCATCCACGGTTTTAATTGATCAATCATATATTCCCTGATTAAGATCTTATGAATGTTAGCCGCCGTGGGATATGGATAAATTTTGTTCATAAAAGCATTTAATTTAATACCCGCGGAATTGGCAAGAATAAGTTCCTGTATAATTTCCCCGGCATTAGGAGCGAGCATACAGCCTCCAAGAACCCTGGCGTTCGTAAAATAAAATGATTTCTTCTCTACGTAAATAATCAATTTCCCGAATTCGTAATCATCAATAACCGCCCTGTCATTACTACTGAAATTGCTTTCTAAGCGGGTATATTTTATTTTTTTCTTCTGAAGTTGATCTTCATTCAGCCCAAAATGCGCAACCTCAGGATCGGTAAAAGTTACCCAGGAAAAATGTTTGAATTTGAGTTTCTTGGGAAAAGGAGAAATGAAATTGTTGATGAGAAGCATATTGTGCATTTCGGCGGCATGTGAAAATTTGAGATTATCTGCGGCGTCGCCGCTAACGAATATCCGTTTATTAGTGGTTTGTAATTTTTCATTGAGGATAATTTTCCCATCTTTTGTCTCAATTCCTGCATTTTCTAGTTTTAAAGAACTGAAATCAAGATTGCGCCCTAAACCCATAAAAATTGCATCAATAGGAATTCTATTTTCCTTTCCGGATTTTTGAACTACGACAGCCTCATTATTTATTACCCTGTTCACTTCTGAATTGAGATAAAATTCCATTCCCTCTTTTTCTAGAAGTGACTGAAGAAGTCTCGAAATAGAGGGATCTTCTTTTTTCAAGATCCTTTTTCCTCGTTCTACAAGGCTCACCCTGGAACCGAACCTCGAGAAAACCTGGCCTAGTTCCAGGCTTACAGGACCGCCGCCAAGGAAAAGAAAATTTTCAGGAATAAAATCGATATCAAAAATGGATTCATTGGTAAAAACGGGAATGTTTTCTGCTCCCTCAATGCTGATGGTGGTGGGGTAAGAGCCGGTCGCAATTATTATATTCCGGGCCTGAAAAATATTTCCATTGACCTGAATGGAATTTTTGGAATGAAAAGAAGCCTCGCCCAACTCCACATCTATACCTTCTCCCTGTAGATATTCCAAATTTTCATGGGCTTTAATGGCTTTCTGTTTTTCCTGAACATAATCTTTGATCTTTGCTATACTAACTTCTCCCGAAAGTTCTAAGCCTAATTTTCGCGCATTTCTTGCGCTTTGAATTTGCTTCGCTAAATGAATAAGAGCTTTACTGGGAACGCAGCCCGTATTCAGGCATTCTCCCCCAAGTTTTTCTGCGTTGCGATCTATAAGTAGAACATTCAATCCGAGTTTATTTATTCCCAGGGCAGCGCCAAGACCACCTGAACCGGCTCCAAGAACTATCAGGTCATATTTGTCTTTATTCATTTTGATCTTATTTTATCGCTAATTTCTCTATAATTAATTTTCTCTTATAGATCATTAAAGAAATATAGTAAAACAATGCTTGTTAATAAAGCGGAAGATGTTTGAAGTTCTATAGGAAAAGGTATAGTAAAATTTTAAAAAGTTCTATGGCCTGCCTCTGGTAACTTTGGATTTCAAAAAGCAAGATATCATAGCCTTTAAAAAACTCCTCCCTATCCTTATCTTTTTGTTAAACCTTTTTATCTTTTGATTAATCTTAAGCTGATATTAATCTTTTACTTTTATGCCGCCAAACCCGGAAAAAGTATGTTAAAGCAATTACCCTACTCTCAAAAATGCCTTTCAATTCTCCTGTTTTTCATGTTTTCAATTTATAATCATTCTTTTGCTCAGGAGAGCTACTTTACGCTTAAAGGAAAAATTATTAATAAGAATGGAAAAGGAATTGCAGATGCAAATGTGTTGCTTAACCCGGGACAAAAAGGTACAACTACTGACGGGGACGGGAATTTTGAAATTCAGCGAATACCTGCCGGAACCTATACCTTAAAGATTTCTCATGTTTCGTATGCAAGCTTCGCCGAGAAGTTTTCTCATAAAAAAGCAGGTATTGTAAACAGGGTAATTACCTTAAAAGATACAACTGAAACCCTTCAGGATATTAATATTTCGGCACGAAATTCTGAAAGATCGGTTTCTTTTCTACCTCAGGTAAAAGGAACGAATATCTATGCCGGTAAAAAAAATGAGGTGATATACCTTCAGAATGAGAATATAGATCTCGCTGAGAATAACCCTCGTCAGATATTTGCAAAAATTCCCGGTGTATCGGTCTGGGAAATGGATGGTACCGGCAATCAGGTAAGTATCGCTACTCGCGGTTTAAATCCACATCGCTCCTGGGAAATGAATGTTCGGCAAAATGGAAATGTGATCAATTCCGATCTCTTTGGATATCCTGAAAGCCATTATAATCCACCATCTGAAGCGGTACAAAAAATTGAATTGATCCGCGGCTCGGGGGCCTTGCAATACGGTCCGCAATTTGGCGGCATGTTAAATTATGTTTTAAAAGAGGCAGATACTACAAAAAAAATTGGTTTCGAAACCCAGCAATCTGCTGGATCCTTTGGACTTTTCAGCTCTTTTAATGCCATAGGGGGAAAGGAGAAAAAACTTACTTACTATGGTTATTACAATTTCAGACGTTCAGAAGGATGGAGGGAAAACAGCGATTATAATTTTACAGCCTGGCATGCAGGCTTAAGTTATGCTTTTAACAAAAGGGTAAACCTTAGCGCTTCACTTTCGCATATGGAATATGTGAATCATTTTGCGGCAGGACTTACTGATGCGATGTTTCGGGAGAACCCAAGACAATCAAATCGTCCTAGAAATTATTTTAACCCAACTATTTATGTGCCGGCTATTCACCTGGAAATCCAGGCGGCGAAAAATACGCTCATCACAGCTTCGACCTCTGCAATATTCGGCCAGAGAAACAGTGTTCAGTTTATCACTCTTCCCACTTTTAATGACACCATAAATACTGCCACCAATCAGTATAATCCGCGGCAGGTAGATCGGGATTATTATCATAGCTATTCTGCGGAAGTAAGATTAAGACAGGATTACAGGCTATTCGGGAATCAAAACCATTTGCTGACTGGTGTGCGCTATGGAAACAGCAAAACCTTTCGCAGGCAGAAAGGCGAAGGAACTACTGGAACCGATTTTGATCTGTCTTTAACCTCCGACTATAAAGTTGATCTAACCTTCAAAACCCTTAATTATGCATTCTTTGCGGAAAATGTTTTTAATTTCACCAGTAGGTTTTCGGTAACACCGGGTTTTCGTTTTGACTATATTAGTACCGATTTGACCGGAGAAATCACGGCTTTCGATACTCCATCAGTTCCATTTGCACTTCAAAGGCAGTTTCCGCTTTTTGGAATAGGAGCCCAGTACGATTTAACACCTCACATAAACGCATATGCCAATTTTACCCAGGCTTACAGGCCGGTTCTGCATTCCGATATTTTACCAGCTTCTCCTTTAGACCGAACAGATCCCGATTTGAAAGATGCCAGGGGAAATAATTCGGAAATTGGTTTAAGGGGCAGCCTAAAAAACATTCTTCAATGGGATGTGAACTATTTTCAACTTCGTTACAATGATCGTATCGGAACCTTAATAAAAGATGAAAATGGAGAAACCTACTTTTACAAAACCAATATCGGCGATATGTTAAACCAGGGTATGGAAGCTTATATAGAATTCCATCCTTTTGCACTCATGGGAACTGCTTCACGACCAGATATTAGTGTTTTTACATCTACCGCATATAATTCGGCTCGCTACACCAGTGGAAGTGTAAGCTCCAATGGAGAAAATGTCAATATCAGCGGAAATAGGATAGAAAATGTTCCACACTGGATTTCCAGAAATGGGATTAACTATTCTTATAAAAATATATCTGCAGGTTTGCAGGGCAGCTTTGTCTCAAAAGCATATTCCGATGCTTTAAACACAGCCTCTTCAATTAACGGCGTAAATGGTATTATTCCGTCTTATTTTCTCCTGGATTTCAATTTTTCGTATGAGTTCAACCGAAAATATAATGTGAAATTCTCTCTCAATAATCTTACAGATGAGAAATATTTCACACGTAGAGCGACAGGCTACCCGGGCCCGGGAATTTTACCTTCAGATGGAACATCATTTTTAATATCTTTTGGAGCGAAAATTTAGGTAGATCCTGTGACGTAATAATTTAACCCCTTCTTCCCCATTATTAAGAAGAAGGTAATTTAAAAGAAAGTCCTTATTTTTTCAATCCAAATATCTTACTTAAAATGCAACTAAAGAACTTTAAATTTGAGTAACTTTAGGTAGCGATTTTTTTATGTATTTCTAAATGCCATGGCTAAGATCTTATTGATTGAAGATGATATATGCCTTCAGCAAAATATCCAGGAAATTCTGGAATTTGCAGGTCATAAAGTACGTGCCGCGGCTGATGGTGAAAAGGGGCTTCGCCTGGCTTTTGAAGATCCTCCAGAACTCGTCTTGTGTGATATTATTTTGCCTTCGACTGATGGTTATCAAATACTTAAAAAGCTTTCTGCGAATTCTCAAACCAAACGAATTCCTTTTATATTTCTTACAGCCAAATCTGGTATAGACGATATTCGTAAAGGGATGAACCTGGGAGCAGACGATTATATCGTAAAACCCTTTGAAGAAAAGCAACTCCTGGAAACCATCAAAACCCGTTTGAAGAAATTCAGGATTCTAAAGGGTCCCGACCGCACCTACGATTTCGAAGGCAGAATAAAAATCGAAAGTGTAGAAGCTTTTAGAAATTATTTTCTTGAAAATGGCGAAAAATTGAAGTTGGGCAAGAATAAGCTTCTTTTTAATGAAAATCAACCTGCGAATTATGTTTTTCTGCTTAGGAGTGGGATCATCAAAACCAGGAGCACCGATGAATACGGTAAGGAGATCATTACCAATATTTATCATAAGAATAATTTTTTAGGATTTTATTCCTTTAACCGGAACATACATTATCCGGAACAGGCGAAAGTTATTGAACCGGCAAAATTACTCAGGCTACCTGTAAGCCAGGTACAGGCAATTTTTAAGGACAATCCACAGCTTACTATGGAATGGGCTGAATATATCTCCCGGGATATGATTGAACTCAAGGAGCACCTTTTGCAAACAGCTTATGCTTCTGTTCATAAGAAAACAGTGAATACTATTCTTGAACTTTCAGAAAAATTTGACCTCGATAAAAATGAATTTTCAAGGATATCAAGAGGTGATCTGGCCCATGTCGCCGGAATTTCGAAGGAAAGTTTTATCAGGTCGCTTTCCGTGCTGAAACAGGATGGGCTGATAAAAATTAACGGGAAGAACATTGAAATAATAGATATGGAAGGCTTAAAAAGAATAAAATAAGCAGTCCGCCATTTTCTTTTCGCAACTTCTTTAGAACTGATAAATATCATAGAGATCATCTAAATTCTGTGGTAAATTAATAGAAATTAAAATCCTTTAGTTATGAAGTCTTCGGTTATTCTTGACAAATTAAGTGGTGTTATTTCTGAACTTTCTTTGAACTATCCTGAAATCTTCAGAAATCTTGAGGAAGACAATTTCCTGCCGGGTTTTGTAGTTACCAATCCAGTTAGTGAAAAAGACCTGAATTCTTACCTGGAATCCTTAAAAAACATACTTGAAAATTATCAAAAAAACCACCAGGATAAACTGGTTAACTATACCGGAAAAATTCCTTCGGAGCTCAGAAAATAATTACTAAAAATTATGGAGCATTGATATATATCATTGATAAGGATAAGGTTGCAGTTTACTTTTAAACAACATTTTTTATTAACCTTATTCTAAAATTATGTCACTAGTAAAATCACCTTCAAAACGTCCTTCAAATGGTGGAGGACTTTTATCCCATGATCCTTTTTTCAATTTCTGGGATACCAACCGCAGGTTAATGAACTTTGACCGACTCTTCAATGGTTTAAGTTCTGAAATTGATTTACCACCTTTAAATATTAAAGACAAGGGAAATCATTATGAGATCGAAATGGCCGCACCCGGATTGACAAAAGACCATTTTGAAATTGAATTTAACAACGATCTTCTAACTATTTCTGCGAATAAAGAAGAAAATAGAGAAGAAAAAGAGGAAGATTATATCACCCGGGAATATAATTACCAAACTTTTTCAAGGTCAATTTCCATTCCTGATAATGTTGATGATAGCAAAGAGATCAAAGCACATTATGAAAACGGAGTTTTGAAAATTGATCTGATGAAAAAGAATTCTTCAGTAAGTAAATCTAAAAAAGTGAAAGTTTCTTAAAATTGGGTTTGCGGGGAAGATTTTCTCACCTTGTCACTACTAAGTACAGCCGGTTTTTGCCGGCTGTACTTTTTTTGAAGGAATAAATTTTTAAGAGAACTTCAGGTTTCCAGAGGTATTCATTCCTTCACTAAAGTTTTGGTCACCTCCATAACCAAAACAATTCTAGCTTCTTAAATTTTTTACTAAGGGAGAACCCGTAGAAAAGCTTCCTTTTGAAAATAGACCTTTTCAGGCAGTCTCAAATAATCAGGATTTGACAAACATTTTCATTCTTTCTTTTTCCTCTTCCCCCTTCAAAAGATTTTTAATTCCGCTTAGCAAAACATCGGGATTAAATGAAATACTATTGATGCCGCATTGTACGAGAAAATTGGCAAAATCGGGTGAGTCGCTCGGAGCCTGGCCGCAAAGTCCAATTTTTTTTCGGGCATTTGTGGCGGTTTTAATAACGCTCGCGATCATTTCAAGAACTGCCGGGTCGCTTTCGCTAAATTCTCCTGCCAGCATTTCTGAATCGCGGTCGACTCCTAAAATTAACTGAGTAAGATCATTAGATCCGATAGAAAATCCGTCGAAAAGTTTCACGAATTCTGAAGCCCTGATCACGTTAGACGGAATTTCGACCATCATATATACCTCCAGGCCATTATGGTGTCTTGCCAGCCCGTTTTCATGAAGCAATTCTAAAACGCGTTTTCCTTCTTTTACAGTTCTGCAGAAAGGCACCATAATTTTCACATTATCAAGGCCCATTACATCTCGAAGTTTCTTGATGGCCTCGCATTCCAGTTTGAAACCTTCGCGGTAAAGCGGATGGTAATATCGAGCTGCACCCCTTAATCCCAGCATAGGGTTTTCTTCTTTGGGTTCAAATTCGCTCCCCCCTATCAAATTCGCATATTCGTTGCTCTTGAAATCACTCAGGCGTAGGATCACCTCTTTTGGATAAAAAGCACCGGCAATTAAGGCGAGGCCTTCAGCCAGTTTGTCAACGAAGAATTCTTTTTTATCGGTATAATTCCTGGTGATTTCCTCAATTTCAGCCGTGGTTTTTTTATCCTGGATCTTATTAAAATTCACCAGCGCCATAGGATGGATCCTGACCATATGGGTTATAATGAACTCCATGCGCAATAAACCAACTCCGTTATTAGGATAAAGGGAAAGGCTAAAAGCTCGCTCAGGATCAGAAAGGATGAATTTTACCTCAGTAGAAGGTAGTTTAAGTTTGCCAAAATCAATGTTTTTTTCCGAAAATTCAATGGCTCCTTTATAAACGTGGCCAATACTGCCTTCCGCACACGAAACGCTAACAAGGTCACCGTCTTTGATCTTTTTGGTTGCCTCATGAGTTCCCGTAATTGCAGGAACTCCCAGCTCACGTGCGACAATGGCAGCGTGACTGGTACGGCCGCCCCGGTTGGTGATGATAGCAGCTGTTTTTTTAAGTACAGGGTCCCAGTCCGGGCTTGTATTTTCGGTTACCAGAATCTCTCCTGGTTTAATTTTTTCAATTTCTGAAGGCGACTTCAGAATTCTTGCCTTTCCAATGGCGATTTGCCTGCCCACTGCATTTCCTGAAACAATCTCTTCGGTTTTTTTCTGAATATGATATTCAGTAAATGTCCTGTCTTTTTTTGCTGAATGTACGGTTTCGGGCCGGGCCTGGATGATATATATTTTTCCAGAAATGCCATCTATGGCCCACTCAATATCCATGGGCTTTTTGTAATGTTTTTCAATTTTCAAACACCACCTGCCCAGTTCCAGCAGTTGCTCATCGGTGAGTACAAACTCATTTCTTTTTTGTGGTTCGGTATCTACGGCTACAATTCCTGTTTCTTTTTGGTCTTTGGTAAACACCATCTTAAAATTCTTATCGCCCAGCTTTTTTTGAAGAATAGCATATTTTCCTTTTTCCAGGCCAGGTTTTAATAGGATGAATTCATCGGGATCTATATTCCCCTGCACGATAGATTCTCCCAAACCCCAAACCCCTGAAATATGAATAACATTGCGATGTCCCGATTCAGGTTCCAGGGTAAAAGCGATTCCGGAACAGGCCATATCAGCTCTTATCATTTGCTGAATTCCTACCGAAATAAAAACCTGGTTATGGTCAAAACCCTTGTCTTCCCTGTATTTTATGGCCCTGTTGGTATAAAGCGACGCGAAACAATTTTTTACGGCCTGTAAAAGGGAATCGATACCTGTAATATTGAGATATGACTCGTGCTGTCCAGCAAAACTCGCATCGGGAAGGTCTTCTGCGGTAGCACTGCTTCTAACGGCAACCGGTATATCCTTATTTTTGCCCAGCTCTTTATAAAACCGGGAAATCTGATCGATAAGGGCGGCAGAAAATTCACCAGCTTTTATAAGATTTCTAATCTTCATTCCCACTTCCGGCAGATTTTTATAATTGATCCTGTCCAGACTTTTTAAAATATCCTGTATGGGTTGAATCAAATTATTTTCTTCCAGGTATTTTTTAAATGCCGTGGCAGTGACAACAAATCCTTCGGGTATATTTACGCCCTCAGGCGCAAGTGCCCTGTGCATTTCGCCCAGCGATGCATTTTTACCGCCAACAGTAGGTAAATCGCTCATCCCAATTTCACTGTATTTTCTAATAAGAGTTTCCATAATTCAAAAAGATAAATCCTGATTAAACTTACGATTTTGGAAGGCCTAAAAGAATGATATTCATCAACCGGGAAACCCGATTTCTTTTGATTTTGTTGATATCGGTCATCATAAATCACCCAGAGAGGGGCTAACTTTAATAAATTCTAAAAACATTTTAAGATGAATGGTAAATTACAGGGCAAACGAGCTGTGATAACAGGCGCTGCCGGAGGAATTGGAAAAGCCACAGCTGCACTTTTTCTAAAAGAAGGCGCTAAACTTATGCTGGTAGATGTTAAAGCAGAAGAGCTTAAAAAAATTGCTTCAGATTTTCATTCTGAAGATGTTGAGTTTTTTGTGGCAGATGTTTCAAAAAAGGAAGAAGTAAAAAAATATGCAGAAGCTGCCCTAAAAGCCTTTGGCGGGATAGATATTTTTTTCAATAATGCGGGAATAGAAGGGGTGGCAAGTCCCTTTTATGATTATCCCGATGATATGTTTGATAAGATTCTGGATGTGAATGTGAAAGGCGTATGGTATGGTTGTAAATATGTTATTCCGAAAATGTCCGAAAAGGCTAGTGTAATTATCACCTCATCTGTAGCGGGTTTAAAAGGTTTTGCAGGACTTGGGCCTTATGTACTTTCCAAACACGCGGTCATAGGGATCATGAGAGTCGTGGCACTTGAAAGCGCCGAGAGGAAGATCAGGGTGAATAGTGTTCATCCCGGACCGGTAAATAACCGAATGATGAGATCTCTTGAGGAAAAGATCTCTCCAGAGAATCCAGATGCTGTTCAAAAAGGTTTTGAAGGACAAATCCCATTTCACCGTTATGCCGAAAACGAAGATATCGCCCGTCAGGTTTTATATCTGGCTTCAGATGATAGCGCTTATATTACAGGAACTACCAATGTGGTGGATGGAGGAATGTTGCTGACATAAAAAGGTTATACCCTAAGAATACCATTTTCATTCAGTATTCGCTGAAATGCCGGAAATAAAAAGTGGAAGCAGCTGTAAAGAACAATGGCTTCGGATTTTCTTTATTGCAACACTCACAATTTCCTGCCAAAAGAAGTGAGGGAGAGATTATTAGCTATACCTTCGTCCCTTAACCCCTTAAAATCAGGATCATGAAATTTAAAATATTAGTTGCAGTGTTTTCTTTTGGAATTTTCGTTTTAACCTCTTGTACAGACACAGTAAAAGAGACTACTGTAGTAAAGGAAACCAAAACAGAAAACAAGGAAGGTATTCTGGAACGTTCAGCCAAAAAAGTAGACGCGGAAGTGAATAAGGAGATTGATAATAAGATCGAAGAGATCGGAGACGATAACTAGAATTCCATTTTTATATTAAAGCTCCTCAAGCCCCCTGGAATGAGGAGTTTTTTTATTAATAGCGACCCTGCGCCTCATCTCTTTTTACCGGTTACCATCGACATCAGGCTTTGTCCCAATGATTTTCTTCTATACAATGACGGATTTACCGCCGGGACCAAAAAAAACAATATCCATCTTCGGAAAAGGTTGCCAGGAATAAAAAAGCTGAATGTTTATATTTTTTAAAAAGTAAAAGATAGGTTATATTTGCAAGCCCTTTTTCTGTTTATAACAATTTAAACAGCTGGAAAGATTAGCGGTTGAGCAGGAGAGGGAGGTTTAAATTTTGAAATTTGCAGTAAGTAGCGTCTTACTCCCAAAAGATATTTGCAGGCTGATTGCAGTTTTAATCAGTACGCAAAATACCTTAAAAATCTCTGTAAAATAGATTTTTTGGTATTGAAGAGCAGTTGTGTTGTTTGTCACGCTTTTGGCGTGATGTGTAGTTGGCACTGAGAAGTGCCAGCCAATGAGAAGCTTTTTTCCGTTTATTCGGGAAGAGGCTTTTTTGTTTTATAATATGTTGATCTGCAGTATAATATCAGCCATAAATGATAAAAATCATTTTCCGGCCAAAAAACATCCTGTATTTTTGGTAAATGTCCTACATGAATATAATTAATAATTATATTCTTAGTTAACAGGGAATTATTATCTTTATAGGGCCCTAATTTATATGAATTTTGAAAACCCTACTGCGAATCCTTTATTTAGAGGATTCATCTGCCGAAGAAAATGAGGAGAACTGTATCCTTGAAAAAGAATACAATATCCGTAAGATCTTCTTTCCTCAGGAAATAAAAAACGCTCTTAAAGCATTTTCTCCACATGTGGTGCTTTGGGATAATAATGCCAGGGTCTCGCCTCAGGAAGTCCTGCCAACTCTAAAAATTTCCGAAGAAAATATCCTTTCCATTCTTCCCGTGCGCAATGGTAATTTAAAGGAAGTTTTGCCTCTTCTGGAATCTCTTTCAATCCAGTTAAATTCCCGGGAAACTTCTAAATTGGAAAAAAAACCATGCTGTGAGCTTGAGGAACGCTATCGGTCTATTTACCAAACCAGTCTTGACGGAATTTTAGTGACTGAACCTAACGGGACTATCCTGGCCGCCAATCCTGCCGCCTGCCGTATGCTGGAAATGACAGAGGAAGAAATTTGCAGGGCCGGCAGGTCAGGTATAGTTGATCCTGAAGATCATCGCCTTGCGTATGCTGTTTCCCAAAGGGAAAAACTGGGTAAAGCGCATACGGAACTGACATTTGTCAAAAAAAGTGGGGTAAAATTCCCGGTAGAATTAACTTCCTCGGTTTATAAAGACAGAGAGGGAAATTCTAAAACCACAGCTATCATCCGCGATATTACGGAAAGGAAGAAGATAGAGGAACAGTTGAATATTTCTCACGAGACCTATAGGAATCTTTTTTATAAAAGTCCTATTCCGTATTGGATATATGACAGAGATAGTCTTCAAATTGTAGATGTAAATGATGTAGCTCTTAAAGCATATGGTTATTCACGTGCCGAATTCCTTGATCTTACTATAATGGATCTACGTGAAAAAGAAGATATTCCAGATTTACAAAAGGATCTTGAAATGATTTCCAGGTCAACAGGAATTGTAGGCCCCGGAAAATTTAACCATAAAAAGAAAGATGGAACTCCGTTAAAAGTAGAGATTGTGGGATATAAAGTTGATTATGAAAACCATAATTGCAGACTCGTTGCTTGTTTAGACGTTACCGAAAAGGAAAATTTTCTTACCAGATTAAAGGAGAAGGAAGCGAGATTGACCGCTGCCCAGGAAATCGCTAAAATTGGTTATTGGGAATGGGATAAATCTACCGATACTTTTTTTCTTTCAGAAATGATGTATCAGCTATGGGGTGTGGAGAAATCAACATTTAATCCTTCCTGGGAGTCAATAATCAATGTTATTCATCCTGAAGATAGAAATTCATTCCAGAACGCGCAGGATGATCTCATACACGAAGGCAAAGAAAATAGCCTGGAATACAGAGTGCTTTCTCCATCTGGTGAAATTAAATGGATACAGGAAAAGGGAAGGATAGTTAGCTGGCAGGGGAATCAACCTGAAAAGGTCGAAAAAACAGCCCGCGATATTACAGATGAAAAGAATTTTATCGAAAAACTGTCTACCAGTGAATCCCGATATAAAGGAATAGTAAAGTCTCAGACGAATTACATTATTCGTACAGATATGGAGGGGAACTATACCTATTGTAATGAAAAATTCTTTAAAGATTTCGGTTGGCTCTATTCCGATGAAGAGATTATTGGTAAACCTTCTTTATCTTCTATAATGGAATACCATCACCAGGCGGTGATTGAACTGGTAGAGCGTTGTATTTTAGCTCCGGGAACTGCTTTCCAGATAGAGATTGATAAGCCAAAGAAAAAGGGTGGAATTCGTACTACGCTTTGGGATTTTGTGTGTTTGTTAGACGCCAAAGGCAATCCGTCAGAAATACAGTGTGCGGGAGTTGATATTTCGGCACGAGTAAAGGCTGAAAAAGACCTGAAAGAGAGTAGATTAAGGTATAAACTTATCACCGAAGCTACTTCAGATGCTATCTGGGACTGGAATATTGAATCCGCGAGCTTGTTCTGGGGAAACAGCTATAAGTCAATTTTTGGTTATGATCCCGGCGAACATCAAACCCTGGCTTCCTGGGAACAGCTTTTACATCCCGATGATCGGGCAAGGGTAACAGGAAGCCTTGATGCAGCCATAGAAGGGACTGAAAGAAAATGGGAAGCCAACTACCGTTTTAAGAAGAAAAATGGTGATTATGCCTATGTTTTAGATAAAGGAATTATTCTTAGGGATCAAAAAGGAAAAGCCTACCGGGCTGTGGGATCTATACAGGATATTACCGAAAAGAAGAAATTAGAAGATCTTCTTGAAAAGGCCAACAATCTCTCGCGTATTGGAAGCTTCGATTTCGATCTTGTGAGTAATGAGCTATACTGGTCGGCTATGACCAGGGAAATTCATGAGGTAGGGGAGGATTATAAGCCTCATATTGATAGCGGGATCGATTTTTATAAGGAAGGAAAAAATAGGGACAGGATTAAAAACGCAGTGAGCAGGGCTATTAATGAAAATGAAGCTTTTGATGAAGAACTTCAAATAGTTACTGCAAAAGGTCGGGAATTATGGGTAAGGGTAATTGGAGAACCTGTAACCGAGTACGGGAAATGTATTAGAATTAGTGGAAGTTTTCAGGATATAGACAAGATAAAACGTGCCGAATTGGAAGTGCTGAATGCGGCACGCGAGAAAGAAACTTTACTGGAAAGTATTGGCGATGCCTTCTTTGCTTTAGCCGAAGACTGGACAGTTACTTATTGGAACAATCAGGCTGCCAGGCTACTGGATTGTCCAAGAGAAACTATTTTAAAACGAAATTTATGGGAAATTTTTCCCGATGCCGTGGGAACTGCCTTTCAAAAAAATTATGAGGCTACCCTGAAGGACCGGCAGAGGAGACATTTCGAAGCTTATTTTGAAGGGACGGCTGCCTGGTATGAGGTGAATGTCTATCCCTCCAGTGAAGGTCTTTCGGTTTTCTTTAAAGACATTACAAGGCGAAAAACGGCAGATGTAAAACTACGGGAACTAAATAAATCCCTTAAGGCCCATACCCGCGAACTGGTAACGGCAAATAAGGGTCTGGAGCAATTCTCGTATATTGTTTCTCATAACCTTCGTTCTCCCGTAGCTAACATACTCGGGCTCGCTGATCTTTTACAAAATTCTGAATATCCACAAGGGGTAAAAGAAAAACTTTTCGGGGAAATATTTTCGAATGTAGAAAGGCTGGATTCTGTAATCACCGACCTTAACGGAATTCTCCAGGCAAAAGTTGATGTAAAAACCCAAAAGGAACGCATTGATCTGAAGTTGCTGATAAATGAGATTAAATCCAGTATAAAGAATGTTATAAAAGAAGAAAAAGCAGAAATCAAATGCAGCTTTGGCGACATTCATGAAATAGTTTCTGTAAAATCCTATCTGTACAGTATCTTTTACAATCTGATAATAAATAGTATAAAATACAGAAAACCCGATGTTGCACCTGTGATAGAGATTAGTGCCAGGAGAAAAGCGGATTTTATAATCATCGCTTTTAAAGACAATGGCCTTGGTATTGACCTTGCCAATAAACAGGAACAACTATTTACTCTTTACAAAAGATTCCATCACCATATTGAAGGTAAGGGAATGGGATTGTTCATGGTGAAGACCCAGGTCCAAATGCTGGGTGGAAGAATAACAGTAGACAGCCGGGTGAACGAGGGTACTACATTTACAATCATTTTAAAAGAAAGCTTAATTCAATTAGAAGAAGAAAATGAGACAGCTCTATCGATATCTGGTAATTGATGACGATTCTACCAGTAATTTAATATGCGATTTTACGATCCAGAGGTTTGATAAGGAAGCAGAGAGGAGCCTTTTTACCAGTCCTGAAGAAGCTTTGGATCATATAAGGCATCAAAAACTTGATGCCGGTCTCACCGTGTTGTTTTTAGACGTTAATATGCCTACAATGTCGGGATTCGAATTCTTGAGGGAATTTGATAAGTTCGATGAAAATATTAAAAATCAGTACCGGATTTATATGCTGACCTCTTCAATTGAAGATTATTCTTCCCAGGCGAAAAAATTCAGTATGGTTATAGGATTTCTGTCAAAACCTATGAAAATCACTTATCTGGAAGAAATCCGGCAGGATTTAAAAAATTGCTGTTCCTAAAAAAGTGGGAGAAATTCTTTAGATCGGCTACATTTTTTACATTTTTCCAAATCAAAATTTCATCGTCAACAGCGATTGAGACATCAGGAACAGGAGAAAATCGAAAGGTATTTTATTTCAAAAAAATCCATTTAATGAACGAAAAAAATTCTGGAAGCAACCTGGTGGGCTACCCTAAAATTTAATAATTATTGGCTTCGTTTATTCCCTGTTTTATCTACAGCTTATTAATTGAAAATGCGTACCTTCTTTTTTTATCCATAGCCTATGAGGGTCGCAGTAAAGCGTAAAAGTGTAAATTTTTTTCCTGATTCAAGTAGAGTTGTTGCCCGCTATTTTATGAATGGGGACCTGCGAACGCAAAATTTATTAAAGCGAATACTCCCGATGACCGAAGTGCAGGTGAACCAGGCCCTGGAGCAAACACTCAGGGAGTTTTCCAGCCGGCACAGAAATATCTCAAAGATCTTTTTTAAGCATTGCAATAACATACGCGGGATTATTGAAAAGATGCAGGTCGATTTTGAAGCTCTTTCCGATGAACGGAAAATGCTCATCGGCTCTTATTGTACGATGGAGTATTCTCTGGAATCTGCTGCATTTTTCAATCCGTCAATAATTGAAGATTTTGACCAGTCTTATCTTGAAAAAGGTGAAAAAAGAGTGATCCTTTCCTTCCGGGCAACCGGTGAAGGCCATATTTCATCGATCGTTTTTAGAAGAGGCATCCTCGATGCAAATAATGACCTTCATCTTTCCAAAGTGGGCGACTATGTAGACATGGCCGAAATATCCCATAAAACCCTATATGATAAAAGCAGGTTCGTAAAGAAGTTAAAAGAAATGCGAATTCCGGAAAAGTATACCAGCAGCATTATGGATAATCTTCCCGAAAAATTTGAATATTATTCTTTTAAAAATTCTGTGGGAATGTTGTTAAATAATAAAGACATTTCTTCATCCAGAAGAATTGCCCTTGAAGAAATGACCTGGCTGGTAGATTCTTTTTATGATATACAGTTTCATAAGGATTCTGATCTCACAGAAAGAGTGATTTTTCCCATTTCTGAATCTGAGAGCCGCGGGATTGAAGATGCCAGATTCGTTCGGTTTACCGAAGATGAACAGGTAAAGGTATATGCTACTTATACCGCTTACAATGGTCATACTATTTTGCCAAAATTAGTTTTAACTGAAGATTTTTACAGCTTTAGAATTATGCCTTTACACGGCAATGGAGCGCGCAATAAAAATCTCGCCTTATTTCCTGCAAAAATAAAAGGAAAATACGCCATGCTTTCCAGAATTGATGGAGTAAATAATTACCTGATGTATTCGGAAAGAACCACTCTTTGGAATAATCCAATTATGATCCAGGAACCAAAATATCCCTGGGAATTCACACAAATAGGTAATTGCGGTTCCCCTTTATGGACTGAAAAGGGATGGCTTATCATTACTCACGGGGTAGGTCCCATGCGGCGTTACAGTATTGGAGCGTCCCTTATGGATCTCAATGATCCTTCCAAAGAAATTGGCCGGCTGGAGGAACCAATACTAATGCCTTTAGAAGAAGAAAGAAATGGCTATGTTCCCAATGTGGTGTACTCCTGCGGATCTTTAATTCATAATAAAAGCCTTATTTTGCCCTATGCAGTTTCCGATTATTCTTCAACCTATGCAGTAGTAGATCTGGAAGAACTTTTCACAGCTCTTGGTGAATAATGGCCTTTAATAATGCTTAATTACCGTTTTATAGGCTTTTATATAAGAAGTGATCATTTTCTCCAAACTAAAATTCGTTTCTGCGTGAAGTCTGCAACTGGCAGGTTCGATCTCCCCGAGTTTCCTCACAGCAGTTACCGCTTCTTTGATGGTATGAACTAAAAATCCGGTGACCCCATTTTTAATAAGTTCCGGCATGCTGCCCCTGGAAAATGCGATTACAGGTGTCCCGCACATCATGGCCTCAAGTACGCTTAATCCAAAAGGTTCTTCAAAAAATATAGGATGAAGTAAAGCCTTTGCTCCTCCAAGAATTTTATCGCGCTCGTCTTTTCCTAAATTTCCGAGATATTCAATATTTCTGCCATTGATGCTGGGTTCAATTTCATTTCTGAAATAATTTTCATCCTGAATGAGACCGGCTATTTTTAGATCATAACCCGACTTTTCTGCAATTTCGATGGCTGCGTGCAGACCTTTCTCCGGATGTATCCTTCCAAAATACAGCAAATAATCTTCTTTTTTTCTTCGGAAGGTAAAATGGGCCGGATCCACACCATGATAGATGGTATCTAAATAGTTCAGATCCTTATGCCTGTTAGCATTTGAAATGGAAATATAGGCGACTGAAGAGTCATATTTTTTGTAAACCGGTAGTATTTTAGGAGAGGAAAAGCCATGAATGGTGGTGATCATGGGCGTTTCGATAAGCCGGGTATAGGTTAGGGGAAGAAAATCGAAATGATTGTGAATAATATCAAAATCTTCAGCCTGCTCCATTAAGTTACTGATATGCAGACATTCCAGAACCTTGGGATCAGAATTTTTATCGGTTTCGTAAGGTAGCTCGCAAATAGCCTCTAAACGGGCTGAGGTAATTGAATTTCCACTGGCAAAAAGGCTTACTTCATATCCTTTTTTAACTAAAGCCTCGGTTATGGTTGAAGCCACCTGTTCCCAGGGACCATAACCTTCTGGTGGAGTCCTCCACGCTATTGGTGCTAAAATGGCAATTCTCATTGATTAGTGATATCATCCAGGGTGACCGTTTCCTTTTCCTGTATTTTTGGCTCATTGATTTGATAAAATTCTTCATGAGCCTGCAGAACAGTTAAATATGCAATAAGATAAGCCAAAGAACTTTCGGCCCCCTGATTACGGTTGACCCCATAATTTTCAAACCCGTCACAACAACCTTTGGTCTCGAAATCATACAGGCTCATTCTCAGATCATTTTCACCGAGAAACCACATAAAGGAAGTAAAGAGTTTATGAAGATATTCTTTCTCACCGGTTAACAGAAAGGCCTGGTGAAACATCAATACCATCGCCATGGCATCTACGGGTTGCTGGGCAAAGAAAGAGCGTTCACCCTCTTTTACATACCATTTTTTATTTCCGATTATTGAGAGGGCTCCGTCTTTCAGGGTATGTTCTGTTAAAAAATTCATGGTTTCCATAGCTACCGTAGTGATCTCCGAATTAGCGTTTACCTGTGCCGAATGCAAAAGTGCCAGCGGTAAAATACCATTATCGTAAGCGAGAAGGGATTCAAACCATTTCCAGTTCATAGAACAATTGGCATTGTAATGCTCTATAAGTTTATAGCTAAGATTGTTTAAGATCTCCTTGATGGATTCGTCATTTGGATTTGTTTTAAGGTAATAGCAAATCCCTATAATTGTATTGGCTATACCGCGAATGGAAGTAAGCTTTTCAAAATTGGGAACGGCATCAAAAAATACAAGTTTTCCCATTTGATAATAGGCATCGTTAGGAGCATTTCCTATCAAATAACCAATTGCCCATATCGTTCTTCCAAAGGAATCTTCAGAACCTAGCTCATCCAGAAACTGCCTGTTGAAGCTCAAAAAATTCCGAAATGTTCCGTCTTTATTTTGCATGTAATGGATATAGCTCAGATATATAGGCATGAACTTTAAAGCCACGATATCTTTTTTCTGTTTGTAAGCCATTAAGACCATTAACAGAGCCCGAGAATTATCATCCAAGCAATAACCTTCTTTGAGGTTTGGAATTCCGAATTTGGCATGTTGAATGATCCCGGTATCATCGGTTAGCCTCTTGATATGAGTAAGGGAAAATGGTGGTAAGAGAAGAAGATCTATGGGAGTTTCTTTTTTCTCAGGTTTTGCTTTGGGGAAAGCGAGTAAACTATTGCAAAGATGCAGATATTTTTTACCTGTTTTTGGCCAGGTTATCTTTTCACCATATTGGTAAGCGGCTTTTTGTATTTTTTTGAGAGTTTTGGGATGAGTCAATAGATCTTTCAGGACTACGGCAAGCTCATTCGGATTGTTAAATGGGAAAAGTCTTCCCCTTTCTTCCGTAAGTAATTCAGCAGCATGCCAATAGGGTGTTGAAACCACTGCACAACCTGCTCCCATGGCGTAAGAAAGTGTTCCGCTGGTGATCTGTGCTTCATGTAGATATGGTGTAATGTAAATATCACTGGCGCTGAGGTATTTAAAAAGATCTTTTTCCCCAATGAAATCATTGAGCAATAATACATGTGCCTGGAGGTTCAGGTCTTTTATTAAAAGCAGGAGAAAATTGCGGTATTCTTCACCTGCGTGTCTTAACACATTTGGATGGGTTTTCCCCAATACTATATAGAGTACTTCGGGATGTTCTTCAATGACATCGGGCAGCGCTTTTATAACCGTTTCAATACCTTTATTCCTGCCAATGAAACCAAAGGTTAAAAGGAGTTTTTTATTTTCAAGTTTGAATTCTTTTTTCGATTGCTGTTTATCAAAATGAATGTCGGGCACACCATGCTCAATCAAAACGATCTTTTCAGCGGGGACTTCATAAATTGAAGTGAGAAAAAAAATAGCTTTTTGGCTCATGACCACTATTTTATCGGCCATCTTGCAAATCTCCTTCAGGATCACTTTTTCACTGTATGAAGGCGAATTTAAAATAGTATGAAGGGTCACGATAAAAGGGATTTCCAGCCTGTGTAAAAGAGGAAGGATATAAACCCCGCTTAATCCTCCATAAATGCCGAACTCATGTTGAAGAATACAAATGTCTGAACCGCTGAGGTTAATAAAGTTTGCGGCTTCCACATAATCTGTTTGCTGTTCCTGGCAAATACTGAATTTTACTTCGGGAGGGTACTGATATTTTTGGTCATTATCATCCATGGCTACTACTAAGATCTCATTCTCAGTGTGGCCGGTTATAATTGACCCTAACATAGATTTGGTTAGGTGTTGTGTAAAAGTTCCTATTCCGCATTCTCTGGGAGGATACGTTCCTATGTAAGCAAGCTTCATTTTCTGAATTTTTATGGGGTATTAAAAAGGCCGTGGCTGCCGCCTTTATCTTTGCGTTTAGCTTCTTTTGCCGCCCTTTTTTCCTTTAGGTTCAATGATGGCTTTGTTTTATCAGACTTAGAGTGCACTTTTTTTCCCTTAGACATTTTTTTTGATTTTAAATTAACTTGCTAAACAGCAATCAGTTAAGCTACCAAAAAATGCTGATAAAAAACTGTAAATAAGCGGTCTAAATTTACATATTTCACATGTTTTCAGTAAAATAGGTTTGAAAGTCATTGCCTGATCTTGTCAAAAAACGGAGTGCTTTTATCTTCGACGCATTTTGCGGCATATAAATAATTGGAGGCGCTCCAGGTTTGCCAGTCCTGGCCCATGGGTTTACCATTTTGAGCTTTATACCATTCATTGAAGCCATACTCAAGCTCAGGCTTACGGGAAAGTTTGATTGTTTTTGTAAGGTCCAGTAATTTTCTTTCTGCCAGCGCAAATTTCCCCACTGCTACCAAAGCAGCAATATAAAATCCCGAAATAAAAGGCCATACGCCACCATTATGATATTCACCCGGTTGATTAAAATTCTCGTATCTGGGATGCCAGTCTATTTCTCCGGGTTTTATATATGGAAAAAAATTAGGAGTGAGCCCTGGAGCAAGTTCGCCCTTTTTTACCATGAACTGACATTCTTTTTCAATCCATGAAGTCATTGCTATTGCTCTGGAACGGGGGGCGATTCCCGACAATATCGCTAAACTGTTTCCTAAAAGGTCAAATCGTTCACTGCTATACATCTTATAAGACCAAAAAGCATAATATGGCTTATTTTTTACCGCAAGGCCTTCATGTACATGATGATGAGCTTCGGCAGCGGTAATAGTGAAACTTTCCATTTTATTACGGAGGTTTTCAGCTTTATCATGTACTCCCAATAATTTAAGATAAGTGTAAACAAGTGTATTTACAAAAAGGCCATAGCCTGGCACCCACTGCTCATCCCGCCAATCACTCGTAGGTTGTTGAGCCACCAGGTATCGGTCTGACGGGCTCTGATAATCCATCCATAAAAGAGCTTTATTCACAGCATCTTTAAGAAAATATGGTTCATTTATAATTTCTCTGAAAATTGCGACAGCAATTAAGAACAATGGGGTAGTATCGCTGGCTCCCCGATCATCTTTGTCGTGAACAAGTGAGGGAATATGTCCTTTTTTAGATTGGTTAAGAGAAAGAGTTTCCAGGACTTTGCGCATACTGTTTATCAAGACAGGATTTTTTGTTGCTGCAATTCCCAAAACCGAAATTAAAAGATCGCGGGTATAAGGTTCGGGATAACCCCAGCCTGCAGTTCTTGGAAGATTATTAAACGGACCTTCTGCATTATGCAGAAGTACTTCCAGGGCTGCTTTTTTCGCACCTTCAATTAATTCCTTATTCTCTAATTTCATGTTTCTTTTTATGTAATTCCAAGCTTATCCTGAACTATTCGAATAAACTTTTGCGCAACTACGCGGTAATCAAAATTAGCTATCACGTGTTCTCTACCGTTTTTTCCCATTTCATTTCTCAAATTTTCATTGTTCATAAGTCTCGACAGGTGAATGGCAATCTCTTTAGAATCGGCCCGGTAGTCCACGGTTCTCGGAATTTTGAATTCTACGATATGATTTTTTTCAAAACCAGATTCTTTTCCCAAAACCACATGGTTGACAACTATCTTTTTTCCAATTTCGGCCAGAAGGGCAGTTTTATTATGAATGAGAGTATCCAGCATGCCCATCGCGCGTATTCCTATGACGGGTTTCCCGCAGGCTCCTGCTTCCACCTGTGGCATTCCGAAACCTTCCAGCCTGGAGGGAGCTGCATAAATATCACAGGCTCCTATGAGGTAAGGCATAAAATTCCTGGAAGTTTTGCTGGTTGCATAGACGACCTTATTTTTTAACCCGAGATCTTCCGCCATTTGAAGGTCAATTTTATTTTGAGCCCTGGTTCTGGCCTGAGGCCATACTTTACAAACATATTTCCAGTTTAGAGCAGGAGAATCTATTCTTGAAAGGGCCTGCATTACCTCCTGCGCTCCTTTCGAGGCTGCATCACCTCCAATAGTTAAGATCATAAGTTGTTCGGGAGAAATTCCTAATGAATCTCTTACGGCCAGGATCTTAGGGTCATTTTTTGGAAATGGTTTAAAAGCCCGCGTATCGCATCCCACTGGGAGTACCTCTATATTATCTGCATTAATACCGTCCCTTACATACATTTCTTTCACCCAGTTGGAGGTCACCAGGATAAGAGGTAATTCATTTAAAATATCCTGGTAGTTTGCTATATAGCCATCGGCAACCAGCCACGGCACGGGTAAAAATCCGAATTTTTTTGGGTGTATGACCAGATCTGGAGTATGTCCCCAATATCCTGTGCCCACAACCACATCTGGTTTAAACCAGCGATAATACCATTCTTTTTCCTGAGCTGATTCAAAATTGACAGCATGGGCATCTATTCCAAGTTCAAGAAGGCCCTGGTAAAGAAGATCTCCCTGGGTAGCTAAGCCACCCGGAGACGGAGGATAATCATACATTACCAGGACTTTCATTTTATAATAATTATTTTTGGATGCCTCCCTGTTTCAGCCAGATGAAAGCATCTAAAGGAGTTTCAAATTTCCAAAAGGCTTCTTCTTTTGGAGTGCTCAATGCTTCAAAGCTATCGGGTAAAAACCCATAGGTTTGGGTAATCAGTTTATACTTAAGATCAAAAATTTGGTTCGTAAGCTTCTTATGAATCGTGGCTTTTTTTTGAGGTATTGGAAGATATTTCTTATCCCCATCTTCATAGGCAAAAGTCCATAATTCTTTGGTTCGAATTCTTTGGTTATACCATAACTCTATCACTGCTTTGCTCACCTCTTCATGTCTTCTATGTCTTGTATATTCTCCCGAAGGATTATGCGTAATGATTAGATCAAAACCATCATTGGGGAGAATTTCCATAATCGAAGTTTTTACGTCTTTCATTGAGAGCGGCGGCTGAAGGGGGCTGTCATCAAGATCATTCATTCTTCCTCCCGCCTTAAAAATTGTCAATGCCTTTTTAAATTTTGGGGCTCTGTCAAAATCATTTTCCCTGGATAGACAGGCGATAAACCATTCATGGTGCGGGTTTGACAAGATCAGGCCTCCGCACCACAAGGTTTCATCATCGGGATGGGCGACAATAACGGCCACCTTCTTGTGAGCTTCAATATTTCCAGATTTTTTCATTTGTCTTTTCCATATTTACGCACAGAGTTAAAAGATGGTTTTGATCGTTCACTTCACGGTATTATTTAATCATAACCACTTTTAATAATTGTGGAGATCATTTTAAATCTTTCATTTGCTTTGATGCTATTTCGAGAGTGAGCGGGAATAATTATGGATTCGCCGGTTTCAAGAATTTGTGAAAGATCATCGATCCAGATCTCTGCTTTTCCTTCTATGATTTGAATAAACGTATCAAAAGGGGAAACCTTTTCGGTTAAATTTTCACCTGAATCAAAGGAGACGGCACTTACATTTCCCGATGTCTTTTTTATTATTGTTTTAATTACAACAGCATTGGGGACATACTCAATAATCTCAACAACAATAAAGCTCCTGGATTTTTCTATTTCAGTTTCCATGCCTTATTATTTTTATGGTTAAAAGATATTTTTCCCTTCTCATACTTAAAGGTGGTTATTTTAGCAGGAAATATATTACACCTAAATGGGAAAGACTTATAGTTTTCTCACATCACCTTTTTATAAGTTTTGAAGCGGCGGAAAAAAATCTGCGTTTTTTCTAAAATTTGCGAAAAAAAAAGCCTTATGTATTATCATAAGACTTTTAAATGCATTTGTTGGATTCCCTAATTTCCTTCATCTGCTCCCCAAAATTCAAAAGTTTATAGGTTTAGAAAGTGATGCAATTTCCTCAAAAATGATTAATAATTAATTACATAGGCAATTAATAATCTTATACAATTCACAGGTCTTCCAGATTTCTGTTGCGTTTTTTTTTGATCTTTTTATAATATGAAGGTGTGAGGCCCGTAATTTTCTTAAACTGATTGGACAAATGGGCTACACTGCTATAATTTAACTGGTAAGAAATTTCGGTTAGATTTAATTCGTCGTAAAGCAATAATACTTTTACGCGCTCGATTTTATGGGAAATAATGTATTGTTGAATGGTTATGCCTTTAACTTCAGAAAAAATATTAGATAAATAGGTATAGTCATATCCCAGTTTTTCGCTGATATAATCTGAATAATTTACTTTAGGCACTTCTTCAGAAAAATGGATCATTTCTATGATTAGGGTTTTAATTTTTTCAATTAAAATATTCTTTTTGTCATCGAGCAGTTCCAGACCAAATTTTAAAAGGTTGCGTTTGAGTTCTTCTTTTTGGGCGGTTGTAATACTTTCCAATATTTCAATGGTGCCCAGATCTACGCTTACATAGTTAAGGCCAAGTTTTTTTAATTCTTCTTTTACCACCATTTTGCATCGTAAGCTCACCATATATTTTATATATAGTTTCATCATAGGGAAGGTAGTTTAAGGTAACCAGTCATAGAAATAAATATCTTTTTAGAAATTACCTTTCAATAAATCAGAGCAGTGAACGGGCGTCCGGGAGATAGTCAGGGAATTAATCAGGAAATTCTTAATTGAAAATTTTGTTCCAATTCGATCTTTTTTTTGAATTTACGGGAATTTATTGGAATTATCATTATTAATTATAAAATAACAATTCTTTTCAACCTTATTGAATTTGAAATATCTGCTTAGGTTTTTTAAAGTGAAAAATACAGAAATAGCGCGCCGGCAATTTTAGTTTCCCTCAGAAACTCGTTTTAATGCATTTGGAACCTGCAGGAGATGATAGCTGTGGGTATAGATAAGGTATTTTTTCTCCCATCTCGGTCCAAATTTGTCTTTGTATTTGCGCAGGCCTTTAAAATGGTCAAAAGGCCTCAGATTTTCGTAGGCGTATTTAATGCTTTTTTCGGTCAGGTTTATGCCTTCTATTCCGGAAAGAGGAGCAAGACCTATATTCACTCCCCGGAAACCCTGCTCTTTAAGGTAAAGGAATGTTTTTGCCATTAGCATATCCAATACGCCATTGGGTGCGTCCCCAACCTTCCTGATGAGGTCATAAGTAGCTTCACCGGGTACATAATCGGGAATTAAGTTTAAAAAAGCATAGACTTTTTCTTCCTGATCTTCAACGGTGATAATGGTTTGGTTCTTTAAAATTCCGGCATCAAAGATACCCTGGGTAAAGGCGATTTCCTTTTGCCCTAATTCTTCCAGCCAATTATCTGATACCTGCTCGAGCTTTTGCAGAAGTCCTTCCTTGATGGGCGGAGTATAGATCTTAATCCCAAAACCTTCTGAGGTCAGCCTGTTTATAGCGCTGCGGGTGGTTTTCATTTTACCGCCTTCCAGCTTGAAATCGGTCAGTTCTACCACCGCTTCTTCTCCAATGGGGAGTGATTTTTTATTCAGATTTTTATACACTTCAAGGCTATTCTGTGGGACGCGGTAAAAGACACTTATAAAACCATTGGCTTCGCAAAAAGAATCGAATTCGCTGATAAGGACTTCCATGGCCACTTCATCTTTGCAGACCGGATTTTCCAGGACAAAGGCAAAATGACGGGTGATTTTAAAAGAAATGAAGCCGTCGCGGTCACTGGCGAAGAAGAAAAATTTGTCGGCATAGGTCTTAAAGTAATCGAGCGCCGAATTTCCGTATTTCTCCACCAGTTGCTGTGCCAGTACTTTTTCCTCTTCTGAATTATAGGGCGTGCTGATGTAGGGTCGAAGCAGGCTGGAGAAAATAAAGGCCAGAACGGCACCTCCCGAGATATACATGGTCGTAAGAAAATGCCTCGCAAAAGCTGTTTGGGGCTCTAAACCGCTGCTGTCAAAGAGAAAGAACAACTTAAAAATGCTTTTAATTGAAGCCCAAAGTTCAAAATCGATCCCGAAGTGGCGCTTATTAATGAAATACAGGCTTATGACGCCAAAAGACAGTAGGGCCACAAGGCTGTAGAGCAATGCCAAAAAGCTAATCCTGGTAAACTTTGGATGGGGCTTTAGTTTATAGAACCTTCTGGTATAGAGCAAGATTGCCAGTGCTATAAAGGCTAAACTGGCCTCTTCGTAATCGGCTCCTTTCAGTAAATGTCCGAAAGCCGAAAATAGCGTCAGGCTAACTCCCAGGATCCAGGCCCTTTTTGAACCTTTGAAAAGGAAGAAGCTTAGGATCACCAGAATAAGGCCAAAGACCATGACCAGGGCATTCGAGGTGGCCAGCAATTCTTCGGGGATAAGACCTTTCATTAACCGGAGCCTGGCAGGAAGGGCAGGGGTAATGGCTGAAATTATGTTCACCAGCCCGAGAATAAATATTATAAAGGCGGGTAAAATGCGCAGCAGTAGATTATCCTTTTTAGAAATAAAACTGAACATCCCTATCACCAGGGGCAACCAGAATTCGAAGAAACGGTAGAGCAGGGTAATAGCCACTGCCGCCAGGAGGTCGAAACCAAATTGCCCGAGGATAAAGGTCAGGGAAACTTCAATGGCTCCAAGTCCTCGTAAAAAAGGTGAGGCTATAAGCAGCATGACCATGACAATGTAGCCAATAATTGCGGCTGGCCAGGAAGGCTCGAAACCAAGTGCCAGCATAGCTATATAAAGATGAAAGATCCCTATGAACTCAATAATGATGGAAGTAAGTAACACCAGCCATAGCTGCTTGCGGTTGATCTGCTGCTCGATCATTTCGTCAAGCAGTATTTTCATGGAAGGCCTAATGCGCCCCAGCCAGTGATAGGCTTTGCCTTTTTTTGCTACGGAAAAAATGAAAATCACGAAACAAAACGAGAGCAGCAAAAGGAAGCCGAACCCCCATAATTCAGCCGATTGTAACTGGTAGGCGAAAACAGCAAAAGCCATGATAGGAATGGCTACCACCACTACCGATAGAATTCCGACGAAACCAAAAATGGTGGAAGCTAAATGTATCTGGGATTTCGATACCTCCCGCTCTTCAATTTCTCCTGTAAAAAATGCCAAAGAAGAAAAACCTCCTGCGGGTAGAAAAACGCTAATGAAATTTCTTTTCAGAAAAAGACGTAAAGCTACCATGACAGGTACCTTTTTGCCCAGTGAAAGGAAGCAATGCACATACATTTTTGCCTGCAGCAGCAGGTAGCCAATGGTGAGTGCAATTCCCAGCAAAACGTAAAGTGGAAGGCTTTGTTCCAGTTTTTCCCTGATCTGTAAAAGCTCCACATGTTCATTCCTGATAAAAAAAATGGCAGTTCCTATCATAAAAACGGCCAATAGAAGCTGCCAGAAGAATTTGTTAACGACCAGCGTGGAAATCAGGTTTTTTGCTTTTTTCATAGTCTAACGACTTTTTTCTTTAGTTCGATTTGGATTTAGTTGGATGTTTTTAGAGAGTACAGGCGTTATCGCAAAATAATAAAAATAAAAAAATGCCTTGATGTTCATCATTAACGGGAAATGCTGCAATTTTCTTACATGTTTATAATTTTCATCAGGAGATTAAAATCCTTCTGATATTGATGATCTCCGGGTATCTCTTTGATGGTCACCTTATCGACATCTTTCAGCCGATCCTTAAGAAAGAGCGTTTCGTCTTTTCCGAAGACACAGGTAATTTTCACCGACGGCTTCTGTAGCTCGGGTGCTGTTTTATATTTCCCGTCGGTACTGTCACCATGAGCGAGGAGGTCCCGCAGCCTTATGACGAAATCGGTGCTGGAAGAGGGGGACAAAAGCACTAATTTTTTAAGCTCACTGCGAAAGCCTGATGAAATCTTCTTCGGAAGAAATGCCGCGACATCGGCCCCGAAAGAATAACCAATCACCTCAACAAAAGGCTTGTTCCATAACTTTTGGTAATATTTGGCGACCTGCTCTAAGTCACTGGCAAATTGCGAGGGTTGTTTTTCATTCCAGAAATATTTGCGGCTGTCCAGGGCTACCACCCCGTATCCCTGTAGTTCCAGTGCGTGTATGAAGGATTTGCTGAAGCCGTTCATGCCACCGTCGCCGGTGAGGTAGATCATAAGGGTTTCTTTGGAGCCGTGACTCGAAGACACTGAGAGCGGCATCTCTTCAGGTTTAAAATTCTGTGCCTGGGCGGGGTTGCAAAAAAGCATCAGCAAAATATAAATGCTAAAAATCGCCGGTCTGTCTGTTAATTTTTTCCTCACAGAAATAAGGTTTTATTTTTCAAATATAGTATATATGATTAGTTAGAAATTACGAAGAAATAAGAATAGAAAATCCTAATTTCTTTTTAAATCTTTATATCAATACGAGGTTTCCCTTGATTCATGCTTTTTCTATCTTTTAGCAATATAATTGAGATACCAGCCAAAGGAATCCTGAATAATATTTTGTTTTTCCGCCCTTATGTATTCCAGGAATGCCTGACTAACCGGTGAAAGTTTTTTATCCTTTAGCCAAATTAATCGCCAATCTGTTTTAATGGGTAGCTCATCGGCGGGAAGAATATGGATTTCTTTATTAATAAGTTCATTTTTCATCCCTATCAATGGCATAATGGAGAGACCCATACCCGCCAGCACTGCCTGTTTCACCGCTTCATTAGAGGTCAGTTCAAATCCCTTTCTCTTTTTGCCTTCGTGAGTTTCAAAATAATTTTCCATAGCCATTCGGGTGGCCGATCCTTCCTCGCGATAAATCAGTGGTTTGGTTTCATTTCTTTCCAAAGAGTTCCCCATGAGGTATAAATTATTTTCTAAAAGTAACTCCTCTTCGATCTCCAGCTTATCGGGTAAAACAGAGACCAAGGCAAAATCTATTTCATTGTTCTTGAGACTTTGAACCACCCTGGATTTATTGGTAACATCCAGCACCAGATCTACTGAAGTATATTTTTCCAGAAATCCATTTAAAAAGAAAGGAATGACATATTTTCCTGTGGAAGCAGAAGTGATGCTTAGTTTTCCTGTTAAAAGTCCCTGAAATGCCTGCGTTTTGTAAGTGATATTTTCCATTTCCCCAATGACTCGTTCTGCAATTATCGCGATCTCTTTCCCGAAATCGGTAATATAAAGCTGCTTGCCAATAACCTCGGTAAGAGGAATATTGAACTGATTCTGAAAATTTTTTAGCTGAATGGATACCGCGGGTTGGGTCATGAAAAGCTCTTCTGAAGCCCTGGTAATACTTCGATACTGAACGACCTTAAGAAATATTTTTAGCTGATTGATAGTGTAATGCATAAAAAATATTAATGATTCCTATTGCAAATATAAATGAAAATTAATGGATTATTTTTTCCAATTTTGGCTCCGGAAAAATAAGAATGATATGAAAACAAAAATCCAATTAAAGGAATTATCAAAAGAAAGCAGGGAAGTCTTTTCTCTTGTAAAGGGCGAATATGATCCCGGAGAGGCATCAGAAATTCTCAATGCCCTTTTCACCAGGAAGATCAATTTCCATGAGTCCAAATGTTTTAGTTCTGAAATAAGATTCGGTGAAAAGGATACCTATTCAGAAATAAGGATAAAAGAGCTAAAGCACGCCCAGGCTAAAGCGGGAGAACTCATCGATCTCGCCCGCGCATCAGGAAAAGCTATTCGGCTTAATTCAGAAATTTTTTTAGAACTGATTTAATAAAGTAACATGTCAGAAAAAATTATCACACTAATTGTTCTTTTATCGCCTCTTGGTTTTGTGCTTACGGCGCTTGCTTCGAGGTTCCAGGATGGGAGAAGACCTAAAATGGTCATAGCAGTGGGTTCCATTTCAAGTATTCTCACCATTATTATCGCAGTTTTCAGCTGTCTTTCTGTTTATAATAATAGTCTTATTCAATCTGGTTTTCTGGGACTGGATAAATTGGGTTTCAGCATAAGGCTTGATTCTGTGAGCAGCATCATGTTTTTAATGATCGCGCTGCTAAGTTTTATCATAATCAAATTTAGCGTGAATTACCTGGAAGGCGATCAAAAGCATGGAGCCTTTATTGGAAGATTAGCCGCGACGATTGCCTCAGTAGAACTACTGGTGCTTTCCGGCAACCTGGGGCTGCTCCTGGTATCATGGATCTTCACCAGTATATCTTTGCATCGTTTATTAATTTTCTATAAAGACAGGCCTACCGCAAGGGTTGCCGCAAAAAAGAAGTTTATTCTTGCCAGACTGGGGGACCTCTGTTTGTTCCTTGCCGTTATCCTGCTCTACAATCAATTCAGATCGGGAAACCTGGAAACCATCTTTGCAAGTATCCGGAATACAGCCGGGAATTTGCCATTCTGGGGATTAGAAGCTCCGGCTTTGCTTCTTGGTTTTGCAGCTATTCTGAAATCGGCACAATTTCCTACCCACGGCTGGTTGATCGAGGTGATGGAAACTCCCACACCGGTCTCGGCTTTACTCCATGCAGGTTTACTCAATGCCGGTCCATTCCTTATTGTTAGAATGGCTTATGTAATTAATGCAAGCACGGTCACGCCGCTGCTTTTAATGAGCATTGGAGGATTGACCGCACTTTTCGCTTCGATAATCTTCCTTACCCAAACATCTGTTAAGACTGCTTTAGGGTATTCAAGTGTGGCTCATATGGGATTTAGTTTAATGCTCTGCGGCCTGGGAGTATATTCTGCCGCGATGCTGCATCTCGTCGCTCACTCTTTTTACAAGGCTCATTCTTTTCTTTCTTCAGGAAGTGGAATTGATGTCCTTAAAGCTTCCAGAATAAAAAAAGAAACTGAAAAGCATTCTCCTGCTAAAATAATTTTAGGAATTCTTATGGCTCTGGCCCTTTATGCGGTCTTCGCCATTACCTGGGGCATTGACCTCGACCGGGAATTTTCCCTGCTGATCATAGGAGCAGTAATTGTGATGGGACTCTCGAGAATATTTACATCAGCCATTGTTAAGAAATGGAATTCTGGTTTCATGCTACGTACGCTCTTTATTGGTCTGGTAGTGATAACCGCTTTTTTTCTACTGGAATCGGGAACTCATCATATTCTCTATTCAAGTATACCAGAACTGGTAAGACCAGGCAAAGGAAAAATTATTGTAGCGGGGATCTTACTGCTGCTGTTTGGAGTGACTGTTCTAATACAAATGATCGCACCGCAGCTTTCATCAAAACCTTCATATCAAAAACTGGCTATACATATTAGAAATGGTTTTTATGCCAATGCTCTTTTCGATAGATTGATAGGTTCTTTAAGAATTCATTCTTCCAAAAATGAAGAAATGTTGAGAAGCCTGGAATCTTCAAAATATGAAACAAAAGAAGCAGCGACAAAAGAACTTCAGGAACAAATAGCCTAATAAAAGACAAATTATAACACCTATAAATACTATGGAAGATCAGGTTTTATCGATTAAAGAAAATATCACAGCGGCTAATCTTAAAAAGAAAATGAAGGAGGCCTGCAACAAAATCGCACCCGTCTGGCCTTTAGAAAATTTTGTCGCTGTTAATCCATACCTGGGTTTTGCAGATAAAGATTTCCATTCTACGGCCCAAAGGCTTGCTAAACTTGGAGGAATTCAATCAACCTTACCAGTTTCATTTTATAGGAATAAACTCGAGGAAGGAAAGATAAACAGAAGCGATATTAATGCTGCGCTGGAGAAAATATTGCCCGGTGAAGATCTGGATAATTTTATGAACTCTCTTTATAAACAAGAGATGGTTCCTGCAGGACCTCCAATCGCCACCTTAACTGATGTGGCCTCACAGGTCACACAAAAAGACTGGAATCGTTTTTTTACAAACAGGATCTCCGGCTGGGCCGCTTCTTATTTTGATAATGGGCAGGCGACCTGGAGCACAGCGAATCAAAAAGAGGGAATTTTTAATGTATGGAAAGCTGAAGCCGAGGTTGATTTTACCCCGGAGATCAGCGGATTAAAAAATTTTCGACGTCTTATTAGTAAGCTTCCCGGTGAACCTGTTGAAGCAGCTTTGAAGTCCCTTTCTATACTCGAAATACCTGTGGAAGGACTGAGTTTTTATTTGCATCGCTTACTCTTGAAAATGGGAGGCTGGGCGGCCTATACCGCCCGTCTTGACTGGGAAAGCGAAATGAATGGAGAAAAAGGGGTAAAATTGCTGGAATTTCTGAGTGTCTTGATCTGTTGGGAAGCCTGTATTTTCGAAAGTTTAAAAAATACTGAATTACAAAAAAATTGGAAGCTGGCGAGATACAGACTTTTAGATTTAAGTTCAGATTCTGAAAAAACCAGGAAAATTTCGGAAATGCTCGTGTTACAGGAAGCCTTTGAACTGGCAGCTCAGCGAGAAATAGTTGATAAATTTAAGAAAGCAAGAAAAGATCAGGCTAATAGAACACCTGATGTTAAGGCACAGGCTATTTTTTGTATAGATGTGCGATCTGAAGTATTTCGCCGAAATTTAGAAATGGCAGACCAGGGAATAGAAACTCTTGGCTTTGCCGGATTTTTCGGTTTTCCTGTCAATTACGTGCCACTTGCCCATGAGAAAGGGGAGGCGCAATGTCCGGTGCTTATCCAGCCCGGGCCTACCGTACTGGAAAATTATTCTGATGATGCAGATACAGCTCATACTTATAAAGACAGAATATTTAAAAACCAGGTTCAACAGCTTTGGAAATCCTTCCGATCAGGCGCCGTAACCTGCTTCAGTTTTGTGAGTCCTTTAGGTCTTTCCTATCTGCCAAAATTGTTTACCGATTCTTTTGGAATTACGCGCCCAGTGGCATCCCCAGATAAAGCGGGCATAAAAAGAAAATATTTAAATGGTAAAGGAATCAGTTTAGAGGTCGCACAGCATGGGGATACGACCATAGGCATTCCCCTTGAGCAAAGAGTTGGTTTGGCCAAAAATGCCTTAAAAGCGATGTCACTGACTCAAGATTTTGCAAATTTCGTGCTGATCGTAGGGCATGGTTCAACAACGGTAAACAATCCGCATGCCTCCGGATATGATTGTGGTGCCTGTGGGGGACGTACCGGAGAGCCTAATGCCAGGGTAGCCGCATCGGTACTTAATGATAAACAGGTAAGGAAGCTTTTAAAAGAGGAAGGTATTCACATCCCGGCGTCGACCTTTTTTCTGGCGTGTTTACATGATACTACCACCGATGAGGTTACTATTTTTAATGAAGCAGAAGTCCCTGAAGACCAAAAAGAGAACCTGGCAGAACTAAAAAATTCACTGAAAAAAGCTGGAAAAGCTTCGCGAACAGAAAGAGCAGTAAGATTTTCTATTGATGACAATATAGAAACTGCCATTTTCAAACGCAGTAAAGACTGGTCACAGGTACGTCCGGAATGGGGCCTGGCAGGCTGTAAGGCCTTTGTAGTCGCTTCCCGGGAACGAACCAAAGATATAAACCTGGAAGGACAGTCATTTTTACATTCCTATAACTGGAAAGCCGATAAAGATTTTTCAGTTCTTGAATCCATCATGACCGCGCCTATGATAGTCACCAGCTGGATCAATCTTCAATACTATGCTTCAACAGTAGATAATGAGCATTTTGGAGCAGGTAATAAGACCCTGCATAACCTAACGGCTGGAGTTGGCGTTTTAGAGGGTTATGGCGGCGATCTTAGGGTAGGTTTGCCACATCAGTCAGTTTTTGACGGTGAGAAATATCAGCATGAGCCTGTGAGGCTGAAGGTAGTTATAGAAGCACCTTTAGAGGAAATAAACAAGGTCCTGGAAAAGCATGCTGATGTGCGAAATCTTTGCGATAATGAATGGATTCACTTGCTTTTGATGGATGAGAATGGCGAAATTTCCCGGAAATACCAGGGAGATCTCACCTGGGAAAATGTTTAAAAAGGGGACATATGCAAATAGGTATATAGATTTGATTTTGAAGTATGGGGAAATAAGTTCCTATTAAGTATATTGTGCTTCAAATTTAAAATCTTTCCATGCTTCCCAGGCTTTCCTTAGTTACCATAGCTTTTATTTTAATAATAAGTTGTTTTAGCTGTAATTCAACAGAAAAAGAACAGGCTTCAGGCCAGATTGTTGAAAATCGCCTGGCAAATGCCAGCAGCCCATACCTTCGGGAACACGCAGATAATCCTGTTGACTGGTACGAATGGGGACCTGAAGCTCTTGAAAAAGCAAAAAAGGAAGATAAACCCATAATCATAAGTATTGGTTACGCGGCTTGTCACTGGTGCCATGTGATGGAAAAGGAAAGTTTCATGGATACTGCGGTTGCAGCTATAATGAATAAGAATTTTATTTCCATTAAGGTTGATCGTGAGCAGCGCCCCGATATCGATAAAACCTATATGAATGCGGCTATTTTGTTAAATGGAAGTGGTGGCTGGCCGCTTAATGTTATCGCTCTTCCAGACGGGAAGCCATTTTTTGCAGGTACTTATTTTCCTCCCGATACATGGAAAAAAACCCTCCAGCATATTGCAACCGCTTATAAAGAGGATAAAAATCAGCTTACAAATACCGCGAATGCGCTTACCCGGGGAATAAGGAAAAATAATCTGCTTGATAGTATTCCTGCTAAAACTGCTGATTTTACCAAAAGGGAATATTCATCCTTAATCGAGAACTGGAAAAAGAAATGGGATTTCCGCAGAGGTGGATATAAAGGCGGACAGAAATTTCCGCTTCCATTATCCTGGGACGCGCTATTGGAATATTATTATCTCACAGGAAACCAGGATGCACTTCAATTTGTAAATACCACCCTGACCAGAATGGCAAGAGGAGGGATTTATGACCAGGTTGAAGGAGGCTTCTCCAGATATACTACCGATTCTAAATGGAATGTACCGCACTTTGAAAAAATGCTTTACGATAACGCCCAGCTTATAAGTGTGTACTCAAAAGCCTATAAAGTCACGCGGAATGAGGAATATGAAAAACTTATAAGAGAAACCATAAATTTTGTGGAAAGAGAACTTTCCAATGGCAAAGGAGGTTACTATTCATCAATGAACGCCGATACTGAAGGCGAAGAAGGTAAATATTATGTATGGACCGAAGATGAAATACGTTCCATTTTAGATAAGCAGAAGGCTGACCTTTTTGTAGATTTTTTCAATATAACTCCCTATGGCAACTGGGAGGATGGAAAAAACATTTTATACAGGAACGATTCCTATAAAGAATACGCACAAAAGAAAAATTTGAAGCTTTCCGACTTTAAAAATGAAATGGAAGATGCACTGGAAAAACTAAAAAAGGAAAGGGAAAAAAGAGCGAAGCCCACAGTTGATAATAAAGTTCTTACGGCCTGGAATGCCCTTATGATCGATGCCTACCTTGATGCCTATACTGCCCTGGGAGAAGAAGAATACCTTAAAAGGGCAATTAAAACATCAGAATTTCTAAAAGAAAATATGATCGCCGGCGACCATCAGCTATTTAGAAATTATAATAAGGACGGCACCAGAGAAGTGGAAGCTTTCCTTGACGATTATTCCTATTTAAGCAAAGCCTATATAGATCTTTACCAGGTGAACTTTGATAAAAACTGGCTGGAGCTCGCAAATCAACTTTCCGGCTATGCTATTCAGCATTTTTCCGATTCAGAAAGCGCAATGTTTTATTATTCTTCGGAAGAAGAAAATGCGGTGATCGCACGGAATTTTGAATTAGATGATAATGTGCTGCCTTCCTCGAATTCGGTTATGGCTCATAACCTTTATATTTTGGGTGAACTGACGGAAAATAAGGAGTATTTAAAACGCAGTTCGCAAATGCTGAATATTATGAAGGAAAAAGTTGTGGAACAGCCTTTCTTTTATGCCAACTGGACCAGGTTAATGGGTATAAAAGCATTTGGAACTTATGAAGTTGCCATTATGGGTGACGAGGCTGTGAAGAAAAATCATCAAATCCAAAAAGAATATTTACCCACCTCCCTGTTTATGGGCGGAACTTCAGAAAACTTACCGCTACTGGAAGCAAAACTCGTTCCCGAACAAACGCTCATCTATGTCTGCCAGAATAAAACCTGTAAATATCCGGTTTCCGAAGTAAATGAAGCATTAGAAATTTTGGATAAAAACAAAGATAGAACTTCAGATTTTTCACGGTTTCTATCTGAATAATCATTGAGATCATTTAAGGCAGTTTCTTCAAAAAAGACAAAAGAATTTTAAGGTTTTAATATTATCATTAACATTAATTTGAAGAATATATACTTGTCCTGAAAGTCAAAGTACTCGATAATTTTAAAATTTTTTACAAAAGTTCATTTATTAAGTAAAAAATTTAATATTAAGTTTGTACATTAGTTAAAATTAATTCGGGAATTATGAAGAAAAACCGCCGAACTTTTATAAAAAACCTGGGACTTGCAGGTGCCGCTTCCGCAATCGCACCAATGAGCTTTGCTGCAGAAATGCCTATTCAGGAATATCTTCAACGCAAACATTCCGGCAATACAGAAAAAACCTTAAGAATAGCACTTATTGGAGCGGGAGGTATGGGAACCGCTGATACAAAGACCGCCCTGGAGCATCCTAATATTGAGCTTCTGGCCGTATGTGACCTCTACGATGGCAGGCTGGAAGACGCTAGAAAAAGATGGGGTGACCATCTATTTCTTACAAAAAAATATGAGGATATTCTTAAACGGAAAGATATCGATGCGGTCATTGTGGGTACCCCAGATCACTGGCATAAAAAAATAAGTGTGGATGCCCTCAATGCCGGAAAAAATGTTTACTGCGAAAAACCCATGGTCCATTCCATAGACGAGGGAAAAGAAGTGATCAATGCCTGGAAAAAATCGGGTAAGATCATGATGGTCGGTAGCCAGGGTCTTTCTTCTTTAGGTAATGAAAAAGCAAAAGAGCTGCTGGCAGAAGGAGCTATTGGAGATATAAATTATGCCGAAGGTTTCTGGGCGAGAAATTCCCCTTTAGGTGCCTGGCAATATCCCATTCCTGATGATGCTTCTCCACAAACCGTAGACTGGGAAAGGTTTATTGAGCCTACTACTAAACGTCCATTCGATGCGCTTCGGTTTTTTAGATGGAGAAATTATCTGGATTATGGAACCGGGATGGCGGGAGACCTTTTCGTTCACCTGTTTTCAAGCCTTCACTTTATCACCAATTCAATGGGCCCTACCAAAATTGCGGCAATGGGCGGACTTCGTTACTGGAAGGATGGGCGTGAAGTGCCTGACGTTCTTTTGGGCATGTTCGATTATCCCGAGACAGAAGCTCATAAACCTTTCAACCTTTCACTGCGCTGTAATTTCATTGATGGCACCAGTGGCAGCACCTACCTCAAGATCGTGGGCAATAAAGGTTCCATGAACGTTGAATGGGACCGTGTTACCTTAAAAAGGAATGAAAATGTTCCAAGTGACGATCCTTTCTTTGCTGAAAAAGGAAAAGAATTTTCTGAAAAAAGGGATCGCAAAAAAATGCTGCCGCCATTAGAGACAGTTTATACTGCACAGGATGGATATAAAGGAGCGCATTATGATCATTTTGCCAATTTCTTTAATGCCATAAGAAACAACGGCAGCGTGGTGGAAGATCCTCAATTTGCCTTTCGAGCGGCAGCACCGGCTTTGTTGTGCAACCAAAGTTACTTCCAGGATAAATTTATCAAATGGGATCCGCGGGAAATGAAACTATCATAAATATAAAATTGAAAATATGAAACGAATACTATTTTTTTTAGCGGCATCGGTACTAATGCTTTCCTGTAAAAACAATGAAAAAAAGGAAGTCTCCGAAGAAACAGTCCCCAATAAAACTACTCAAAAGACCCAAAATGATTCTGAATGGACTTACCTTTTTAACGGAAAAGATGCGGAAGGCTGGCGTGGCTATAATGATAAAGAAGGAAGCGGACTTCCTCAAGGCTGGGTGATTGAGGACGGAACCCTTAAATCTCTTGGTAAAGGCGGTGATATTGGCGGTGATATAATCTATGCCAAAGAAAAATATGGAAATTTTGACCTTAGCCTGGAATGGAAATTATCACCGCAGGGAAACAGTGGCGTTTTTTATCATGTTGTTGAAGATGACAAATATGAGGCTCCTTATTTTACCGGACCAGAATACCAGATAATCGATAGTGAAAATTTCCCGGAAAAACTTGAGGATTGGCAGAAGATCGGTGCTGATTATGGGATGTATGTACCCGATTATAAAAATCTCGATCTTCCCGATGTTACCAATTGGAATACCTCGAGGATCCGCGTGACTGATGATAAAGTTACCTACTGGTTGAATGGTCAGAAAACCGTTGAATTCGATCCACAATCAGAAGAATGGCAAAAAAGGAAGGAAGAAGGAAAATGGAAAGATTATCCGGATTATGGAAATGCAAAGACTGGTTATATAGGATTACAGGACCACGGCAGCGAAATCTGGTTTAGGAACATAAAAATTAAAAAGTTGTAAATTTATGGACTACCGGTATAAATATTTACTCATTTTAGGAGTACTCATACTCACAGGCTGCAGTTCTCAAAAGAAAATTTTTAATGAGCAGGATTTGCAGGGATGGAAAATCTATGGAACCGAAAAATGGTATGTTGATGATAATCTGCTGGTAGGAGAAAGTGGCCCCGATAAAGAATATGGATATCTGGCCACTGAGAACAATTATAAAAATTTCGAATTGCAGCTTGAATTTTTACAGGAAGCTGATGGTAATAGCGGGGTCTTCTTCCGTTCTGAAATAGAAGGAACAAAAATTTCGGGCTGGCAGGTAGAAGTTGCTCCTCCTGGCCATGATACCGGTGGGATTTATGAATCTTACGGACGCGGATGGCTTATAAAACCAGATCCTTCAAAAGAAGGAGTCTTGAAATTCGGCAAATGGAATACCATGAAAATTCGCGTGCTGGATGGAAAGGTAACTACCTGGCTGAATGGTGTTAAAATGGTTGAACTCAGCGATGATAAAATTGCAGAGGCCACCGGAAAAATAGCACTTCAAATCCATGCCGGCGGCGGCATAAAAGTTTATTGGCGTAATATTAAAATAAAAGAAATCTCAGCTTAGATCACGGTAAAAAGATCTATTAATAACGATTTATGAAAGACATCATAGTAGGGGTAGATATTGGGGCGACGAAAATGCATATAGGAGCTATTAAGGATTCTAAAATTTTTAAAGATCTGGTAATAGCTACTTCGGCCAATGCACCCGAAAAGCAAATTATAGATGAACTTATCGAAGGCATCGAGAGCTTATGTGGCCATGATTTTGTAGGGATCGGGATCGGTGTCCCGGGACTGATAGATGAAGAACAGGGAATTGTTTATGATCTTTGGAATATTCCTTCCTGGAAAGAAGTCTATTTAAAAGACAGCCTGGAAAAGCATTTTAAAAAGCCTGTAAGAATTACTAATGATGCCAATACTTTTGCCCTGGGAGAGAAAAAATACGGCCAGGGAAAGACCTATAAGAATTTTGTAGGTGTTTCTTTAGGAACCGGTTACGGAACGGGGATCATTATTAACCACGAATTGTACTCGGGAACACTTTCCGGTGCCGGCGAACTTGCCAATATTCCCTATCTCGACCGCACCATTGAAGATTATTGCAGTGGGAAATTCTTTAAACTTCAGTATCAGCGTGAAGGAGCAGAAGTCTTCGAAAAGGCCGAACAGGGTGATCCGGAAGCCTTAAAGATCTTTGACGAATTCGGGAAACATCTGGCGGAAAGTCTGAAACTCATCTTATATATATTATCCCCTGAAGCGATTATCCTTGGAGGTTCCATAAGCCGTTCTTTTAAATATTTTGAAAAATCCTTAATGGAAACAATAAATACTTTTCCTTTTAAAAGAATATTAAAGAGAGTGAAAATTTTTCCATCCGCCATGCCCGATGTTTCCGTACTGGGTTCTGCGGCGATGCTTGATAAATAAATTAATTTTAATTAAACAGATATAATATCTTTATAAACATTTGATATGGCCAATTCAAACACTTCTGTTCAAATGGAGGCTTCCTCTGCAAAATCAAATGCGAAAAACGCCATTATCATTATCGGCGCGCTTTTCTTTATTTTTGGTTTCGTAACCTGGCTTAATTCCCTTCTGATCCCGTACCTGGCGATTGCCTGTGAATTAACAACTTTCCAGTCGTTCTTCGTCACCTTTGCTTTTTACATCGCCTATGTTGTAATGGCCCCGGTTTCTACCAGAACGCTGACTATTTTCGGATTTAAAAATGGAATGTCGGTAGCCCTTATCGTCATGGCTTTTGGTGCGCTGCTATTTATTCCGGCGGCCATTACACGAACCTATATTTTATTTTTATTAGGCCTGTTCATTATGGGTAGCGGTCTCGCTATTCTCCAAACGGCTTCTAATCCTTATGTTACTATTGTGGGACCTGCTGAAAGTGCAGCGAAGCGTATTAGTATCATGGGAATTTGCAACAAACTTGCGGGCGCGCTGGCTCCTATCCTGATAGGTTTCTTTTTACAGTTGGAAAAAGCAGATGCACTGCGTGCTGAAATCGCTAACCTGACGGAAAGCCAAAAGATTGCGGAGCTTAATGAAATGGCTTCACGTGTAATCCCTCCATATATCGGGATCATTGTTGTTCTTCTCGCTCTTGCCTTCTGGGTCTATAAATCTTCATTGCCAGAAGTTGACACCGAAGAAGAAGATGAAACACTTACATCAACAAATGCGGGAAAAAAGAGCGTTTTCGATTTTCCTCATGTAATTTTAGGGGTTATAAGCCTTTTTCTTTATGTGGGAGTAGAAGTGATCGCTGCCGATAGTATTATTAATTATGGAGCTTCGCTTGGTCTTCCCCTTACCACCGCTAAATACTTTGCTACCGCCACCATGTTTACCATGGTTTTAGGATATATAATAGGGATTTTTACCATTCCAAAATATATTAAACAGGATAATGCTTTACGCGTATCTGCGATCCTCGGGGTGATTTTCTCAATTCTGGCACTGGCTACAACGGGTTATGTTTCTGTAGGTTTCATCGCGCTTTTAGGTCTTGCCAATGCGCTCATGTGGCCGGCAATTTGGCCCCTGGCACTTGCTGATGTGGGAAGGTTCACAAAAGCAGCTTCCTCATTATTAGTTATGGGAATCGCCGGTGGAGCCATTATTCCTTTATTGTATGGGGCTCTTGCCGATAACTGGAGCGTTCATTATGCATACGTGATCCTGCTGCCCTGTTATATCTTCATATTTTATTTTGCAACATCCGGACATAAAATTCGTAAAAAATGAGGCCTTATATTCTTGCAGAAAACAACTGGAAAAATATTAAAGATGCTGATATAGAATTAGCAGTTCTTCCCTGGGGAGCCACAGAAGCTCATAATTATCACCTGCCGTACGCGACCGATAATTATCAAATTGATGCCATTGCCGCTGAGGCCGGCAGGTATGCATTTGAAGCCGGTGCTAAACATATTATTTTACCAAATATCCCTTTTGGGGTGAACAGTGGCCAGGCAGATATAAGGCTGGACATGAATCTCAATCCCAGCACGCAGCTGGCAATTTTAGCCGATATTATTGAGGTATTGAACCGGCAGGGAATAAAAAAACTCATCGTGCTTAACGGGCACGGCGGAAATAATTTCAAGCCACTCCTGAGGGAACTGGGATTGAAATTTCCTGAAATGTTCCTGCTAATGACCAATTTTTTTCAGGTGGTGAATAAAGAGGAATATTTTGAAGCTTCAGGAGATCACGCCGATGAAATGGAAACAAGTCTCATGCTCCACTTAAAACCTGAAGTGGTATCACCGCTTGAAGAGGCCGGTGATGGAAGGGAGAAAAAATCAAAAATTTCGGCTATAAGGGAAGGTTGGGCCTGGTCTGAGCGAAAATGGTCTGCTGTTACTGATGATACGGGTATCGGAAATCCGAAAAAAGCCATGAAGGAAAAAGGAGAAAGATTTTTTCAGGCTGTTTGTAAGAAATTAGCTGAACTTTTTGTGGAAGTTTCTAAAGTAGAGATCAATGATCGATATGAATCCTGAAGATTATGAGTTTGTTTTTAAAGCATATTTCCTCTAATACTTAATTCTTAATTTAAAATTTATGAGTGCAAAAATTTCAAAATATGCCGTCTTAATTCTTGCGGCTACTTTTCTTTTTTCCTGTTCCGGATTGAAGAAGACACAGGAGCAGCAATCGCTCTCAAAACCGGCAATTATTCCTTTGCCAATGAAAGTTTCCTGGCAGGATGGAAGTTATACCATTCCGAAGAAAAACATTATTTGTTATAATGAGGGAAGCGGAAAAACTGCGGCATGGCTTGAGAAACTGCTGAAAAATACCGGTGGTACCGTAAGCCTTACTCAAAATGATGATTTTTCATGTGGTAACTGGAAAATAATTAAAGATGCTTCACTTAAAGACAAATTGGGAGAGGAGGGCTATATGCTCAATATTGGTGCGCAGGGAGTTGTTCTGAAAGGAGCCACCGATGCCGGCTTGTTCTATGCGGTACAGACCTTACGACAGTTCTTTCCGCCTGCCGTTGAGCAAAATGATCTGAAAAAGGTAAAAGTAAGCCTTCGTTATGCAAACATTGAAGATAAGCCTGAGTACAGCTGGCGAGGAACTATGGTTGATGTGGCCAGGAGCTTCTTCGGTCTTGATTATTTGAAACGTCATGTTGACCGCATGGCCCTATATAAGCTTAACCGGCTTCATTTGCATTTAACTGATGATCAGGGATGGAGAATTGAAATAAAAAGCAAACCAAAATTAACGGAAGTTGCCTCTAAAGGATCGGTTGATAATGGCCGTTCCGGATATCTAACCCAGGAAGAATATAAAGAATTACAGGATTACGCGCTGGAAAGAAATATTATTGTGGTTCCCGAAATTGATATGCCGGGCCATATTTATTCCGCGCTATTGGCGTATCCCGAATTAAATTGTGCTGAAAATGCAAATATTCATCCTAAAAAAGCGCTTCCGCCCGATCTCTTTACCGGTCATGATGTGGGATGGAGCCGATTCTGCCTTGAAAATCCCGCAACTTATGATTTCGTTTCAGAAGTAGTGGGAGAACTTGCCAGCATAACTAAAGGCCCCTGGATCCATATGGGTGGCGACGAGATAGAAGATCCGCTTTATAAAGAATTTGTGGTAAAGGCAGATTCTATTGTTCATCATTACAATAAAATTCCTGTAGGCTGGGAGGAAGTTACCCAAACTAAAGTGAGTCCTGATTTTATCAGCCAGGAATGGAATGGCAAAACAGAGAGTGTGATGGAAGATGTGAAGGTCATAGAATCTATATGCGCTAATTTTTACCTTGACCATGGGAATACTCCGGAACAAAAAAATACGGCTACCTGGTGTACAAACGGGATCACCGTGGAACAAGTTTACAGTTTTTCAAGCTCAAATCCGCATGTAATAGGAGTGGAAGCTCCGGTGTGGTCAGAGCAGGTGTGGACAGACCAGGCCATGGATGATCGCTTCTGGCCAAGAGCTGCTGCAGTAGCTGAGGTTGCATGGACCCCTTCTGCAAAAAGACAATTCTCTGAATTTAAGGAAAGACTTGCAAAACATGGCCCACGCCTGAATGAAATGGGGATCCATTTTTTCAACAGTCCCGGTATAGATTGGGAGAAAGATAGTGGCAGAAAAAAGGTGAACGGAGTATTTTATAATTTTAAACCCTGATAAATAGTAGAAATATACGCTAAGCGTATAAAAAGAAGCCGTCTTATTTGCTATATAAGGCGGCTTTTAATTTTTTAAATAACTCCTTGTTTATTTTTCATCCTGGAATTTCCACTTGACGAAGGCTTCCATTGCCTCATAGTTGGCAAGGCCTAATTCGTGATAATTGAAGGCGGTTTCACGGTTCCTTTGTTCGGCCCTAACCCAAAATTCCCTTTCATCGTCGCCGGGGAAAACCGGACGGTCTTTTTGAGATTGATGCTGAAAAATGGCATTTCTCTTTCTATGAACTTCATTAGGAGATAATGGCACTGCCATCTCAATTTCATGAGTCTCAAATTCATCCCAGGCGCCTCGATACATCCAAAGCCAGCAGTCTTTTGTCCATTCTTCGGTTTTTCTTAACTGCGTAAGCGCCTCAAGAATGATCCTGAAACATACAATATGGGTTCCATGAGGATCATCAAAATCTCCGGCTGCGAATACCTGGTGAGGTTTTATTTTTTGAAGAAGAGCCTTTGTTTGCTCCACATCAATATCGGTCACAGGATTTTTAACGGTTTTTCCCGTTTCATAAAAAGGAAGCGCCATAAAATGGATATTGCTGTCTTCCAGTCCGGCATAGCGCGCACCGGCATACGCCTCAGATTTTCTTATAAAGGCCTTTACGTTTCTGATTTCTTCAAGATCTACATCATTAGGTTGCTTGATTTTAAAGAAATCCCGCATTCTGTCATAAACTTTTTCCAGTTCAGCGGTGTCTTTGTTGATGCTTTTATTAAAATCTATCGTAAATTCCACATAACGAAGTACATCGGTATCCCAAACTGCTGTATTTCCCGAAGTTTGGTAAGCCACGTGCACATCATGCCCCTGGTCCACCAACCTGATAAAAGTACCTCCCATCGAGATGACATCATCATCGGGATGCGGGGAGAAGATCAGCGATCGTTTATGAGCAGGTTCGGCTCTTTCGGGTCGCTGAGAATCATCGGCATTTGGTTTCCCACCGGGCCAGCCGGTGATGCTGTGTTGTAGTTGATTGAAGACATCGATATTTATATCGTATGCAGAGCCAACTTCAGTGACCAGCTGCGCCATACCGTGATTGTTATAGTCTTCATCGGTAAGTTTAAGAATGGGTTTTTGGATTTCGGAAGAAAGCCAGATAACAGCTTTTTTGATGAGCGGCTTATCCCAAACACAATCTTTTACAAGCCATGGGGTATTAAATCGAGTTAATTCAGAAGCCGCATCTTCATCAAGAATGAATCGAACGTTATCTGAAAGCTGAAGATAGGTCGCCGGCACATTGCCAGACATCTCACCTTCAACGGCCTTTTTGATAATGGAAGCTTTCTTTTTACTCCAGGCCATGAGTATAATCTCCTTGGCCTTGAAAATGGTGCCTACTCCCATGGTTATCGCCTTGGTTGGCACATTTTCTTTACCTCCAAAATCCCTGGCGGCATCCCTTCTTGTCAGGTCATCAAGTGTAACCAGACGGGTACCTGAATTGGGCGCAGAACCTGGTTCATTAAATCCAATATGCCCGGTTCTACCAATCCCGAGTATCTGCAGGTCGAGACCTCCTAATTCTCCTATTTTATTTTCATAGTCCAGGCAATAATCGGCTATTTCATCTTTTGGAAGAGTGCCATCCGGGATATGAATATTTTCTTTTGGAATGTCTATATGGCTGAACAGATGCTCATCCATAAAAGTAACATAGCTTTGTTTCGCGTCGGGGCGCATGGGGTAATATTCATCAAGATTGAAGGTGATGACATTTTTGAAACTTAAACCATCTTCCTGATGCATTTTAACCAGATTTGCATAAACCTGGATTGGAGTGGCTCCGGTTGCAAGTCCCAAAACGGCCATTTCATTGGCCGCCTGTTTTTTCCGGATGATCTCTGCGATATGCTGCGCTACTTTTTGAGCTGCAACGCTTTCTTCAGAATAAACAGTAACCGGTAATTTTTCAAATCGGGTCTCTTCTAATAAGTTTAATCGCGCCATAATTGTTGAAACAAAGGTTTAATTTTTATTTTCCTATATCATTCTCCAGTTTAAGCTGATTCTTGAACACATTGTTAACGACAGCAGCAGTAGAACCAAGTAAATGAGAGTTTCTACCGAGTTTGGAAAGAACAATTTTTGTTTTTTCCTTAAGCTGAATCATGCAAAAAGTATTCATTGATTGCTGAATGGGAGTAGTTATGAATTTTTTAGCTTCCGCAATTTTTCCTTCCAGGATAACCAGTTCAGGATTGAAGATCTGGATCAAAATGGCAATTCCTTTTCCCAGATTGCTGCCTATTTCAGAAAGGATATTAATAGAAAACTGGTCGCCGCGATTTGCGGCTTCAATAATTATTTCAGGGTTTAGTTCTGAATCATCATTCACCATAGAACTTAGCAATGAAGTTTCACCTGCCGCAAGGCCTTTTTTCGCTTTATTGACAAGGGCGAGTCCGGAAGCAATGGTTTCAAGGCAACCTCTTTTTCCGCAGTGGCATAATTCTCCATCTTCCACCATGGGAATATGTCCGAACTCTCCTGCAAAACCAGAAGTTCCCGTATGCATCTTACCGCCCATCACTATTCCCAGGCCAATTCCCCAGTCCATAGAAATTACCAGTACATCTTCTTTATTTTTAGCTTCTCCAAACCTGAATTCTGCAAGACAGGCACTTTTAGCGTCATTAAGAATATAGACAGGCTTGTCAAACTGTTTTTTCAGGGCAGCCTGCAATGATAAAGACTCCTGTCCTGAGAGGAAATAAGTGAAATTCTTTCCTTCTTTTGAAGAAACAAGGCCGGGCATGCTTATGCCTATTCCCAGTAATTTATTGGTATCAACTTCAGATTCTTCAATTAAAGCAGTCGCATAATTGAAAAGGGTGTCAACAATATTTACCTCAGAAGAGATCTTTGAAGGGATGTCTTCTTCTATGATCGTGGAATTTGTATTATCTACAATAGCAAGTTTGATATTGAAACGGTCAATATGTATGCTGAGAACGAAAAAAGTTCCCGGTTTAATTGCGAAAAGATCTGGCTTTCTTCCACCCACAGATTCACCTCTTCCCTGTTTTACGATGAGTCCCTCCTTGATGAGCTGATTTATGAGTGCCATCGAAGTGGGCAGGCTGAAATTAAACGCGTTACAAATTTCGGCATTGGTGGTAGGTCCCTGCAAATACAGAAATCTTAATATTCTAAGTTTCTGAAAATGTTTCTTCTTTTCGACATGTGATAATCCCTGTAGAAAATCGGTGTTGATAAAAAAGTCTTCTAATAATGTATTCATCTTTATTTATTTCTCTTTCAGGGCAAAAGTAATTACTGAAATCTGTATCACCTTAAAAGTAGAAAACAAAATTAAGGAATTATCTATTTCTGAATAAACTTTATAAAAAAAATTATTAAAGAAAGTGTAGAATAAAAAAAATATTGAAAACGGCAGGATTTTAATTTAATTTTTGTTTATTTGTGAAACAGGTGTTAAAAAAAATCTTATGACCAACGTTAAGGAAAGGTATTTAGCTCTTGATATTTTAAGGGGTTTAACCATTGCTTTAATGATAGTAGTGAACACACCCGGGAGCTGGGAAACCATTTATGGTCCCTTCGAACATTCTGCCTGGCACGGATTCACTATTACCGATCTTGTTTTTCCAACATTCCTCTTCGTAATTGGGAATGCCATGAGCTTTAGCCTTAGAAAATATGAGGCTAAAGGAGAAAGTGCTTTTTTGAAAAAGCTTTTTAAAAGAACGCTTATTATTTTTCTTATAGGCCTTTTCCTTAATGGCTTTCCGTTTATTTATCGGGATGCCCAGGAAGGCTGGCAGTTGATGAATTTTGCCGATATAAGAATAATGGGAGTGCTTCAGCGTATTGCTTTATGCTATATGTTCGCCGGTTTACTCATAAGGTACCTTAAAATAAAACCTGTTTTGATTATTGGTGCTGCTCTTCTTTTGATCTACTGGTGGCTAATGTATTATTTTGGAGATCCGGGTGATCCGTATAGCCTTAAAGGTAATGCTGAATTGAAATTGGATCTGTTCTTTTTTGATCCCGAAAATTTGTATCACGGCTACGGGATACCATTTGATCCCGAAGGCTTATTAAGTACCATTCCTGCCATAGTGAATGTGATAGGAGGTTATGTTGCGGGAATTTTCATTCAAAAATCAGGGAATAATTTTACCACAGTCTGGAAACTTGCGCTTGGCGGAATCGTCCTGTTAGCAGTGGCTCTCATTTGGGATCCTGCATTTCCTATTAATAAACCAATTTGGACAAGCTCTTACGTTTTGTATACCATAGGATGGGATCTTTTAATATTAGGTGCCCTTATTTTTATTACTGAAGTGCTTAATTTCAAAAAAGGTGCATACTTCTTTGAAGTTTTTGGAAGGAATCCGCTGTTTATCTACATCCTCTCCGGAATTATAATTGAAATCATTGGCTTAATCCATATAGGAGGCGAAAGTTTAAAAGTAATTATTTATGAAAATCTTTTTCTTAGCTGGTTGTCGGCTTTGAATGCTTCGCTTCTTTTTGCAATATGTTATATGCTGCTTCTTTGGCTTATAGCGCTTTGGATGGATAAACGATCAATTTACATTAAAGTGTAAATTTTACGTTAAAAAATTTGGGAATATTAAAATGTTAATACTATTGCGATAAATCTTTATTTTATTAATATTGTCTTAATATATTCTACTGTTTTTGTATATTTTTAACACACCAACTAAATTAACTATTAATTATGAACATGAGGATTACTACTACTCCCGTTGATTTTTCTCCGGGCATTCAAAAAAGAACTCTCCTGTGTCTATACATGCTATTTGTATTTGGCATAGTTGTAAACCCACAGCTATTTGCTGCTGAAGGAGAAAGTTCTTCGTACGTGCAACAAACAATTGCCGGAACTGTAACCGATCAAAATGGTGTCCCTTTACCGGGTGTGAACGTTTTTGTTAAAGGAACAAATACGGGAACTCAAACCGATTTTGACGGAAATTATAGCCTGGAAGCCGCTCCGGGCCAGACCGTGGTTTTTAGCTATGTAGGCTATAAAAACCAGGAAATTGTGGTGGGAAATCAGCAGGAGATCGATGTCACTCTTGAAGAAGACACCAGCCAGCTGGATGAAGTGGTTGTAATGGGATATACCGCCCAAACACGTGGTGATGTAACCGGTTCTGTATCATCTGTAGATGTTTCAGAGGCTACAAAAACACCTATCGTGAACGCGGCAGAAGCGCTTCAGGGTAGGGTTACCGGGGTGACGGTTTTAAGTGACGGCCAGCCTGGTTCTTCACCTATCGTAAGGATTCGCGGTTATGGTACCAGTAATAATAACAATCCCCTTTATATTATTGATGGGGTGCAAACTGACGATCCTGCGATTCTAAATAGTTTGAACTCAAACGATATCGAACAGATGAACGTCTTAAAAGATGGTGCGGCAGCTGTGTATGGGGCAAGAGCCTCGAACGGTGTTGTAATTATAACCACAAAAGGTGGAGGATATAGCATGGCTAAGCCATCAATGACTGTAAATTCATATGTTGGTTTTGCCCAGGCGTCAAATCTTCCTGGTATGTTAAATCCGCAGCAACATGGGCAAATGATCTTTGAAAGTCTGCGAAATGATGGTACTGAAGTGAAGCATGCTCAATATGGCAACGGTGCTGAGCCGGTTGTACCAAGTACGATTCTGGGAGCACCTGTTCCGGTTACTGTTCCTGAAGGCGGTACAAACTGGCTGGATGAGATTTTCCGAACCGCGCCTACCTATAATGCCTCCGTTACTCTTCAAAATGGGAATCAATACGGCAAATATTTAATGTCTCTTAACTACCTGAAAAGGCAGGGAGTTCAATTAGAAACAGGATTTGAGAGAGGAACTTCCCGACTGAATTCTGAATTTAAAATAATGGATAAGTTAAGAGTAGGAGAGCATTTGAACGTTTCTTTTAGTAAAACGCGAAATGGTAATCAGGTTAATTATGCCCTGAGAGCTTCACCTCTACTACCTGTAAGGGATGATAACGGTGCTTTTACCGGTACCTATTCTCCTTCGCTAGGTTTGGGTAATGCTAACAACCCGGTTGCCAACCTTTTGAGAGCTAAAAATAATTACAGTAAATCCTTACGTATGTTTGGGGATGTTTATGCTTCTTTGGAAGTTTTGCAGCATTTCAACGTCAAAACATCAATTGGTGCGGATGTGCAGTATTATAACGGAAGATTTTTCACTGCCTTAAATCCCGAACATTCTGAACCTATTTCTACCAATACGCTTACAGAACAGGATGCTCAGAACTATCAGTGGACATGGACCAATACCGTCCAATATGATAATAATTTCGGAGAACACAGTATTGATGCGGTAGCAGGTATAGAGGCTCTTTCTCAAAGAGGAAAGGGAAAAGGAGTTATTAATAGCGGATATCTTTTTGAAGATCCGGACTTTTACTTACTTTCAAATGGAACCGGTTCTCCTATAGTTGATTATGCGTACGATGGTACCTCTACACTTTATTCAATTTTCGGTACAGCCAACTACAATTACGCCGGGAGATATTATTTAACAGCTACCCTTCGTCGGGATAAATCTTCAAGGTTCCGCGGGGATAACCAAAGCGATATTTTTCCTTCACTTAGTGTTGGATGGGTGATCAGCGATGAGAACTTTTTCCCTCAAAGTAATACAATAAGCAGATTAAAACTAAAGGCTTCCTGGGGTGAATTAGGTAATCAAACCTTACCAGTTGGAAACCCGACAATTAATATTTCCAATCTTGATGAACAGTATGCTAACTACGTTTTTATGGGAAGTGGTACTCCCACTACAGGAGCAATTTTGTCGGCAGTTGGGAATCCCGATCTTAAATGGGAAACCAGTGTTACCAAGAACATTGGACTGAATTTAGGAATGTTCGATGATAGACTGGATGCTACATTAGAATTCTATGAGATAACAACCAAAGATCTTATTACTCAGGATAACAGTTTGATCAGTACCACAGCTATTGATGCAAGTGCTCCTTATGTTAATCTTGGTTCTATTAAAAATACCGGGGTAGATTTTAGTCTTGGATACCAAAGCCTTCCTACAAAAGATTTCACTTATGGGTTTAATCTGAATGTTTCCCATTATAAAAATGAGGTAACCGACTTAATCAGTGAGTTTCAACCTGGAGACAGTGGATTTAGAGTAGGATCTATCACGAGAACCTCTGTAGGTCAGCCGCTTTCTTACTTCTATGGAAGAAAAGTAATAGGAATTTTCTCTTCTGAAGCCGAAGTTTCTGGCGCTGCCGACCAGGGCTTCGCATCTCCTGCTGCAGGAGTAGGTCGCTTTCAATATGCCGATATTGACAATAATGGTGTGATAAATGACCTTGACAGAACTAAAATTGGTTCACCTCACCCGGATTTCACTTATGGTTTAAACCTGACAGCCGGTTATAAAGGATTTGACCTTTCTGCATTCTTCTCTGGCTCACAGGGAAATGATATTTACAATTATCAAAAAGTATTTACAGATTTTCCATTGTTCTTTGACGGAAACAGAAGTACCCGTGTGCTGGATTCCTGGACTCCTGAAAATCCCAATGCTTCCTTACCAGCACTTAGTGCTACTATTCGAAACAGCGAGACAGGGCCAAATTCATATTTTGTAGAAGATGGTTCGTTCTTTAGACTGAAGAACCTTCAAATAGGATATAATTTTGCAGATAATATTGTTGAAAAATTAAGGGTACAGGATCTGCGCATATATGTACAGGGAACTAATCTGTTTACCATTACCGGATATGATGGACTTGATCCAGAGATTGCTTCTACCAGTACTTTAACTCTGGGAGTTGATGGAAATGTGGGTTATCAGGTATATCCCGTTTCAAAGATTTATACATTGGGTGTTAATATTAAACTTTAATTATTATGAAGAAGATAATCTATTATATACTTCCTCTTTTTGCGCTCATTGCGTGTAATGAGGATTTCACAAAAACTCCTGCGGTAGGGGCACTGAGTGATCAGGCTCTTCAAAACCCAGATGGAGTAGATCTTTTGCTTACCGGGGCCTATTCTGTTTTGGATGGACGTGCCCTGGGAGATTTTGGTGATGGTGCTTTTGCTGTTAGCCCTGATAACTGGTGGTTTGATGTGCTCTCTGATGATGCCCATAAAGGAAGTACCGATGGTGACCAGCAGGAGCTGTTCCTTCTCGAAACGTATGCCTTCACCCCAGCAAACATTTATATTCTTGGGAAATGGAAAGCTCTTTATGCCGGTGTGAACAGGTCAAATGCTGTTCTTTCTGTTATTGAAGGAATAGAAGGTCAGGATTTTACTGAAAAAAAGGCTGAAGCCAAATTTTTAAGAGGCTTCTTTAACTTCGAACTTCAGAAGATTTATGGCAATCCTGCATTTATATCGGTAGAAAATTATATAAATACTGAATTTAATCAGCCTAATCCAGGGCCGATCTGGGACAAAATAGAAGAAGACCAGAAATTCGCTATGGAAAATCTTCCAGATACTCAAGACGAGCCTGGAAGACCAACATCCTGGACTGCCAAGGCTTTTTTAGGAAAAACATATCTTTTCCAGGGAAAATGGTCTGAGGCCTTTAACCTTTTGAAGGACGTTATTGAAAATGGACCTTATGCTTTGAATGATGAATTCGTAACTAATTTCGTTGCCTCGGGAGAGAACAGTCCTGAATCGGTATTTGCGATCCAATTTGCGGCGGATGATAAATATTCTTATAACGGGAATGTGGGAAGTACTTTGAATTTTCCAAATGCCATGGGCTGGTGTTGTGGTTTTTATATGCCTACCCAGGATCTAGTAGATGCTTATCAGGTAGGTCCTGATGGTTTACCTCTTCCTGACAATTATAGCGATCATCATGTAGCTAATGATTTTGGTCTTTCAAGTGCGGAGTCTTTTACGCCTGAAACAGGTCCACTTGATCCAAGACTTGATTATACCGTTGGTAGAAGGGGAATAGATTATAATGGTTACGGAATTAATCCCGGTGGGGACTGGATACGTAATACTACATCTGACATATCCGGTATTTACCTTCCTAAAAAGAATGTTTACCACAATGGTGAGGATGTTAATATGGGAACTGCCGACTGGGGTCAGCAAAGTCCAGGGATTAACTATAACGTGATGCGTTTCTCCGGAGTTTTACTAATGGCTGCTGAAGCTGCTGCAGAAATGGATGATCTTGATACAGCGCTAAAATATGTCAATATGGTTCGTAATCGTGCTAAAAATATGACATATGTTAAAGCTCCCGATGGATCTCCAGCGGCTAATTATAAAATTGAACCCTATCCTTCTTTCCCTGATAAGGAGTTTGCACTTAAAGCAATTAGATTTGAAAGAAGATTAGAGCTGGCAATGGAAGGCCACAGGTTTTTTGATCTTGCTCGTTGGGATATTGCCAAGCCTGTTATTACGGAATATATCAATAATGAAACTGAGACCATTCCAAATTTTGGCCCTAAAACATCTCCTTTCCAGGAGTATATGACCATAATGCCTATTCCTACAACAGCGATTGACCTTTCGGGAGGCGTGTTAACACAAAACCCTGGGTACTAAAAAGCTTTATCTATTAAAAATAGAGAGAATAGTTTTTTAAATTAGTTTTAGTTATTTAAATATGAGCCTGCCAAAAATCCTTTATAAAAGTATTTACGGCAGGCTCTTTTTTATCTTTGATTACAAATTATCTACCATAATTTTTGAAACGGCAAATGTTGAAAATGAAAAATCTTAACCTGTCCTTGATGTTCCTGGCTTCTATAAGCTTCCTTTTTTCCTGCTCTTCCGGAGTTGATAAGGAAATTAAAAAGGAAAAGAATTTCTCACAGTTACAGGCAGAACAAACCGGAATTGATTTCCGAAATGACTTAAAAGAAAACGATAGTATTAATTATTTCAGTTACTCCTATCTTTATATGGGAGGGGGTGTTGCCGCAGGTGATATCAATAACGACGGCTTAACCGATCTTTTCTTTACCGGCAATATGGTGCCAAACAAATTATACCTGAATAAAGGCGGACTCAAATTCGAAGATGTTACTGAGAAGGCAGGATTAAGTGGAGATGACCGGTGGTATACCGGGGCTACTATGGTAGACGTCAATGATGACGGTTATCTTGATATTTATGTTTCGGTTTCTGGAAAATTTGCTCCTCACGAGAATGAGCTTTACATCAATAACGGGGATGGAACCTTTACCGAAAAAGCTAAAGATTACGGTATTGCAGATGAAGGTAACAGTATTCAATCTACTTTCTTCGATTATGATATGGACGGGGATCTGGATCTTTATGTGGCGAATTATCCGCCCACACGTTTCGATGCCCCAAACCAATATTATAGATTTAAAATGGAAAACGTCAAAGACGTTGAAACCAACAATCTCTATAGAAATAATGGTGGAAGTTTTACCAAAGTAACCAATGAAGCGGGCCTAAGGTCCTTTGGTCTTTCTATCAGCGCGACGATAGGAGATCTTAATGAGGACGGGTGGCCTGATATTTATGTATCCAGTGACTTCAGCACTCCTGATCTAATGTATTTAAATAATGGAGATGGAACTTTTACAGATGTCCTGAAAGATGCTACCAAACAAACCTCATTTTATGGAATGGGTGTAGATATTGCCGATTATAATAATGATGGACTTTTAGATATTCTTGAAATGGATATGGCTGCCAAAAATAATCGCCGGGCCAAGGCAAATATGGCCAGTATGAACCCGAAGCTTTTCTGGGGAACCGTTTACTCCGGGTTTCATTACCAGTATATGTACAACTCCCTTCAAACAAATTCAGGAAATTTAAAAGGAAATGTCCCGACTTTCAGTAATACTTCACGATTGGCGGGTGTTCAGGCAAGCGATTGGAGCTGGGCTCCTTTGTTTGCCGATCTGGACAATGATGGCTGGAAAGATATTTATATTTCCAATGGAACGAGGCGAGAAATCAACAATAAAGATTATTTCCATGAACTTGAAAAAAGACCTAAACAAAATGACAGCCTTTTAGAAAAATCGCTGGGTATGCCTTCTGAAAGGGTAGATAATTTTGTTTTCAGAAATAAAGGCGATATGAGCTTTGAAAGGGCCAATGAGAAATGGGGATTGTCTTTTAAAGGCTTTTCAAATGGAGCTGTTTATGTAGACCTGGATAATGATGGAGATCTTGAAGTTATTACCAATAATATTGATGATAAGGCCTCTGTTTTTAAAAATAACAATATTTCGAAAAATCACTTCCTCAGTGTGAAATTTAAAGGGCCTGATAAAAATAAATTTGGCATCGGGACCAGGGTATATCTGAAACAGGATGAATTTTCCCAAATGCAGGAGCTTAACCTAAGCCGTGGATTCCAATCTTCAGTAGCTCCTGAACTTCATTTCGGCGTAGGGCAGAATGCAAATATCCGGGAAGTAAAGATAGTCTGGCCAGACAGGAGAACTCAGGTGCTTAAAAATGTCGCTGCAGATCAAAAGCTGGTGATCGATTACAAAGACTCTGAAAAAACTCTCATTACACCGCCTGAAGAACCGCAAAAGCTATTTTTAACGGTCGCTCCGGATTCTCTGAATATCGATTATAAACATACCGAAAACTCTTATGACGATTTTGAAAAGGAAATTCTTCTTCCCCATAAAACATCCATGTTTGGTCCCGGAATAGCCGTTGGAGACCTCAATGGAGATGGTCTGGATGATGTGTTCATCGGGGCAGCATCTCAATACCGCCCCGGGATTTATTTCCAAACAAAAACCGGCTTTGAAAAGAAAACTTTTGATGATCTGTACCACGATAATAAATATGAAGACCTGGGTGCGCTGATTTTTGATGCCGATAATGATGGGGATAATGATATTTATGTGGTTAGTGGCGGAAATGAATTTGATAAAGATTCTGAAATGTTACAGGACAGACTTTATATAAATCAAAATGGTGATTTTAAAAGATCCCTTACGGCATTACCCAAAATGATCACTAGTGGCTCAAGGGTTTACGCGAACGATTTCGATAAAGATGGAGATCTCGACCTTTTCGTGGGTGGCAGATTGGTGCCCGGCAACTATCCTTCTCCGGCTAATAGTTATATCCTCGAAAATCGTTCTGAAAAAGGCAGTCCAAAATTTGTAGACATCACTTCAGAAATAGCTCCAGAACTTAAAAATTTGGGAATGGTTACCAGCGCGAGCTGGACCGATTTTGATAAAGATGGCTGGACAGACCTTGTGTTGGCCGGGGAATGGATGCCTATTAAAGTATTTAAAAACGAACAGGGAGATTTTACCGATGTTTCCTCTCAATTAGGACTTGATGATACTACCGGTTGGTGGTTTAGCCTGAAAGAGGGTGATTTTGACAATGATGGGGATATGGATTTTATTGCCGGAAATCTCGGACTTAATTATAAATACCAGGCTCATGATGATGCTACCTTCGATGTGTATTATTACGATTTTGATGGGAACGATACAAAAGATATTGTACTGAGTTACTTTAATGATGGGCAGAAATTCCCGGTACGCGGAAGAGAGTGCTCATCGCAACAAATGCCAGGTATTAAAAAGAAGTTCAAAGATTATAATTCCTACGCAAATGCTAATCTGGCCGATATCTATACTAAAGATTATCTGGAAAATGCACTGCATTACCAGGTAAAATCTTTTGCCAGCGTATTTGTAGAAAATACCAAGGATGGCTTTAAACTGCACAAGCTGCCTAATGAGGCACAGATCTCCAATATTAACCAGATTCTTGTAGATGACTATGATAAAGACGGTAACCTGGATGCTTTGATCGCTGGGAATCTATATGCTTCAGAAGTTGAAACACCACGCAATGATGCCAGTATAGGCCTTCTGCTAAAAGGTGACGGAAAAGGCCATTTTGAGCCTGTACCAGCCAGGGAAAGCGGATTTTTTGTTCCGGGAGATGTTAAAGATATGGCCCGACTTAAAACTCCTAATGGTGAATTTATTGTAGTTGCTAAAAACAGCGATTATCTCCAGTTGGTAAAACTGAAATCGGCTAAACCTCTTGATCTGGCCGCTTCAGAAAGAGTTAAATAAGCAGCGAAAACAACTAACTAAAAGATCAAATTATGATAACAAGAAGGAATTTTTTAAAACGCTCTGCCATGGCAGTAGCAGCCACATCGGTTTTACCCAGCCTGCTTTACAGTTGTGATAAAAATTATCCACTGGGCCTCCAGTTGTATTCATTAAGAGAAACCATTGGTGATGATGTGGCAGGAACCCTTTCAAAAGTTGCAAAAGTGGGTTTCAAAGAGGTAGAAACTTATGGCTATTCTATAGAAAACCAATTTTGGGGTGTAAGCGCCAATGAATTTAAGAATATGCTTGACAGGAATGGCCTCAATTCACCAAGCGGTCATTATGGACTTGATCCTTATTTAAAACAAGCCGGTACCCGCGATGATTTTGCTTATACTATTGAGGTAGCCAAAAAACTGGGTCAGGAATATGTGATCATTCCGCATATTTCAGAAAGCCTCAGGACCAGTATTGATGATTATAAAAGACTGGCAGGAAAAATGAACCAGGCCGGGGAAATGTGCAAAAATGCCGGTTTAAAACTGGCCTATCATAACCATGCTTTTGAATTCGAAGATTACAACGGTCAAACGGGTTTTGATGTTTTCTTGAAAAACACCGATAAAGACCTGGTGTATTTTGAAATGGATATTTACTGGGTAGTTCGCGGCGGAAAAGATCCTGTTGCCATGATACAACAACACCCGGGAAGATTCCCGTTATGGCATGTGAAAGATATGAGCAAAACCAATCATGAACTAAATACCGAGATTGGAAATGGAACCATAGACTTTGAAAAGATCTTTGAAATTGCGAAAGAGGCAGGCGCCAAACATTTCATCCTGGAACAGGAAAATTTCGAGATGGATCCTTATAAAAGCCTTGCTAAGAGCTATAATTATATAAAAGAAGAACTTCTGGAAAACATATAAACTCCCCGAAGTATATTACCTGTTTTAATATCAAACCTGTCATTTTATGCGTCATTTCATTAGCTTTTTAATTTTCATTGCAGCCGGGTTGGGCTTTTCCCAAAGTTCCGTGGGGATTTTTAATAATAACCGCGATATAGGCGAACCAAAAAATAAAGGGATCGCCAGTTACAATGAGGGCTCTCAAACGTACGATCTCAGCGGCAGCGGATATAATGTCTGGTTTGACAGGGATGAATTTAATTACCTTTTTAATGAAATTGAAGGAGATTTCATCATCACAGCAAATTTGAAGTTCACAGGAGAAGGAGAAAACCCACATCGTAAAGTTGGTTTGATGATCAGGCAGTCTTCAGCAAAAGATGCGGCACATGTGACTGCTGCCCTTCACGGCAATGGGTTAACCTCTCTGCAATGGAGGGAAAAAAAGGCAGATTCCATGAAGAATCCGCAGACTGAGATCACTGCTCCTAAAACCAATTATGAAATTCTTCAATTAGAGCGAAAAGGAGATCTTGTGATCATGCGAGCGGCGCATCCCGGAGAAGAACTACAAAAAATAGGAAGTCATAAAATTGACTGGAACGGGAAGGTACTTGCGGGACTTTTTATTACATCTCATGACGAGAATGCAACTGCAAAAGCTGAAGCCTGGAATGTGCGCATAGACAAACCTGTACCCGAAACTTATGATCCTAATGAACAGGGTTGGATAGGCTGCAGACTGGAGATTATGGATATCGATACTCAAAAGAGAAAAGTGATCTACAAAAAGAATGGCCGTTTTGAAGCTCCTAACTGGATGCCCGAAGGAAAGAAACTGCTTTTTAATATGGATGGCTCCCTTTATAACATCCCTGTACAGGGTGGCGAAATTACCAAATTCGATACCGGTTTTGCTGATAATCTCAACAATGATCATGGAATTTCTTTAGATGGAAAGATGCTCGCTTTTAGCCATCATCGGGAAAATAAGCCGGGCTGGGGATCTACAGTTTACGTGATGCCTATGGCCGGTGGAACGCCCAAACTTATTACTGAAGAAACCCCTTCTTACTGGCATGGATGGGCGCCGGGTAATGATACGGTCGCTTATGTAGCCACCCGTGAAGACAACCCAACATTCGATATCTATAAGAAATCGGTGAATGGCGGAAAAGAAATAGCTTTAACCAATACACAGGAGGGAGAACATGTAGACGGTTCGGAATATTCGCCTGACGGAAAATATATTTATTATAATGGCAGTTCTTCCGGCACCATGCAGCTCTGGCGCATGAAACCCGATGGCTCTCAAAAGGAACAATTGACATTCGATGCCAATAATGACTGGTTTCCACATATTTCACCTGATGGAAAATGGATTGTATATATCTCTTTTCCTCCTGAAATTCCAGTAAATGACCATCCATCGTATAAAAGAGTCACTTTGAAACTGATGCCGGCGGAAGGCGGAGTCCCAAAAGTCATTGCCTATTTATATGGCGGCCAGGGGACAATTAATGTCCCTTCCTGGTCACCAGATAGCAAACATTTTGCTTTTGTAAGCAATTCAGGAGAAAGAGAATAGATAAATTTTTATGTTTTAAACCTGCTTTTTTTGAGGGAAATAGAAATAGTGCAGAATATTTCTGATATTGAAATTTCTAAGAAAAATTTCAAAGTAGAAAGATTTTAATCAATTCCTACCGAATCATAAACCTGTACCTTTTTCCATAAATGTTCAGATTCCTTAATAAAAAGTAAATGTGCGTCTTCATGCTGATAAAGGTCCTGAACCTCTCTGGAAGGAAAACTTAAAATTAACGAATAAGTAAATGAATTGTCAACCACTTCCCGGGGAGTGTTTGCAGGGACTCCAATGAATTTTGTCTGCGCATATTTGCTGTTTTTCATAAACTTTTTCAGGGAAGTTTCGAAGGCTTTGCGGTCTTCCGTTTTCTCAGGATTCTTTAACCAGAAATAAACCACATGGGTGAAATTCTTATCCATTTTTACTTTTTTATTGGTTTGGCTTAGCATTAAGGAAGTAGAAGACAGAAAGATTATTAACAGCAGCTTCAGGGACCTTTTCATACTTTGATTTTAGATAAGTCCAAGTTACAATAAAATTTCATTTTAGCTAAAAGCAGGCATCCTTCTGCTTAATTGACTTTTCATGAAACATAATGAAAAGGATACAAGCTTCATTAACCAATTATTTTCTTTATCTTGAATTAATTATAAAAACTTTTTCATGAAGATAAATACTTTTAAAATATTATTAGCTTGTGTGCTTTTGATATATCTCCCGCTAAAGGCGCAGAATAGCTCTAAAAACATTGCAGAGCGCCTGGGATATCCGGCTGATGCCAAATTGCTTATTATTCATGCTGATGATGCCGGAATAAGTCATTCTCAAAATGTGGCTACAATAAATGCTATGGAAAATGGGGTCGTAAATTCGGCTAGTATTATGGTGCCATGCCCGTGGTATCCTGAAATTGCAGATTATGCCAGTAAGCATTCTAAAAATGCCGATTTTGGACTTCATTTAACGGTTACCAGTGAATGGAAAAATTATAAATGGGGGCCGACAGATTCTAAAGATCAGGTTCCAAGTATTGTAAATGAAAATGGATATTTTTATCCTTCAGAAGATAGCATCCGGTTAAAAGCGCAGGCAAAAGATGTAGAAAAGGAGATAACCGCTCAAATTGAAAAAGCTAAGGATTATGGCATAGATTTCACTCATTTTGATGCCCATATGGGAGCCATAAGAACCACTCCCGAGCTCATGGAAGTATATATTAAAAAAGGAAGGGAGTACAGAGTTCCGGTTTTGCTGAGCCACGAAATGTCTTCGCTTGAAGGCGTTCGGGAAAGAATGGAGCTTACGCCTCAGGATATCATAGTAGATCATTATTTCCAGGCAGATCCTGAGATCTTTGCAAAAGGAATGGACCAGTATTACGAAGGAATTTTGAAGAATTTAAAACCCGGACTTTCAACGATCATCATTCATTTAGCTTATGATAATGAGGAAATGAAGGCGGTCACTATTGAACATCCAGATTGGGGAAACGTCTGGCGACAGGATGATTACAATTTTTTCACCAGTGAAAAAGCAAAAAAACTAATAAAAGATAACGGGATTATTCTTGTTACCTGGAGAGAACTTCGGGACAAGATAGTTAGGGCTGAATAAGTCACTTTCTGTACATTTAAATCGAATAAATAAATTACGCTATACCAGTTTTATGAAATTTAAAAATTCCCTGTTTTTTTTCCTCGTATTCGCATTTTTTCAGAATGTGATCGCACAGGAAAATCAGCAAAAAATTACCCCTGCATTTCTTCAATATGAAAATAGTAAATGGGTAGATTCTGTGATGAAAAGCATGAGCCCCCGCGATCGTATTGCACAGCTTTTTATGGTCCCGGCATACTCTAATAAAGATGAAGAACATATCCAGGAACTTTTAAATCTTATTGAAAACCAAAAAATTGGGGGCGTTGTTTTCATGCAGGGCAATCCGAAAGAACAGGTGAAAATTATGAACCGCCTGCAGGCTGCTTCTGAAGTTCCCTTAATAGGAGCGATTGATGCCGAATGGGGCCTGGGAATGCGCCTCGAGAATACGATAAATTTTCCGTATCAAATGGCTTTGGGAGCCATTCAGGGTGAAGATCTTATTTACGATATGGGAAAGGAAATTGCAAAAGAGATCAAACGCACTGGCCTTCATATCAATTTTGCTCCGGTGGTGGATGTGAATAACAATCCCGAAAATCCGGTGATCAATTACCGGTCTTTTGGAGAGGATAAACAAAATGTGGTTAAAAAAGCCCTGGCTTACATGAACGGAATGCAGGATGAGCACCTGCTAACAACCGCGAAGCATTTTCCGGGACACGGAGATACGGATACAGATTCACATTTGGCACTTCCGAAGATAAATCATACGGTCAAAAGGCTGGACAGCCTGGAAATTTTTCCTTTTAGAAAACTTATAAATGCAGGTGTTGGCGGTATCATGGTCGCACATCTTGATATTCCGGCTCTGGACAGCACAGAGACCCCTTCAACGCTTTCAAAACCTATTATCACCGGTTTATTGAAAGAAAAATTAGGTTTTCAGGGCCTTATTGTGACCGATGCCATGAATATGAAGGGAGTGACTGAAGGTCATGAACCAGGCGTGGTCGATAAACAGGCGGTTCTTGCGGGAAATGATCTTATTGAATTTACTGAAGATGTCCCCAAGGCCATTGCTGAAATTCAAAAAGCTATAAAACAGGGACTTATTACCCAGGAAGAAATTGATGAAAAATCCCGGAAGATCCTTGCAGTTAAACAATGGGTTGGACTGGATGATTATCATAGAATTTCACCAAAACATATCGAACAAGAGCTTAATACTCCTGAAGCTAAACTTTTAAAAAGAAAACTGGCAGAAGCTTCACTCACAGTTCTCAAAAACACAGGGGACCTTATGCCTTTGATGAGACTGGACACATTAAAGATCGCTTCGGTTTCTATAGGTTCGGGGGAAAAAACCGAATTTCAGAACAGCCTGGATCTCTATACAAAAATCAAAGATTTTCAGTTATCCCGTGAAGCTGGCACTGCAGAAATCGATAGTCTGCGGAAAGCCTTAAAAGATTATAATCTGGTAATAGTCGGTCTGCATGATTTCAGTATAAGGCCCAATAATGTTCTGAAGCTTTCCGATGAAGTAAAAAGCTTTATTTCTGAAATTGCCCGGAATCGTCAATCTGTTTTTAGCGTTTTCAAAAATCCTTACGTCCTGAATAAAATAGATAATATTGAAGATGCCGGTATTCTTATTGAAACTTACCAGGATTCCCCGCTAACCGAAGAACTGGCAGCGCAGCTAATTTTTGGGGGGATCGGTGCAAATGGAAAACTACCGGTAAGTATAGGCACTAAATTTAAAGCGGGTTACGGTCTGGAGGTTGAAGGTGGTATCAGGTTTGAATATACCCTTCCGGAGGAAGCTGGGATGGACTCCGATATTTTAAATACCCGTATCGATTCTCTGATGCAGGTAGCTATGGATGCCAAAGCTATTCCCGGCGGACAGGTACTCGTGGCCAGGAAGGGAAAAGTGGTATTTTATAAAGCTTATGGGCTTCATACTTATGACGATACCATTGAGGTGCATAAAAACGATCTTTATGATCTTGCATCCATAACTAAAATTTCATCTACACTTCCCTTGCTTATGCAGCTGTATGATGAGGGAAAATTTGATCTTTCTGCAGGAATTGATGATTATCTCCCGTATTTTAAGAATTCGAATAAAGAGGGAATCCCTTTTCGGCAAATTCTTGCTCATCAGGGGCGTTTGAAACCCTGGATCCCGTACTGGAAAAATACACTGCGCAAAAACGGAAGTTATAAATGGTTTACTTTTAAAAAGGATTCTTCGGCACGTTTTCCTATTAAGATCAGTGATGATCTTTGGCTTCACAGGCATTATAAAAAGAAAATCTATAAAGCGATAAAAAACTCTCCATTAGAGAAAGAGGCGAAATACAAATATTCCGGACTTGCTTTCTATCTGACACCCGAGATTGTGGAAAGACTTACCGGTACTGATTTTAGAAAAGCTTTAAACAATCGAATTTTTGACAGATTAGGGGCGACGACCTTAACCTATAAGCCTCTGGAACAGTTTCCTTTAAGAAGGATTGTGCCTACTGAGCATGACTACTTTTTCAGGCATGAACCAATTCACGGCGTGGTACATGATGAAGGAGCCATTATGATGGGAGGAGTATCGGGCAATGCAGGATTATTTGCTGATGCGAATGATCTGGCCAAACTGATGCAGATGTATTTGAATATGGGAAAATATGGAGGGCACCGGTATATAAAAGAATCTACCTTAAAAGAGTTTTCTAAAACCCAGTTTCCCGAAAACGACAATCACCGCGCCCTTGGCTTTGACAAACCTTATTTGGAGTACAGGGGTGAAGATAGCAATACAGCCAAAGATGCCAGCAAAGACAGTTTTGGTCATACCGGCTTTACCGGAACTATGGCCTGGGTAGACCCTGAGGAAGATCTTGTTTATATTTTTCTTTCCAACCGGGTGATTCCTACAAGAGAGAATACGCGTCTTTATGAGCTCAATATCCGGACTAAAATCCAGCAGGTTCTATATGATGCGATAAAGGAATAAAGAAGTGTTCACCTCATAATTTTGGGGGATGGTAAGAGCGGTAATGCCTATTTTTTCTCAATACCGTGAAATTCATTAACTTAAAGAAATTCTTTAGTTATGGATTCGAAATTTTGGAGATCGGCGATTGTCGCCGGCCTGATCGCCGGTTTTTTAATGCTTGCACTGGAATATATACTGGTTCCCATCTTTCTTGAGAAACCGGTGTGGGTACCACTTAGAATGATGGCTTCCATCGTATTGGGGAAATCTGTGGTGCCTCCGCCTGCCACTTTTGATTTTAACATTATCCTCAGTGGAATTATTATTCATATTATACTTTCTTTAATTTACAGTTTATTTATAGCATATATTACGCGGAAGCTATCTCTTGTCTCCGCCATGTTAGTGGGAGGATTCCTGGGTCTGGCACTGTATTTTATCAATTTTTATGGTTTCTCGAATATTTTTATTTGGTTTGAAAAAGCTCGAAACTGGGTACAGATCCTCATTCACATAGTTTTTGGAATGGCCGCAGCTATGTCTTTTATTTCTTTAAATACAAAAAGAGTTAGGGATAATTTGAACCGGGTGTGAATTGCGCGATACTGGCAGAAAAACAAGCTATTTTTTAAAAAAGGAGATGGGTAGGGCCACCTCCCGTTCTTCTAAAAAGTTGGGCTTTGGGTTAAACCAAAAATTACCTCTTCAATGTAAATTTAATTTAAAATAGTTAGCTATTTAATAGGGGATTCCCCTTAATTATCTTCTTGTTTTTCAATGATATATAATGAAAAACGGTAAGATTAATATTAATTGTTATAATAAGGAAAGAGTTTAAGACCTAAATTTGATGTTCCATTATTGTAAGTTAACATAGGCATCTATAAGGATGATGTGTGGCTGTTTGAATTCTGATGTTATGGTTAATTTTCTCTTTTTTTCTTCTGTGATTCTCGCAATCTTTGCTCTTTTCACTTCTGTTTACCTGGTAAGTGTTCATTTGAAGCTGGATAAACGAGTAAAATCCTCTTTAAGACCTATTCTTAAGAACATTTGGTCTTATTTCTTCTAAATTTTTTCATTTTTTCGGTAGAGTAGCATTCGATACAAGAATTTCCTCCAAACTATTTTTTAATTAAAACGGTCCACTGATGTTGCGCAAAAAAAAGGAGAAAAACGGGAAGTTTTTCTCCTTTACCTGCCAGTTTGGCCATCTGGCAAGTACTTAAGTTAAAAATCAAGATTCCTTACAGCGCCCTACACCGGTAAGGAATATTTTAAAAGTATTGTTTATTTTAACAAGTGTTTAGCTCTATTGAAATAAATGTTGCTGATTTTCTTCAAAAAATCTAAGATTGATATTCCGTATTTTATTTCAAATAATTTTATTTCCAGGCTTTTCTTTGGGAAGTTGCTGCTATAGTGGAATACTGGTGTTTAAAATAGCTGGCCAGTGCCAGAATATAAAAGAGGCGGTCAAAAATATAAAAATATGAAAAGTCAAGATGGTAAGCCACAAAAGCGGCCAGGTCGGCAATGATAAAACCAAGGCCGGGGAAAAAGCCGAATACGGCATAAGGCTGTTCCGTACTTTCCAGGTATAGAACAGCAAGCAGGAACATGATACTGGCAGCTGTACCCTGAAAATAAAATAGGCTTATGATCAAAGTATTATCGGTTTCCTGTGCAAATGTCCCTCCCAGGGTTGAAAGCAAGAAATATAAAAATCCCATTACCAGGATTAGGTAAACCCAGGAAATGGCAGGTATGGTTTCTCGTGCAATATATTTTCTAATTTGGAACGCGATTAGGAGATAGCTTGTTCCGCGGGCGATATAATGGGCGATTTTAAAAAAACCGTTTTCATAATTTATCAAAAGCAGATCACTGGTAAGCATTAAGGCTAGAACTAGGATAGTGATAATCTTCTTGTTTTTTACAGTCACTAAATAAGCGATTAAAACAATGGCTGAAACCGCGGCTCTTAAAATCCTGAAACTTAAAACTGAAAATTCGTAGAGGCTTATACAGTTTAACGTGAAAAGCACGATAATAAAAACGAGCGTTAATTTGTCTGGTAATTTCATTGCATGTTTGAGAAAAGCTCTATAAGTTATAATAAATACTCATAATTTAATTAGTTGAAGAAAAATCTGTCCCAACTAAATTTGATCATTCTGTTTCAGTCTTTTTTGGATAGTTTTTCAGAAAAGTTTTAGCAGAAAAATTAAAGGCTATCACAGGCAGCCTCTTATACACGATAAAAATCTTATAATTTCTAAAAGGGAATCAATAGTATTTTCAATCCGTTTACAAAAAAACGAATCTATTCCGAATTTTATAGATTGTTTAACTCAATAAATTAAATTGGTGGCTCATAAATTCTAAAATTAAAATTTTTTGCATCTTTTTTAAACCTGATATGTCCTGATAGTGAAAAGAATAATTAATCTTAAAACTATCAATTATGAAAACCTTTCATGTACATATCAAAGTAAAAGACCTTGAGGAGAATATCGCGTTTTATTCTGCTCTTTTTGGAACTGAACCATCCGTTGTAAAATCAGATTATGCAAAATGGATGTTGAATGATCCGAAGGTGAATTTTGCCATTTCCCAGAATGAAAATGATAACGGAATTGAGCATTTGGGAATCCAGACCGGAAGCCGCGAAGAATTGCAGGAAGTCTATGGCAACCTTGAGAAGGCCAAAGGCGTTATCTTCGAAGAAGGCGAATGTTCCTGCTGCTATGCGAAAAGTGAGAAATCATGGATCAAAGATCCGCAGGGAGTGGAGTGGGAAGCTTTTTACACCTTTGGAGAAACTACTGTTTATGGAGAAGGAAGAAATGCGAAGCAAGTGGAAGAAGAAAGTGAGGAACCAAAACGGGAAGCCTCAGTAAAAGCCGAAACTACCTGTGATGGATCCTGCGCGGTAGGTTAGATTTGAGAACGAATACTAAAAAGCCATCCCGGTATTTCCGGGATGGTTTTTTGTATTGAAATTTCACTTCAAGCTGAACTTGTTTCAGCTTCTTACCCTTAAATAGAATTCAGGAAAGACTGGAAACTCACAATTTTATAACTGTTTTTAAAAATTATTTATAAAGCAGCCAGTTTTGGTCAGCTTTCGGGATAAGAAACCTGGAAATGCTCTTGGCTCTTTTTGAAAATTTTGAAGTACAATCACATGCCTTTTCTGTACTTTTTTCTTGGGTATTCATAACAATGATTTTTGGTTATTATTCCTTTCATTATCATGACGAAAAAGAGCTTAAAAAGAAGCAGAATTATTCTTGTTTTTTATGTGATCCTGTAAAGATGCACAACTTCCTTTTGATTTTTGATGCATTACGAGGCTTGTATTCTGTATAAAGGATAAAAAATGAGGGATGTTACACCGAAAACCCCTTGGTAGAAAAATTTTTAAAAAATCTGCATCTTTTTCGCCTCTTCTTCGTCCCGTTAAAATAAAAGTATAATGAATTAATCTTCAAATATGAAAAAGCAGGAACTGATCGATACCGAAATTGAAAATCTTACTCTTGACCTTATTAAACACGGTACTACTTTCGATCTCGATTACCTCGAGATGGTATATGATGATGAGCTAGTCTTTGTGCAAATGACCAGGGATAAGAAAATAGTCAGATTCGGCAAAAAGGATAATATGGACTTTTTTCGGAATTTAAAGTATTCTGGTTCCGAACCTCTTAACGATTATTCAGAATTTCATTATGCCGATAATGATGGAAAGAAGGGCTTTGTGATCCTTACCCGAAAAATGAAAAAAGGTGGAGAAGAGGACGAGTTTCTTTTTAATATCTATTGGGAAAAGAAAAACGGAAACTGGAAAATCATTCGAGAATCGGTTTTACAAAAATAAGTACGATATTTAAGTGACTTTATTTACCCCCGATGGAAAAACTGAATACTTTTCCCAACCTTGAAACAAAGAGACTTCGACTGAGAAAACTGGAGGAAGCAGATTATGAACACATCATTTACTTACGCTCAGATGCTGAGGTGAACCGTTTTGTGCAAAGACCTAAAGCAGAAAATAGGGAAGATGCGCTCGCATTTATTGAGAGGATTAGTCTGGAATTTCTTACAGGGAAAAGCATTTATTGGGTGATCACTCAAAAAAATGCGAATGAGATGCTTGGCAGTATTTGCTTATGGAATTTTTCTGAAGACGGGACAACTGCCGAATTAGGTTATGATCTGGCACCGACAGTTCAGGGTCGCGGATTTATGGATGAAGCCATGAAAAGGATCGTAAAATTTGGTTTTGAGGAAGGTAAATTTCAAAAAATAGAGGCCTTTACCCAAAAGAACAACCTCCCTTCCATAAAATTGTTAAAAAAGAACCATTTTGAATTAAAACCTCTGCGCTCAGACCCGGAAAATGCCCTGAACCTTATTTTCGAACTTTCTGAAAAAACTTATCTTTCTTTTGGCCTGAAGGGCAAATGATTTTATTCGGCTTTTCTTCTGGATCATATTACTCCCTGACCTGGCCTGTCACTAAAAATGGTCAAAACAGGAATTAAGACCTCTTTATTTCTTCCTTTTTGTATTTTTAGGCACCGTGGAGATTAAATCCATGAAATAAAAAAATTATATGACTCTGAAATCAATATTAAAAACAGTTCTTTTTCTCTTCATTTTAGGCGCGCCTTATTTCTCATTTGCACAGGTTTCCCGTACTGAAAAGAAAATTATAAAAGCGGTAGATAAACATACTGATGAATCCGTGGACCTACTTAAAAAAGCCGTCAATATAAACAGCGGAACGATGAATTTTGAAGGAGTCAGAAAAGTCGGGGAACTTTTTCAATCTGAACTTGATAAACTTGGTTTCAAAACTCGTTTAACTTCCGGTGATGCATTTGGTCGCGCCGGGCACCTAATAGCGACCAAAGAAGGAAAACCAGGTTTAAAATTATTATTAATAGGCCATCTTGACACTGTATTTGAAACCGACAGCCCTTTTCAAAGCTCAAAAATGGAGAATGACTCTATTATGAATGCCCCGGGAGTGGCCGATATGAAAGGAGGCGATGTAATTATAATTCTGGCGATGCAAGCTCTAAAAGATGCCGGTGTACTCGATAATATGTCAGTAGAAATTGTCATGACCGGTGATGAGGAAAAAAGCGGATCTCCTCTGGAACTTTCAAAAAAAGACCTGGTGGAAGCTGCAAAAAAGGCAGATGTCGCTCTCGGATTCGAAAACGGTGACGGGAATCCCGAAACTATTGTGATTTCCAGAAGGGGTTCTGCGGAATGGCTGTTGGAAGTAAAGGGGAATGCGGCCCATTCTTCCCAGGTTTTTACAGAAAAAGTTGGAACGGGTTCTATTTTTGAAACTGCCCGTATCCTCGATGAATTCTATAAACAGCTTTCCACTGAGGAAATTTTAAGCTTTAATCCAGGTTTTATTCTTGGCGGTACTTCCGTAGATATTAAGGATGATCTCACAGGTGGTTCGGCGTCAGGAAAGACCAACGTGGTCGCTCAAAAAACAGTAGTTCGGGGTGATATCAGAGCGATCTCGATCGCCCAACTTGAAAAGGCAAAAAAGGTAATGCGTGAAATAGTTTCAAATAATTACCCGGGAACCAATGCTGAGATCAGCTTTGAGGACGGAGGTTATCCTCCTCTGGATCCTTCCGAAGGAAATAAGGAAATTCTGAAATATTATAATGAGGTAAGTCAGGATCTGGGCTTTGGAAAAGTTTATGCGGTGAACCCGCGGGACGCCGGAGCCGCCGATATTTCATTTACCTCGGGATATGTAGAAATGGCGGCAGATGGATTAGGTCTTAGTGGAGCCGATGATCATACTATTCATGAAACCGGGGATATCAGCAAGGTTTCAGTTCAGGCAAAAAGGGCTGCAATCCTGATGTACCGACTTTCAAAAATGGATCGTTTTCAGAAATAAAAGCTATGATGGAAAGGTCTAAAACTTAAAGAAGCCCTTTTCTGCTAGTGAGGTAAAACCATACCCCCTTTCCCATTCCTAAAATTTGGTTAAGCCTCCTAGTAGAGCAATGGAAAATAAGTAAATTAGGTTTTCACTGAATTTAAATCATCAGTCATGCCTGAATTACCTGAAGTTTCCTATTTCAAAAAATATGTAGATTCCACCGCGCTTCATAAGAAAATCGCGAAAATTGAATTCCCCGAAAAAAAGATTTTACAGGATTCACCACAGGCAATAAGCAGGGCCTTGAAGGATGCTGAATTTAAATCCACCAGGCGTATTGGGAAATACCTTGTGTTTGAAACCGATCAGGATAAAGTGCTGGTCTTCCATTTTGGAATGACCGGAAAATTTGAATATTCTCATGAAGCTGAGCCGCCGGATCATTCCAGGTTAATCATTCATTTCAAAGATAATTCGAAGCTGTTTTTCGTTTGTCCGCGCAAGTTCGGTAAGGTGTATTTAGCCAATGGTTTCGAAGATTTCAAAAAGGAACACAAGCTGGGAACCGACGCGATGGATCTGAAAAAAAAGGAATTCATGGAGCTGCTTGATGGTAAAAAGGGTAGTATCAAAAGTGCGCTGATGGATCAGCATATCATCGCGGGAATCGGGAATTTATACTCTGATGAAGTGCTGTTTCAGAGTAAAATCCATCCAAAGAGCAGTATTGCGAAGCTTTCCGAAGAAGAAAAGGGAGAGATTTATAAGAATATCGGAAAAGTCCTGGAGCGCGTGACCAAAACCAGAATGGAAGGTTCCAAACTACCTGATTCCTATCTCACCCGACATAGAGAAGAAGGTGAAGATTGTCCTTCGTGTGACGGTAAAATAAAGCTTACCAAAGTTTCGGGAAGGAGCACCTATTATTGTTCAGGCTGTCAAAAAGAAAAATGATGGAGGTTTATATTGGCTGTTCGGGCTGGAATTACAGAGACTGGAAAGGCAATTTCTATCCGGAAAATATTCCGCAGAAGGAGTGGCTGGAGTATTATATGGAGCATTTCAATACAGTGGAGGTGAATAATACTTTTTATCGCACGCCAAAAGATTCCACGGTTGTAAAATGGAAAAAGCAGGCCTATGGTAAGGATTTCAATTTTACGCTTAAGGGCAACCGGTATGTCACTCAAATGAAAAAGCTTCATGATGTGGAAGATAGCGTGGAAAAATTCTATCATACTTCAGATTTAATGAAGACCAAGCTTGGCTGTGTGCTTTGGCAACTACCGCCGAGCCTGCATCGGGATGATGAAAAACTGGAAAATTTCTGTAAACTTTTAAAGGGAAAAAATGTGATCGAGTTCAGGCATGAGAGCTGGTTTGATGAAGAAGTTTATGATATTTTGAGAAAAAACAGGGTGAGCTATTGTTCCATTTCCACACCAAAATTTCCTGAGAAAATCATCGCAACAACCGATACTGTTTACCTAAGAATGCACGGCAAAGGCAAAAAATGGTATGATTACGATTACTCAAAAAAGGAACTTAAAAGCTGGCATAAAAAGATAATTGATTCAGGAGCGAAGGAAGTTTTCATTTATTTTAATAACGATATCGGTGCGGTAGCTCCTGAAAACGCCAAAGTAATGCAGGAACTTTTTGATTCATAAGCTATTATATCCTTAAATTAGAATCATGAAATACGCAGCTATTTTAAGAGGGGTCAATGTTGGCGGGCACAAGAAAATTGGAATGAAAGACCTGCGCCGTTTTATGGAAGAAGCCGGATTCAAAAGCGTGCAAACCTATATACAAAGTGGCAATATTATCTTTGAAGATCCTAAATCAAGGCAGGATACTGAAATTTCAGAGATCATCGAGAAGCTCATTAAAGAACATTTTAATTTTGAAGTACCTGTGATCGTATGGAATGCAAAAGAGCTTCGCCAGGCGGTTGATGAAAATCCTTACACCCGCGATTATAGTGTGGAGCGGCTTTATCTCACTTTTTTAAAGACAGAACCCGGCAATGAAGCTCTTGAAGAGATCGAGAATTATGATTTCCCTCCTGACCTTTATATGGTTTCGGGAAAAAAGGTCTTTATTTATTGCTCGGGAAAATACAGCGATTCTAAACTAACCAATAAATTTTTTGAAAATAAGCTGAAGGTCCCTGCCACTACCCGAAACTGGAAAACGGTACAGGAGTTATGCGAGATGGCAAACTAAAAAATCTTTCTCTGGATTTATAATTATTGCGGTACGGGAAAACCATTTTTATTTTTCTAAATTTAATTTTTAAACGCAGTTGAATGGATATAAAAAAAATCTTTGAAAAAAACCGGGATTGGGTTCAGCAGAAACTGGATCTCGACGAAAATTATTTCAGGAATCTCTCCAAAGGTCAGAATCCTGATATTCTATATATAGGCTGTTCAGACAGCCGGGTAACTGCTGAAGAGTTGATGGGGATCTCTCCGGGAGAGGCTTTTGTGCATAGGAATATCGCTAATATGGTTCCCAATACCGATCTCAGCGCCATGTCTGTCATCGAATATGCCGTGGAATATCTCAAAGTCGAACACATTGTGGTGTGCGGTCATTACTACTGCGGAGGCGTAAAAGCAGCGATGGAAAGTACCGATATGGGGCTTTTAAATCCGTGGTTGAGAAATATCCGCGATGTGTATCGGTTTCATAAAGATGAACTTAAAGACATAGAGGATGAGGATGCACGGTATAAAAGGCTGGTCGAATTAAATGTCCAGGAGCAGTGTATCAATGTGATCAAAACCGCGGTAGTCCAGAAAGCCGATAAGGAGCGGGTGATCAATGTGCACGGCTGGGTTTTCGATATCCATTCAGGAAAACTTATTGATTTGAAGATCAACTTCCGCAAGTTGCTTGAGAATGTCATGGAAATTTATAGGCTTCAGTAGTTCAGGTACCGATCTTCAGCATAAAATTGTACCTTCATAAAATGTCAAAAACAAAAAAAGCAGTCTGTTTTGGAGAAACCTTATGGGATATATTTCCCGATATGGAACGCATTGGGGGAGCACCGTTGAATGTAGCCAGTCGCCTAAGTAGCATGGGTATCGAAACAGCCATGATCAGTCAGGTTGGCGATGATGAAAAAGGAAAGGATCTTATAGCTTACCTCGATTCTAAAAATATAAATACTTCGGCAGTAGTAACTTCTAACGAATTCAAAACCGGAGAGGTGCAGGTTAAACTTTCCGCTTCCGGTTCGGCTACTTATGAAATCACACATCCTTCTGCATGGGACAGGATAGAAGGGTCTGAAATTATGACTCAACTTGTTGAAAAAAGCGATGCTTTTATCTACGGAAGTCTGGTGTGCCGTGATGAAGTTAGCCGGAAGACGCTATTTGAACTTCTACCCAGGGCTAAGAACCGTATCCTGGACCTGAACTTAAGACCACCGCATTATTCTCTTGAACTTCTGGAAAAGCTGATGGAATATGCCGATTTTATAAAGTTCAATGATGATGAACTTTTTGAAATTGCCGAAAGCATGGGTTCACCCTATCATTCCCTTGAGCAAAACCTGTTTTTCATGGCGGTTAAATATCCAAAGCGCATCATATGCGTGACACTGGGTAGACATGGCGCGGTACTTCTTAAAGATAAAAAGCTCTATTCCAATAACGGCTATAAGGTAAAAGTAAAAGATACGGTAGGTGCGGGAGACTCTTTTCTGGGCACTTTAATTGGGCGGTTATTGCTGGGAGATGAACCAAAACCGGCCCTGGATATGGCCTGTGCTGTAGGAGCGATCGTGGCCGCGAAAGAAGGAGCGAATCCCGAAATAAGCAATGAACTAATTAACCGGTTTATGGACCCGATGAACACCAAGAAATGAAAATGGGGTTTTGCTATATCACGAAAAAAGAATTTCCCGAAGATCAGCTTACGGCCTATGGTTCTATTAAAAAACAGCTGCTTGAGCTTATCAAAAAGGAACATCCCGGCTTTTCAGAAACCGATTTTATATCCCACCAGGCACTAAATAGCTATCGAAAGAAATATCTAGAAAGGCTTATCAAAGCTGAAAATCGGGAAGTTAGTAAGCTTGAAAAAGAGGTGATAAAAGCCATTCAGAATAATACCCTGCTTTCTGAAAATATAGAACCCGAAATAGAGGAAAAACTCACCTACGGGCAAAAAGTTGCAGATAAGATTGCGGAATTTGGCGGCAGCTGGACCTTTATCATCATATTTTTTAGTTTTCTGCTTATCTGGATGGCGATCAACATCTGGGTTTTAAGTACAAGACCATTTGATCCTTTCCCTTTCATTTTACTTAATCTTATACTTTCCTGTTTAGCAGCCATACAGGCGCCTATCATAATGATGAGCCAGAACCGGCAGGAAGAAAAAGATCGCTCGCGAAGTGAACACGACTATAAGGTGAATCTTAAAGCCGAGCTTGAGATCCGTTTGCTTAATGAAAAGATCGATCATATGATCGTTCATCAAAACAAGCGGCTGCTCGATATCCAGGAACTTCAGCTGGATTACCTCGAAGAACTTACCGGGAAGAAAGACCCTAAAAATCCGAAATAAGAATTATTTTTTTAATTCCAGGCATATCTGTTTCGGCAAGGAACTTTTTGACTTTAATAAGGATTGGCTCGTGATGTATAATCCGTTAAATATCATATCTTTAGAAGAGTAAAACTCTAATGATTAAAAGTTACGCAGATGCCAATTTACATGGATCGTCACGATGTTTCCAACACTGTAACTGCAGAAAATGTAGCACAGTTGCATCACCAGGACTTGAAAATACAACATAAGTTTGAGTGTAGAGGATTGACCTATTGGTTTGATGAGAAGCGGAAAATTGCCTTCTGTTTAGTAGAAGCTCCCAATGAGGAGGCAATTGTGGAGATGCACAGGCAGGCTCATGGTGAGGTTCCAAATCAGATTATCGAGGTAGATATTGCCGTTGTCGAATCATTTTTAGGCCGTATAGAAGATCCGGAGAGTGAACACCGGGAAGCATTGAAAATTATTGATGAGCCTGCTTTTCGAATTATCATGATAACCGGATTTGATGACTGCGCTTTTAATACTGGCAAAAATAAACCCCCTAATTTAGCTCAATACCTGAAATCTATGGGCAATGTTTTCGGCAATTTTGATGGCCGAATTGTGAAGCAGCAACAGTATAATTTTCTAATTTCCTTTAAATCGGTATCAAAGGCAATTCGCTGTGCCATAGAAATACAAAAGCATTTTTCTGAACGGTGCAAGGCAAATGATTGCAGTCAATTAAGTTTAAAAACCGGAATTTGTCCGGGAATTCCATTTTCCGGAAAGGAATCTTTTTTTAAAGATTCGGTACAAATGGCAAAAAGGCTGTACTGTATTTCAGATTCAAAGATGGTAGTTTCCCACGAGGTGAAAATGCTTTATTCAGATGAGAATCCCGATGTGCCCTTAGACCGTGAATTATTTTTGTTGCTCGATCCTTCTGACGAAAAGTTCATAAATAGCCTTATGACTTATATGGAAGAAAACTGGCAGAATCCCAATTTACAGCTTAGTGATATTGAGTCTTTTTTGGGAAGTAGCAAATCTCAGGTCTACCGAAAATTGAAATCTTTAACAGGCACATCTCCAAATAATTTTATTAAAAATTACCGTTTACAGAACGCCTTCGAATTAATTAAGAACCAAATTGGGAATATTTCAGAAGTTGCGTTCCAGGTTGGCTTTAATAGTCCATCCTATTTTGCGAAATGTTTCCATAAAAGATATGGGATTTTACCTTCAGACTTATTGCAGGTTATTGAATAAAAGTCTGTAAATCAGCATCCGAATCAAGATTCAAAATTGCTTTTATTTGAATCAATTGTGTTAGAAGCTCGTCTTTAACCAGTTGTACCTTTCCTTTTTATTGCAAAGAATGCCATTTGGTAATTTTTATGCCGTGAACATTACAAATCTTTAAATAATGAATAGTTATGAAAACACTTTTTGAAAGACTTGGCGGAAGCGAAGGGATCTCCAAAATCGTTGACGGGGTAGTTGAAGCGCATATGAATAATCCTTCCATTAATGTTCGTTTTTTCCCTTATATGGAAACACCAGAAAAATTATCTGAGATTAAGCGCCATACTGTTGAATTTTTTAGTGCCGGGAGCGGTGGTCCAGTGGAGTATAAAGGTCGGGATATGCCTACAGCCCACCGTGGAATGAATATTACTCATGCAGAATATATGCATGCCATCGATGATATTTTTCAGGTGCTGGATAAGCATCAAATTGATCAAAGTGCCAAGGCTGAAGTGCTCTCTATTTTATGGTCATTAAAAGATATGATCATTGCCAGGTGAATTAGAGACTTTATAATTTATAAATTTGGGTTGAGATCTTTGCTCTTTAAATAAAAATCTAAGGTTTTGGATTTTTCTTGCACTGGCGAAAAAAGTTATTTTAAAAAGATGCATTCCTCTGTTATATTTCTGGTTTTTTGTGGCCTTAATGAACTGAAGTTAAATTCCTCATAAAGCCTCTTTATTAAAGAATTTCCCCGCTGCCTTTTGTTAATTTTAAGGATAATCGGAAAAAAAGCAGCATGAAAAATACAATTCTTTTACAAAACAGGCCAACAGGAACTCCAGAGCTTTCAGACTTTAAATTTACCAGCGAGGAGGTGCCCGAACTTCGGGACGGCCAAATGCTTCTGGAAACGAAATATGTTTCGGTAGACCCATATTTAAGAGGAAGGATGAACGATACCAAATCTTATGTCCCTCCTTTTGAGCTTCATAAACCAATTACATCTGCAATTGTTGCCGAGGTGAAGGAATCTAAAAATGATAAATTCAGTAAGGGTGATTATGTATCGGGAATGCTGGCATGGAAACGCGAACAGGTTTCCGATGGAAAGGGTTTGCACAAGGTAGATCCCGATCAGGCACCACTTTCAGCTTACCTGGGGATTTTGGGAATGACGGGAATGACAGCCTATTTTGGACTTACCGATATTGGCAAACCCAAAAAGGGAGAGACACTCCTTGTTTCCGGCGCTGCTGGAGCTGTGGGAAGTGTGGTAGGGCAAATTGGTAAGATCATGGGCCTTCGCGTGGTTGGGATTGCCGGAAGTGACGAAAAAATAGAAATGATAAAATCGGAATTCGGTTTTGACGAGGGTATCAATTACAAAACCACCAGCGATATGAAAAAGGCCGTTGGGGCTGCCTGTCCTGATGGTGTGGATGTTTATTTTGACAATGTAGGCGGCGAAATCTCAGATGCCGTTCTGTTCCATATCAATAAATTCGCAAGAATGGTCATTTGCGGAGCAATCTCTGTTTATAACGAAACTTCACTTCCAAAAGGCCTTAGTGTACAGCCTTTCCTTATCAAAAATAGCGCGTTAATGCAGGGTTTTATTGTGGGAAATTATGCCGAAAGGTTTCCGGAAGCCATGCAAAAGCTCAGTGGATGGTTAAAGGAAGGAAAGCTGAATTATGAAGAAACCATCGTGGAAGGATTTGAAAATATTCCGCAGGCTTTTCTCGATCTTTTTTCAGTAAAAAATAAAGGAAAAATGGTAGTGAAGGTTTAGACAGTCATTATTAACTTGAAACTAAATTTGTATTTCCTTAAAAGAACCCAATGAAAATAGCTGTTTTCAGTACCAAAACTTATGACCAGGAATATTTTGAGAGATATAAAACCAATACAGATACTGAATTTGTCTATTTTGAAACAGCTTTAAATCACCACACTGCGAATTTAACTTCAGGTTTTGAGGGCGTTTGCGTTTTTGTAAATGATAAGGTTGATGAAGATACCATTCAGGTACTGGCTCAAAATGGAATAAAGTTAATTGCCCTGAGATGCGCAGGTTTTAATAATGTTGATATAAAAGCGGCAAAAGAAAGGCAAATTAAAGTAGTGCGGGTGCCGGCATACTCCCCTGAAGCAGTCGCTGAACATGCGGTGGCCCTTATTCTGACGCTGAACAGGAAAACCCATAAAGCCTATAACCGAATTCGGGAAGGCAACTTTTCTTTAAACAGGCTCATTGGGTTTAATCTTCATGGAAAGACCGTGGGAGTGATAGGAACAGGAAAAATAGGCGCTACTTTTTGTAATATTATGAAGGGCTTTGGTTGTAAGGTCATGGCTTATGACAAATATGAATCGGATGAATTAAAAAGTTCCGGAATTGAATACAAGGCTCTCGAAGAGGTATTTAAAGAAGCCGATATTATCTCCCTTCACTGCCCGCTTACCCCTGAAACAAAACATATCATTAATACCCGATCTTTATCTCTGATGAAAGACGGAATTATGATCATCAACACCAGCCGTGGAGCCCTGATCAATACTGCCGATATTATCGAAGGTCTTTCCAGCAGGAAAGTCGGATACCTGGGAATAGATGTTTACGAGCAGGAGGAAACAATTTTTTATAAAGACCTTTCGGAAAGTATCATTCCCGATGACCTTATTTTGAGGCTAATCAGTTTTCCAAACGTTTTGATCACCTCTCATCAGGCCTATTTCACTAAAGAAGCCATGGAGCAGATCACAAAAACCACTCTTACTAATATTGAAGATTTTAAGGAGGGAAAGCATTTAAAGAACGAGATCTTATAAACTTTTTTAGGACCCACAGCTTATGAATTTAACCGACTGGATTGGTACACTTGGAGTTTTTCAGATTCTTCTTGCCTATATTTTAAATCTTACCGGTGTGCTGAGCAATAAAAAAACCGTCTTCCTTCTTCTGAATTTGGTAGGTGCGGGAATGGCCTGCACGGCTTCTGTTTTATTGCAGTACTGGCCATTCATTATTCTGGAAGCTGCTTGGACACTTGTATCTCTTATTTCCCTTGTTCAAACAAAATTAATTAACCGGGAGGTGTAAATCGATTAAAATACATTCTGTTGAAATTGATAGCTTTAGATCTAACACATATAAAAAATATTCAATTTTATTCCCAAAAATTAATTGAAGCAGTATAGGAAAAAATTTGGTTTTACGAGGTTGAAGCCTGTTTGGGTTTAATTCCGTTCACGTAATACATTTTGAGGAAACCACGATTTTTTACCTCAATTTCACCTCGATATTTACAAATAAACCGATCTTTTACCAGCGCGTAGGTATGCTCTGAAATATTAATTCTACCGGCTGTCGAGCTTGATTCCATACGGGAAGCAATATTTACTGCGTCACCCCAGATATCATAGGCGAATTTTTTTGTTCCCACCACACCCGCAACCACAGGTCCAGTATTAATGCCAATTCGAACATCAAAATGGGTATCAGGGAATTGCTGATTTTCCTTGGCATTTTCAACAAATTCAAGCATATCGAAAGAGGCCAGCACCAATTTGTAAGCGTCCTCATCGCCAGCAGAGTGAAGCCCGGCAACGGCCATATAGCGGTCTCCAATGGTTTTGATCTTTTCAAGCCCATGCTTATCCATGATCTCATCGAAGGCGGAAAAATAGTAATCCACGATCTCGATAAGTCTTTCCGGAGAGAGTTTTTCAGCGTAATGTGTAAATTTCTGAAAATCGGCAAAAAGGATGCTTACATTTTCAAATTTCTTAGCCCTAACATGGCCATTTTCCTTAAGTTCAGAGGCTGTTTCTTCCGGAAGGATATTCAAAAGAAGATTGTTGGATCGATTTTTTTCTTCTTCGATAATGACATTGGTCCTTTTGATAAAGCGGTTCCTGCGGTAAAGTCCAAAAGCAAGCAGGGCGATCAAAACTCCCGCAGTACTAACTGCTAAAACAGCAATTTTCTGACTTTTTTGCTTTTCATTAAGAAGATTCACTTCCATTTGTTTCTGTGCGATCTCGTAATCGGCTCTTAAGCCCTCCATTTCCTGGACCATGGCCACATTGCTTACACTATCGCGATAATGAATATGATCTTTATAAAATTGATAAGAAGACGGAATATCTCCGGCATTTTCATAAAGTCTGGAAAGCTGAAGATCAGCCTTGCTTATCTGGTCCTTGAAACCATAGGTTTTGGCGATGTCGAGGCTCATTAAGGCGAAATCGGTTGCTTTTTGCTCATCTCCTTTATTTTCGTAAACATCAGACATATCAGAAAGATATTCCGAAATGGCATCAAATAATTCCAGTTTCTCAAGAGTTTCAACGGCCTGATGGATGTTTTCTTCGGCTTTCTCATTTTCTCCCCGAATAGCGTAAATCACGCCTATGCTGCCTTTATTATAGGCAACGCCCATAGTATCATTAATACTCTTAAATAATTTCTGGGATTCCTGGAAATACTGGAAAGCTTTATTGGGATTGTCATTTTTCAGGTAGGCATCCCCAAGGTTAAAAAGAGCCGAGGCAGTACGGGAAGTATCACTTAATTCGCGGAAGGTCTTTATACTTTCATCATAGTATTTTACGGCCTGTTCCAAATTAGACATTTTCGAATATACATCGGCGACAGAGAGGTTGGCAACGGCCAGAAACCTTTTGCTGTCAAGGCTATTGGCTATTTTCGCCATATCAAAATAATTCTGCAGAGCCTCACCGAAATCGCCTCTTAATTTGTAGGCATTACCCCGTTCATATATTCCATAGCCAAGGTATTTTAAAGAGTCCGTTTCTTTTGACAATTTGATGAGTTCCTGGCTGTACCTTAATTTCGTGGAGGGATCCGTTTCATTAGAAGCGATATAATATAGAACTTTAAGCTTTTCGGCTGCAGGTAAATTAGTTTTTGAATATACCATTTCCAGGCTATCGGCCGTCACCTGATCCTGGGAATAAAGGTTTACTCCGCAAAAGATCAAAAAAAACATTATAAGTTTTGCTAAACCTGGTCGCATTTGAAAATATAAATGGAGCTTCTTAATAAGATACTTCAGAAACTATAATTCCAGTTTCACCATGATCTGGGGGTCAATAAGATAAGTGCCACCTCTTTTAACTCCATTGTTCAACACTTTGAAGGAAATGGTATATTTCTCGCGATCTCCGTTTTCGCCCTCAGTGACAGTTCCCACGACTATACCCGGATTTTGCCTGGTGTCTTTTAAGGTATTTTGTCCAAAAACGTTAGTGCCTCCTTCATAATTAATAGCTTCAATTAGAACCTGGTCATTATCAGGAGAACTGCTTGAGACACCTTTCCAAAGAACGATATCGCCATTTTTTACGATCGTCGTAAAATCACGGTTAGCCACGTCTTGTTCCTGACCAAAATTAGCCGTTTCATCGGTATTGGTGCTGGTGATTTTTCCCGTATCTACATTAAGAGTGATAATATGGGTTGTAGGTACGTTAGAGGTGCTGCCATAAGCGAATATTAGGGTAGCGGCTAAAATAAGAAGTTTGAATTTTGTGAACATAATTTTGTTGGTTTGGTTAATTTCGTAGGGAAGTTGTACCGAATTGTAAATCAATCGGGTATGGATAAAATTAAACTATTTTCTCCATATGCCGAAATTTTTTGTGGGAAAGCACATATTTGGTTTCATGAAATAAAAAAATATCAGCGATAAATACGTCAAATTAAAAAAAATAGTATTTTAGTGTCTGAAATTAAACAGTTTACGTTTGCAATACCGCAAACCCTACCACGCAATTTGCCGTAAACATTTGCCTAAGTAAGGCTTAAAATGGAAAAACTGTTGTTCAATCTCTTTTTTATTGATTCTGCATTTCAAAAAGCGCAGAACCTGATTTTTTCACCCCAAAAATTTACTGAAATCATTGTGCCGCGTCTCCACTTAATGGAAAGGCCACGACTTTTCCTGTGGCTGAATGAGCCGGTATTCCTTAAATTCCTGAATCTAAATCCAATAAATAAATTAAACCTACTACTATGAACAAAATTCAACTTATTGGTATTATTACCATCATTGTGGGCCTGGGCATTGCCTATTTTACAGAAAGGACAGATTACCAGTTTGTGAGCTGGATCATGGCTGCATTTGGAATTGGCTGGGCCTTTACGGGAAGTTTTACGGTCTCGAGGAGAAAGAATTATTCTGAAACGTCTTCAGACTAAGATATTTTGTATCCGCTGAAAAGCGGCAAAGAGAATAAAAATTAAATATTAGTTTGCTCATCGTTAGCAGATTAATGTTTGCGTATTACTTTTTATTGTAAATTTAGAAGCCCCTCTCTATGCATTTATAGCTGCTAACTAACTCAACATAATGAAAAATTACCTCCGCACCTTGTGCAGGCATCTATTTGTGTGCTGTACTTTTTTTCTAATCTTTTTTCCCAAGGTTCTTATGGCCCAGCAGCAAGTTGGGCGGCCTGAGATCACCAATTACGATTACCAGGAGTATAATGGATCCCCCGCTAACTGGTGGGCAGTTGAAGGTGCCGGTGGGCTCATGTTTTTTGCAAATGAAAGAGATGTATTAGAATATGATGGAATTGAGTGGAAGCATATAAAAACAGGTAATGGATGTCGTAGCCTGGCGAAAGGTGATGATGGAATCATTTACGTAGGAGGTTTTGGAGGCTTTGGTTATTTGCAAGCAAATAAATACGGAGAATTGAAATATCAATCCCTGAAAGAAAAAATTCCCGAAGAGTATCGGGATTTTCAGGATGTGTGGATGATCGATAACTTTCAGGGTAAAATTTATTTTACTACCAGTAATTATATCTACGTCTGGGATGGAAAATCGATCCAGGTTTTGCAATCAGATAATATGTTTCATATTTCTGCAGTAGTAAATGGAAAATTTTATTGCCGTATCTGGAATAAAGGTTTATGTGTGTTAAAAGACGGCAAATTTGAACTGGTTCCCGGCGGCGAACAATTTGCAGAGGAGCGTATTTATGAAATGCTACCCTATGATGATCATAAGGTTTTATTAGGAACAAGGGATAAAGGTTTTTTTCTCTATGATGGTAAAACGATCAGGCCTTTTAAAACCGAGGTTGATAAATTTATTCAAGGAGTTATTTATTCCCCCGGAGTAGCACTTCAGAACGGCAACTTTATTATAAATACTTTCCAGGGTGCATATTTAATGGATCATAAGGGGCGCCTTCTTCAGGAATATACTAAAGCAACGGGTTTAAAAAACGAAGGTTTATATTTTGTATATGTAGACTCACGTAATATTTTATGGTTGCTGAGTTATGGCGGGATTTCAATGTTAAATTTACAATCGCCATATACTTATCTTGGTTCTGAGAAGGGAATTCCTGCCGATGCTATTACTCAGGTTCAAAAAAAAGAGGATTTTCTTTATCTGGCAACTAACCAGAATGGAATATATTATCGAAAACAGGGGCAAGAAAAATTTAGCCATATTGTAGGTACGACGGGACAAACTTTTACCATTAAAAAGGTGAAAGGTCGACTGTATGTTGCTTCTACAGAAGGTTTACTGGAAATTAAAGGGAATAGTTTCGAATATGTAAGAAAAAGTGAGAATTATGATTTTCGCGCAAATTTCATTTTACCTTCTGAAAAAAATCCCAATACTTTATTTGTAGGGGCGGAAGGCAAAATAGCTGCTTTTAATTTTGATGAAAAAACCAGTCAGTTTAAAGAGGTTTCTTCTCTTGAAATAAGCTTTCTAAATATAATTAATGATAAGGATGATAATCTTTGGATTACAAATAATGATAAAGGTAAACTGACGAAACTGATTCCTGAAATAAAAGATGGTAAGGTTGACCTTGAAGCCTCACAAATTATCACCTATGATACCGTTAATGGATTGCCTGACAAGACTATTGATTTTTTCAAGCCATTTGATAAGGTGATTTTTGTTGATTCAGAAAATAAGACTTTCCGATTTGATCCCATGACAAATACTTTTAAAAAATATGATACCCCTATTAATAAATGGATGGATATAAACAAAGGGAATTTTGTAATTTCTAAAGATTCAACCAACAAGGTTTTCGCGTCCCTGGGTGAAGGTGTAATTGTAGCCGAACAAGAAGGAGATTCGGTCCAAATTAATGCCTCCACTTTTAAACAGCTTAAAAATGTAGCGATAAATGATATTTTTCCCGGTCCCGTTCAAGCCGATGGTACTCAAGAGGTATGGTTTGCAACGGCAGAAGGTCTTATTCGTTACGAAGGAAAGTTAGGTAATCCTCAAGTGCCCGATTTTGATCTTCAAATTAGAAATATAAATATTGCCGGGGATTCCCTGCTTTATGCCGGGGCGGGAAGCATGCCTGAAAAAATCCAGATGAATTATAAGAATAATTCCATCAGCTTCAGTTATGCGGCTCCGGTATTTGAAGGCCAAAAATATGTGGAATACAGTACCTATCTGAAAGGTTTTGACTCCCGATGGAGTGATTACTCTAAACAGACTTCCAGGGAGTATTTAAACCTACCGGCTGGCAACTATACTTTTAAGGTAAAAGCTAAAAGTTCATTAGGTAAAACCAGCGATGAAGTTTCAGTGCCTTTCAGTATTGCATCGCCCTGGTACCTTACCTGGTGGGCCTATATTTTATACGCACTTGCCTTTATTGCCATTATCTACCTTATAGTTCACCGTAGAACCCGAATGTTGCGAACCAGGCAGAAGGTTCTGGAAGAAAGAGTAGCGGAGCGAACCCGGGAAGTACAAAAAAGACTGGGAGAACTGGCAACCATCAATCATGTAAGTACAGCGCTTACCGAAAAATTAAAATTAAACGAACTCATTCAACTGGTAGGAGATGAAATGAAGAAATTGTTCAATTCAGATATCACCTACCTGGCTTTGCTCGATCGTGAGAACAATATCATCAATTTCCCCTATCAGGATGGGGATAATATAAAACCACAAAAAATAGGAAATGGTCTTACCTCCAAAATAATTACTACGGGAGAACCATTATTGATCAACAGGGATACCGATATAGTAGCCGAATTTGATAAAATGGGAATAAAAGAATCTGGGAAAAGAGCGGTTTCTTACCTGGGCGTTCCCATTCCCGTGGAAGATAAGATCATTGGTGCGATAAGCGTCCAGAGCACCCAGCAGGAAAGCAGGTTCAACGAGGAAGACAAGCGGCTACTCAATACCATTGCAATAAATGTTGGGGTAGCGCTGCATAACGCCGAATTGTTTGAACAGGCTAGAGAAGCCAAAATTAGAGCAGAAGAGGCCAATGAAGCGAAAAGCGCTTTCCTTTCCACCGTTAGTCACGAATTGCGAACTCCGCTGACCTCTGTTCTCGGATTTGCAAAAATCATCAGAAAACGTTTAGAAGATAAAATATTCCCGGCTGTAAATATTGACGACCAGAAGATCAAGAAAACAATGAAGCAGGTAAGTGAGAATCTTGATGTGGTGGTTTCAGAAGGAGAAAGGCTCACCACCCTGATCAATGATGTGCTGGATCTGGCAAAAATAGAATCGGGCCGTATGGAATGGAATATGAAACCTGTATTGATGCAGGACGCCATAGGCCGGGCCATCGCCAGTACAAAATCACTGTTTGAAAATAAAAAGGTAAGCCTTAAGAAAAATATTCCTAAAGATCTGCCTATGGTCAATGGGGATGAAGATAAACTCATCCAGGTTGTTATCAATCTATTGTCCAACGCTGTAAAATTCACCGATAAAGGTAAAGTACAGATCGAAGCATATTTAGAGAAAGATCAGATTATCGTTGAGGTTCAGGATACCGGGATTGGCATAGCCGAAGAAGACCGTCATAAGGTATTTGAGAAATTCAGGCAGGCAGGGGATACTTTGACCGATAAACCAAAAGGTACAGGTTTAGGTTTGCCAATTTGCCGTGAAATTATTGAACATCATGGAGGCATAATCTGGATGAAAAGTGAGCTTGGTGTAGGCAGCACTTTCTTCTTTTCAATTCCAGTGCTGGGAGAAGGAGTCCCCCAACAGCCATTAGAGCTGGATCGAATTCTGAAAAGCTTAAAAAAACAAATAAAGCATTCCTCTCAAAAGGCTAATGTAATAAGTGAGCCCACCATATTGGTAGTTGATGATGCCACTCCCATTCGGTCCCTGCTCAGGCAGGAACTCAGTGAAGCTGGTTACAGGGTAAAGGAAGCTGAAAATGGCAAGGAAGCCCTGGAAATGGTAAGAAATTCCAAACCAGATTTGATCATTCTGGATGTCATGATGCCTGAGATCAATGGTTTTGATGTCGCGGCTGTGCTTAAAAACGATCCGTCAACCATGGATATTCCTATCATCATTCTTTCTATCGTAAAAGATAAAGAGCGTGGTTTGAGAATTGGCGTGGATCGGTATCTTACTAAGCCTATCAATACCGAAGAGCTTTTCCACGAGGTGGACGTTTTGCTGGAGCAGGGAGTTTCCAAGAAGAAAGTGCTGGTGGTAGATGAAGATTTTTCAGCTGTTAAAACGCTTTCTGAGGTTTTGAGTGCCAGGGGTTATAAAGTGGTGGAAAGCAACTCGAAAGATTTATTCGAAACAGCTACCAAATCACGTCCAGATATAATTATGTTGAATTCGGTGAGCAATGGAGATCAAAAAGTCCTCAAAGATCTCAAGCTCCAAAAAGGGATGGAAAATGTGATGTTTTTCATTTATAAATAATCCGAAAAAATCTTACACAGAATCTATGAAAAATCGCAAATTATTGATTGTTGATGATGAATCCCATATTCGTATGCTCATTGAACAAACACTGGAAGATCTAGAAGATGAAGGAGTAGAATTGCTGTTTGCTGAAAATGGGGAACAGGCTTTGGAAATGATCCAGCGTGAAAAACCGCATTTGGTATTTTTAGACGTAATGATGCCTAAAATGAATGGGATGCAGGTATGCCAGAAAGTAAAAAAAGAACTTGGGCTAAATGAAGTATATATTATTCTTTTAACGGCAAAGGGGCAGGAAATTGACCGGCAGCAGGGAATGGAAATGGGTGCAGACCGTTATATGACCAAACCTTTCGATCCTGATGAAATGCTTGACATAGCTACAGAAATACTGAAGGTTTGAAATGTCAGAGAATTTTGATGAAATAGCGCTTTCGAGAATGCTTAAAAGGCTCATTAAAAAAGAGCCCCTGGTGCAGTCTATTATAAATAATTTATCTGATGCGGAATTTTGCATAAAAGACGCCCAAAATGATATTTTATATGGAAAGGACATTAATTTTTCACAAACTTTTCCTTTAAAAGAAAACGATATTTCTTACGGAACACTTTGTTCTAATTCAGAAAGTCATGAGTTTATTGCAGAATGTATCATGACCTTAATGAAAAAGGAAATAGAGAAGAAAAAAATTGGCACTGAAGTTTTAGGTTTGTACAGGGAGATAAATATGATCTATAATTTCAGTGAAATTATTTCCCAGAAAATTGATGATGTTTCTATTGCCAGATCTGCTCTTAAAGAAGCCACTCAAATTATCCATGCTTCCCACGGACTTTTCCTGATGTTCGATTCTTCTGAAGATAAAGTTCATGAACTGGCATCCGTTGGGCATAATCCCAATAAAAAAAGGCAAATAGATAAACAGGATATTCTGCTTAAAGAGTTGATAAAAAAAGGAACAGCATTTATTGTTCCTCAAGAACGAATAAAAAAAAACCCGGCGATATCCCATTTGAAATCGGTGATGTATGCGCCATTAAGAGTTAAAGACCGTACCCTGGGCCTCATTGTTCTTGGGAATGAGCATGAAAAGGAATTTACCGCAGCAGAATTGAAATTGCTTACAACTATTGCATTACAATCTGCGGCCGCGGTAGAAAGCGCTCAATTATACCAAAAAGGATTAAAGGAAGCGAGAGACCGGGAGGAGGCAATTATGACCGTACATAAAGCTACTCAAAAATTCGTTCCGGTTGAATTTATTAAATCACTGGGTAAAAATAAATTAACTGAAGTCTCTCTTGGGGATCAGGTAGAACGTGAAGTTACCGTTTTATTTACCGACATCAGGGGATTTACCGGAATTTCAGAAAATATGACACCCACTGAAAATTTCTTCTTTATAAATTCTTTTAACAAAAGAATGGGTCCCATAGTAAGAAAAAATGAAGGTTTTATTATGCAATATCTGGGAGATGGATTCATGGCTCTTTTTCCAAATGGTTCTCAACATGCTCTAAGGGCTTCAGTTGAGATGCACGAGGCACTTAAAGAATATAACGTCCAAAGAGAAGCGAAAAACAGGCCTGAAGTAAAAATTGGAATCGGGATGCAGAACGGGAAATTAATTATGGGAATTACCGGTGATGTCGAGCGTATGGATGCCGCCATTATAAGTGATACCGTAAATACCGCAGCACGAATTGAAGGTCTTTCGAAATATTATGGCACTTCAATTTTGCTTACAGATATGTGTATGGAGAATTTGAGTAACCCGGGGGAATTTGACTTTAGATATCTTGGGCCGGTGAAAGTCCAGGGGAAACAAAAACCCATCGATCTCTATGAATGTATCAACGGCGATCATAAATCACTCTACAAGCATAAACTCGATTCCTCAAGAGTATTCCAGCAGGGAATGGAATTATATTTTAAAAAGGAATTTGCCATGGCTGCAGTGACTTTCCAGAAGGTCGTAAAACAGAATAAAAATGATCATACGGCCAAGCTATTTCTTAACAGGGCTGCCCATCTCATCACCCAGGAAATAGGTGATGACTGGAAAGGAATTGAAGCGATGGATAAAAAATAGAATTTTGAAGCAATAGGTTTGAACTAAAAATCAGGTTGTTTTCTCATCTTTTTCTTCGTTGTCTGCCACATGATCGGCATGCCAGGCGCCTCTTTCTCCCATAGGTTTCGGTTCACCGGTAGTGGTGTCTTTGGGGGTTTGATGCTCCATTTCGGCATTGATTTCGGCACCAATAAGAATGATAAAAGCGGTAAGAAAAAGCCATAAAAGAAGTATGATCACCGCGGCAAAACTTCCATAAGTATTGGAGTAACTTCCGAAATTACTTACGTACCACGAAAAAAGTATCGATGCCAGAAGCCAAAGTACCGTAGCTATTCCAGCTCCCCAACTTACCCATTTAAATTGCGGTTTTCCCCTGGCTGGAGCGATTTGGTATAAAAATCCTAAACTAAAAATGAGGATCACCGCCATTAAAATCCATCTGCTAAAACTAAGGATACCGGTTATTGTGCCGGATAACCCCAGTCGGTCTATGAGTGATGGAAATGCTATTACAGCAATAAGACTTAAAATACCTACTATTATTCCGCCGAGCGTAAATCCCAGGCTAAGGAGCTTTTTCTTGATGAAACCTCTTTCATCCAACTCGTTATAGGAGATATTGAGACCTTCAAAAATAGCTGATGTTCCCTTATTGGCACTCCATAAACTGAAAAGGATACTTAAGGCAAAGCTCCATCCCAGCGTGCTGGAAGATTCTTTTAGAACAGGATCTATGATGCTTTCGAAAATGCTGTAAGTCTTTGGTGGTAAAAAACCTTGTAGTTGCGCCATATCCTGGGATATTTGCGCGGGATCCTGGATGAGGCTATACAATGAAATTGCGGCGACGATAGTTGGAAACAAAGCAAGAAAAAAGTAAAAAGCGACACCTGCAGCGGTGATCTGCACATGATCCTTTTTAATTTGATCGATCACCCTTTTTCCTATACTTTTCCAGGCTTCTCCAGAAAATTGCGAAGGTTTATCGGCATTAAGGTTTTGATCCTCAACTTTTATTTCTTTTTTCATAGTTATCTTTTTTGATAAATTAAAAAAAGAGGCTGTGAAGACATTCCATTATATAGAAACTTTAACTTTTTGATTGAGAGAATCATATCTTATATGGTCAAAATCTAAAACTTTTTATCTTTAGGTTTCCTTATCAATTATATTCTTATGCTTCCATATTCTGAATGGTCAAGATTTTCGAGATTATACCTTCTATTTTCAGCTTTTTGCTTTTCGATGAGTTTTTATTCCTGTTCAGATGAAAACGATTCTGAGGGAACGGAAGATTTTTCTGGTTGGGAAGCTTATGCAGGAACCGTATCGGGCATGCGATATTCTTCCGCAGCTGAGATCAATAAGGAAAATGTGGCAGATCTTAAAGAGGTTTGGAGGTTTAGCACAGCTGATAAGGATGAAGATAACCGCTCGCAGATCCAAACCAATCCTGTTATTGTTGATGGTGTTTTGTATGGCATTTCTCCAAGATTGAAACTCTTTGCCCTTGATGCCGCCACGGGAACAAAAAAATGGATATTCGATCCGGCAGTTTTTGATACAATTGGTCAGTCTGATCCCATGGCTTTTTTCAAGGTGAGCCGTGGCCTGGTTTATAAAAGAGAAGAAGCCGGCCCCGATATTATTTTTCATGCCGTGGGTAAAAAGATCTATGCTATAAATGCTGAAAACGGTAAAGTATTGACAGATTTTGGGAATGGGGGAACTATTGACCTTTCCCAGAACCTGGATAGGGAGGAAGATGATTTCAATTCTTTCATCGCTGAAACCACACCGGGAGTTCTTTATAAAGATTTGCTCATTGTGAGCATGCGGGTGGCAGAATCGGCTGATGCCGCTCCGGGCCATATCAGGGCATACAATACCAAAACAGGAAAACTGGAATGGATCTTTCATACCATTCCTCATCCCGGGGAAGAGGGGTATGATTCATGGCCCGATAAGGACGCCTGGGAAAAACTGGGCGGTGCCAATTGCTGGGCGGGAATGTCATTAGACAGGGAAAGAGGAATCGTATATGTTCCCACAGGCTCGGTATCGGGTGATTTTTATGGCGGAATCAGGGAGGGAACCAATCTTTTCGCCAATTCACTCATCGCCCTGGACGCGGCGACCGGAAAATATCTATGGCATTATCAAATTGTGCATCATGATCTCTGGGACCGTGATCTTCCGGCAAATCCAAATCTGGTGACTTTACATAAAGACGGAAAAAAAATAGACGCGGTGGCTCAGATCACGAAGCATGGCTATATTTTCGTTTTTGACCGCGTAACCGGAGAGCCGGTTTTTCCTATAGAGGAAAAAGCGGTTCCTCAGCTGCATTTACCGGGAGAAAAACCATGGCCAACCCAACCAATTCCAACTTTACCCGAAGCTTTTGCAAGACAGCTTTTCGACAGGGGGGATGTTTCTGATCTTGATGTAGAAACCCATCAAAACCTTCTTCAAAAATATGATAGTATCAGGTATAAAAAAATGTTTACGCCTCCCTCAAAAGAAGGAGCCTGGATCTTCCCGGGCTTTGACGGCGGAGGTGAATGGGGAGGTGCTGCCGTAGATCCTGAAACTCAAATAATGTATGTAAACTGCAGCGAATTGCCATGGTCATTGACCATGATCGATATTCCCAAAGAAGATCCAAGTCCAAAAAGTCTGAAAAAAAAGGGCAAAGGTGTGTATGATAAATATTGTATGTCGTGCCATGGTAATGATCGCAGGGGAAATGGTACTTCTTACCCGCCTTTGACCAATCTGAATAAGAAATATGAAAAAGAACATATACTTGCTATTATTGAAAATGGCAGAAATATGATGCCCGCTTTTGGAACGCTGAAAGAAGATGAAGAAAAGGCACTTTTGAACTACTTGCTGGATCTTAAAGATGAAACTATCAAAGAACCTGTAGGAAAATCCGGGAAAAATTCTATTATTGATGAGGTGCCTTATATGATGACGGGATATAATCGCTTCCTTGATAAAAATGGATATCCCGGTATCAAACCTCCATGGGGTACTTTAAATGCCATAGATCTCAATTCGGGTAAGCTCCTATGGAAGGTTCCTTTAGGCGAATATCCTGAACTCACTAAAAATGGAATTCCGGTTACCGGTACCGAAAACTATGGAGGCCCCGTGGTGACCAAAGGTGGACTTGTTTTTATCGCGGCTACAAAAGATTCAAAGATCAGGGCTTTTGATAAAAATAATGGAGAGGTATTATGGGAGGCGAAACTCCCAGTTCCCGGGTATGCAACTCCAGCGGTCTATACCATTGAAGGGAAAGAATATCTCGTCATCGCCTGTGGAGGAGGAAAAATAGGAAGCCCTTCAGGTGATGAATATGTCACTTTTGCACTTCCTTAGAAAAAGTCTATCAGACTTCTGACAGCTTTTTATTTCCGCAATAGGCATCATCACCAAAATCATTTTCTATCTGAAGGGTGGTATGAGTAATTTCGAATTTTTCGTGAAGTTCTTCACGTATCTTATAGAGAAAATTGTCATCCTGTCCTCCCGGTACTATAAGGTGCGCCGTTAATGCGGTTTCAGTGGTGCTCATCGCCCAGATATGCAAATCATGAACACCTTCAACACCATTGATAGATTTTAAATAATTGTTTACTTCCTGTATATCTATTTCCTGTGGGACGGCATCGAGTGCAAGTTTGACGGAATCACGTAATAAACCCCAGGCACTGTAGACGATTACGGCCACAATTACGAAACTCAAAACAGGATCTATCCAGGTAATTCCGGTGAGCTTGATCACCAGTCCGCCAATAACAACTCCTAAAGAGACACCTGCATCTGCAGCCATATGAAGAAAAGCTCCTTTGATATTGAGATCGCCTTTTTGGCCTTTCATAAAGAGCAAAGCTGTAAGGGTGTTAATAACGACCCCTATGCCGGCCACGATCATTATAATATTACCCGGTATTTCAACAGGGTTCTGTAATTTTAAAATTGCATCATAAGTTATGATACCTCCCGCGGCAATAATAAGAGCTCCGTTGATCACCGAAGCCATAATGGTTGTTTTTCTATAGCCGTAGGTATAATCGCCTGAAGGCCTTTTTTGCGCAGCCCAAGTCGCTGCCCAGGCCAGAACGAGGCTTAAAACATCACTGGTATTATGCCCTGCATCTGCAAGTAGAGCCGAGGAGTTGATAGATAGTCCATAGAATACTTCTACAATTACATAAGCGATATTCAAAGTGATTCCTATCGCAAAGGCTTTCCCATGTGTAGAAGGTGTATGTGAATGCTTATGTGCCATTTCCAGATTAAAGCTGCTAAATTCTAATTCTAAAGAGACAGGATTATTTTATGCCTGTTATTTTCTTTATTTTCAAAAGTATAAATTAGAAAATATAATTGGGTTTGAATTATAAAAAGGTTTTTATAAAGTTTCTTAATAAAGCGCTATTGAAGATTGGTTAGATTCTTAAAATTTCTGAGTATTTTATTTATTTTTCTGTGGCTTCGATACGATTTTCTTCGGAAAATCACTCTGTTCCATAAGAACGGTCGCTGAGTGACCGCGTTAAGCGGGCGTATCGAAGCGACACTTTTTTTATTCATTCCGTTTCACGAAAATCTTTTTAGCAAGTTCAGGAAGGAGTTCATTTTCTCCTCTCATAAGGGCCTCTTTTTTCTTTCTGCTCCAGCCCTGTATCTGTTTTTCGCGGTAGAAAGCCTCATCTATACGTGAATATTCTTCATAATAGCATATTTCAACTGGTAATCTTCGGGCGGTGTATTTGGCACCTGTTCCGTTGTTGTGTTGAATCAATCTTTTTTCCAAATCTTTTGTACTTCCGGTATAGTAAGAACCATCACTGCATTTAACTATGTACATATATCCTTTTATCATAATGATGAATTTGGAAAATTTAATTCCTGTGGTTTCGATACGATTTTCTTCCGAAAATCACTCAGCCACCCCCGATCAATTTTATCGAAAATCACTCGGTTCCATAAAAACGGTCGCTGAGTGACCGCGGCGAGCGGTCGTATCGAAGCGACGCTTATATCTAAATTCACAATAAATAAATTAAGTCCCTTTCTGCTACTATCCGAAAAGAATCCAAATTTCAACAGCTGAAATCTTATCTATTATCACAATTTACCGATACTTTGAAAATTCAACCTCAGAGAAATATCAGGAGGATTAAACTGAATTTATCAATAACCTTTTAATATTCTTTTTAAAATAAGTGTATTTTTATAACATGATGAGAAATAAAAAAATAGGAAAGAATTTCTTAAGAGGATTTTTTGCCCTCTCTGTTGTTCTTGTTATTTTCTCTTTTTCTGACTTTCCAGGATTTTCTTTTACTCCCGATACTAATCAAACCGAGTTATTCTCTGCTTCAGAAAAGAATCCAAATTATTACAGCTCAACTTTTCAGTTTCAGAATTATTTCAATCAGATTTTCAGTCAGCAAAATTCCGAAGTGGATCCCTGGCATGATGAATCGACTACTGAAAAATCAGCTACTCAGTTTATTATAATTAATAAAGAGTTCCTCTCATTTAAAGGTTCCATTCTTACCAGATTTCTGCAATCCACTCAGAATAACTCCAATTACATCATCTAAATTCCTCAGGCCATTCACTGGCAAAATTTTCAAAATTTTCAAAACTATTTGCTGAATATCAGCATAAAAAATTTTTGTTATGAGGAGTTTCAAAAAGATTTTGAGGCTTTTCGGATTCATTTTATTTATAACATTAGCAATGCTTGGAGTTAGTTTGAGCGGTGGTGTTCCCCCGCCTGTGACGAATAAAAGAAAAGGAACTATTGAAAATATTATTGAAGTCGAAGAGCCCTTAGAAGAAGATTCAGAAGAATTTGAGTACATAAAAAAGGAATAAGAAAATCGCTGGCATCCCCCAAGGACTTGCAATTTTTCGGATAAATTGAGCTAATATTTTAAGGGAATGCTCGAGCCGGCGCAGGATTAAACCAGTTCTACAAAACTGTTTTTTCTATTCCGTTTTCGCTTTTTTCTGTAAAATTGGACAGTAATTAATAGTGGGAAGATTATCTTTATTTTTCAAAGCACCTATGTGCTACCTTAGTTTTATATTACATTTTTTGCGAAATAGATTTTCCTTTTTCAGAGACGGTATAAAAGACCGGGCAGGAGTACAGTATTTGCTTGGGGTTGGTTCTGTAAGCATTGTGGCCCTTATTTGTAATTCTATATTTGGTGAGGCCGAATATCATGTGGTTGCTCTTATCCTGCTCCTTGTGGTTTCGATTTTAGCAATGTTTCTGGATGTTCTTCCAATTATATCGGCTGCGGTAATGAGTGCTTTACTGTGGAATTTCTTATTTATTCCACCAGAATTTACCTTTAGTATAAGTACTCCCCAGGATGCGCTGCTTTTCCTGATGTATTTTGTCATAGCTGTTATCAACGGATTTTTTACTTCCAAGATCCGGAAAATGGAAAATATTTCGAATCAGCGAAAGGAACGGGAAAAAACTCTGGAACTTTACAACACTCTTTTCAATTCACTTTCCCACGAATTAAAGACACCTATTGCGACCATTATAGGCTCGGTAGATGTTTTAAAGAATAACCGGGAACAGATTTCCACAGAAGTAAAAGAGGATATTTACAATGAGATCGAGATTGCCAGTCAGCGTTTGAACCGACAGGTAGAACATTTTTTGGATATGAGTAGGCTGGATAGCGATTACATTAAGATCCAGCCCGATTGGTATGATCTTGATGAGATTATTCATCTTGTTATTAATGCTAATTGGGATGAAACTTCTGAACATTCTATCGTTCTGGTACAGGAAAATGAAATTCCGCTTTTAAAAATAGACGGTCCGCTTGTAGAACAAATTCTTTATAATATAGTTCATAATGCGGTGCAGTATACTCCTCCCGGTTCAAAAATTTTAATAGGAAGAAGCGTTGAACAGGGAAAAATGAGTATCAGTATAAAAGATAATGGCTATGGTTTTCCTGAAGACAAATTAGGACTCGTATTTCAAAAATTTTATAGGCTTCCAAATACCCGAACTGGGGGGACAGGTTTGGGACTTTCTATCGCGCAGGGATTTGCCAAAGCTCATAATGGCCAAATATCACTGAAAAACCTGCCCGAAGGAGGAGCGGAATTTATAATTGAAATTCCATGTGAAATAAATTATTATAAAACTACCGAAGATGAAACAAGGTGAGATCCTGGTAATTGATGATGAACCACAAATAAGAAAATTATTAAAAATTTCTCTGGAAAGTAATAATTATAAAGTGATCGCTGCTTCCACAGCGACTGAAGGAATCAATCTTGCTGCAAATCATGCTCCAGATTTGATAATCCTTGATTTAGGATTACCCGATAAGGATGGGCATGAGGTTTTAGTGGAACTAAGGCAATGGTTCGAGAGAGCTATCATTATTCTCTCGGTACAAAATGCTGAAATGGATATTATAAAAGCTTTAGATAACGGTGCCACTGATTACTTATCCAAACCCTTCAGGACCGGTGAATTGTTAGCGAGGATCAGGGCTTCCTTACGGTTAAACCGTTCAGAAGAAATAACGCCCGCTATAAAAACAGGAAATCTGGAAATTGACCTTGTTTTCAAAACCGTCAAATTAAATGATGAATTAGTTAAACTTACTTCTACTGAATACAATTTAATGGCGCTCTTCGCCCAGAATTTGGGAAAAGTTTTGACTCATCAGTATCTTTTAAAAGAAATATGGGGGCCTGGAGCTGCGAGTGAAACGCAATATATCAGGGTGTATGTAGCGCAGCTAAGGAAAAAAATAGAAATCGATCCCAATCAGCCGCAACATCTTATCACAATAAGTGGGGTTGGGTATAGATTCCTGTAAATTCGTTTATATTTTCTTTATACCATAAAGATGTTTTTTATAAAGTTCTTAAATTAGATTTCTGAATATTTATTTTCTCTTATAAATATTTGTTTCTTCGGGAATTAAAACCCGCAACATAATGAAGTATATCATCGTAGGTCTTGGCAACTTTGGAGCTTCTCTCGCCGAAAAATTATCGTCTTTAGGGAATGAAGTGATTGGAGTAGATGTTAGTATGCCCCGAATTGAAAGTTTAAAAAATAAAATTACCCATGTGATCAGCCTTGATGCAACCGATAAAGATGCGGTCATGAGCCTGCCTTATAAAGATGCAGATACTACCATAATTGCCATTGGAGAGGATCCCGGAGCCAGTATCCTGGCCACTGCCGTAATGCAGCAACTTCATGTTAAACGTTTGATCAGCAGGGCGATATCGCCACTTCAACAACTTGTTTTAGAGGCTATGGGCGTTCGTGAGATCATTCATCCTGAAGAAGAAACTGCAGATAGATGGTCTATGAAATTAAATATGCCTGGAGTGTATGATAGTTTTGAGCTTAACCCCCAACATAATGTGGTGGAGGTGGAGGTCCCTTCAGCCTTTGATGGGAAGTCATTACAGGAATTGTCCCTTCGGAAAAATTACAATCTTATCGTTCTCACCACCATGAAGTATATTAAAGAGAAAAATAAACTGGGTATTGAAACTTCACAAATTGATGTTCAGGATCTGGCCTCTGCAAAAACGGTTTTACATGAGGGAGACTTAATGGTGGTTTATGGTCATACCAAAAACATCAAAAAACTGATCAAAAGCTTTTCCTAAAAAGCCCTACATCTCGATATTGGTTCCAATTTCCAGAACATGCTCCGGTGGAAGATTGAAATATCGGGTTGCACGCTGGGAATTCCTTGATAGAAAAGAAAACAGGGATTCCCGCCATTCAGCCATTCCTAATTTACCATGTACGATTAGGGTTTCCCTTCCCAGGCAATACACCACATTTTCCATGTCAATTTTCAAATTATCATCTTTTATGGTAGAAATTGTTAAAGGAAGATTTGTTCGGTCCATATAACCATAACTGATGATCAAACGGAAAAAGCCATTTCCCAACTGTTTAATGGTGATTCGCTTAGCTGGCGGAATATGCGGAACCGACTTAAAATTCACTGAAGCGATTACGACCTGTTCGTGAACAACCATATTGTGTTTGACATTTTGAACCAGGGCCGGTGGAGTCCTGTCCGGCGATTTGGTAAAGTAAATAGCTGTTAAAGGAATCCTTTCAACTTCTTTCTCCTTTAATTCTCTGATGAATCTCTTTAAAGGAGTCATGATCTTGGTGAGCTGAATGCTTAAGATTCTTCTTCCTTTAGACCAGGTGGTCATTGTGAAATAGATGAGAGCTGCAACCAGTAAGGGTACCCAACCGCCATCGGGAATTTTATCTATGTTAGCGTAGAGAAAGGAAAGGTCGATGCAAAGCAGGAAAATAGTTATAACGATTGCTATAGGGAGCTTCCAGTTCCACAATTTTCTCATGGCGATAAAGGCCAGCAAAGTGGTTATCACCATGGTGGTTGTAACTGCAATTCCGTAAGCCGCTGCCAGGTTACTTGATGTCTGGAATGCAAGTACCAATGTAATTGTTCCTATAAAGATCATCCAGTTGATATGTGGCATATAGATCTGTCCTTCTTCTTTTTCTGAAGTATGAACGACTTTTAAACGCGGGAAATATCCAAGTTGTAATGCCTGGAAAGTTAAGCTGAACGCCCCGGTAATGATCGCCTGCGAAGCAATAATAGTCGCTATTGTAGCAATGATCACCAAAGGATATAAACCCCAGGTAGGTGCAAGGTGATAAAATGGGTTTTCTAATCTTGTGGTATCGCGCAAAAGCAATGCTCCCTGGCCGAAATAATTCATTAATAAACACGGCAATACAACGGTAAACCATGCCCAGCGAATGGGTTTTTTTCCAAAATGGCCAATATCTGCATACAGGGCTTCTCCTCCTGTGACTACCAGAAATACCGCGCCTAAAATAAAAATCCCATGCCAGCTATTGGTTTTGAAGAATTCAAAAGCGTAATACGGATTTGCTGCCTTCAGAATTTCAGGAGTTTTAATGATAGAAGATACCCCCAGTGCCGCAATAGACAAAAACCAGATCAGGATAAGGGGTCCAAAGATCATCCCAACACCATGCGTTCCTCTTTTCTGAAAAATAAAAAGTCCAATAAGTATGATCACGGTAATGATCACCACATAAGGTTCAAAAAAAGGAGTGGCTACTTTTAATCCTTCTGTGGCACTTAAAACAGAAATTGCCGGCGTGATCATGCCGTCACCATATAATAAGGCTGCTCCAAAAAGTCCCATGGTTAGGATAACTAACCTTCTGGTTTTTTTCTTTCGGGGCAGTACAAGTTCCATTAAGGCAAGTATTCCACCTTCTCCATCATTATCGGCTCTTAAAATAAGGGTAAGATATTTAAGACTTATCACTAAAATGAGGGCCCAAAAAATTAAGGAAATAGCTCCCATAACATTAATAGTGGTAGGTTCTACTCCAAAGTCTCCGAAAAAACATTCTCTGACGGCGTATAACGGACTCGTACCAATATCACCAAAAACAACCCCTAAGGCGGCTAAGCTTAGTGTAAACATTCGCCTGGAGGGAACTTTGTCGTTACTTTTCATATGAGGAATAGTTTTACAAGAGGGCGAAATTATTTAAATACAAGTTGTGTAAGAAATGATAACTCTATTTTCTTCCTGATTTTTATAATTTCTTTATATTATTCTGGGAATTTATATTTTTTCTAAATATCACACAAGATTCTGAATTAGAGTTCTGAAGTTCTAATTTTTTAGTTACAGCCTGAAAATAAACTGTATTTTCCGATTGCTTTTAAAAGTAAAGAGTTTGCCGTAATTCAGTAGGGAAATATTTTTAAAGGAAAGAGCAGGTTCACTTTAAGAGATGGTAATATTTTTTTCTCCTATTAACGGTCCAATTTCATCACCTCCAGAATTTGGAAAAAAAAAGCTCTCCATTTCTGAAGAGCTTTTTGTGCGGGCGAAAGGACTCGAACCTTCACACCTCGCGGCACTAGATCCTAAGTTTTCTAAAAATTTTGCAGAAAAACATTTAATATATTTAAAATCAATTAATTAGAGCATTTTGTATTTTACATAATATCATAAAATATCATTTAAAATGGCAAAATGTTGTACCTATGTTGTACCTAAATGGATTATCTTAGAGTGGAAGTAAATCATTAAACTATGAAATCTACTGCCTCTATTACTCTTAGAAAAAAAGCAAATAAAAATGGCCTTTATCCCCTAGCTATCAGGATCACAAAATTTAGAAGATCGGCATATCTATACATTGGGCATTATATTGATTTAAAATACTGGGATGAGGCCAAATGTTTGGTAAAAAAAAGCCATCCATATGCAACACGGTTAAATAGTCTATTGCTAATTAAATTAGCAGAGACTAATAAATTTCTTCTTGAATTGCAATCCGAAGGAAAGGATTACTCTGCTAATCAGATTAAAAAAGAAATTACTTATAAAAATGGTAACAGTAATTTTTTCGATGTTGCAGATGCACATCTGAATGAACTTAAAATCAATAGTAAATTTGGAAGACATTCTGTAGATAAAGCAGTTATTGGACATATAAGGCGGTTTCATAAATCAAACCTGTTATCCTTCCAGGATTTGGATGAAAATCTCCTTAAAAAATATATGGCCTACCTAAGGAATACTCCAAAGATTTCAGAACGGACCATTGCTAACCATTTGGTGCTCATTCGGCTTTTATTTAACAAGGCTATCCGAAAGGGCATGGTTGATCGCAAATTCTATCCTTTTGGCAGAGATAAGATAAAAATAAAATTTCCTGAAGCAGGGAAGATTGGATTAACCCGGGAGGAGATAAAAAAAATAGAGAAAATGGAAGACCTTACAAAGGAAGAGCATCATGCTCGAAATGTTTGGCTTTTTAGTTTTTATCTTGCCGGAATCCGCATAGCAGATGTTTTGAAAGTCCGCTGGAGTGATATTTATGATAATAGGATTCATTATACAATGAACAAAAATTCTAAACTAGTCTCACTACAGCTACCCGATAAAGTTCATGGGATTTTAAAAGATTACATAAAAGATAAGAGAGATGAAAATGATTATATTTTTCCAGAATTAAAAGTGGTAAGCTCTAAGGATAAGAAGAAACTATTTGACAAGTCTAAACGGGCAAATAGAAATATCAATGCTCACTTAACCAATATTGCCTCAAGAGCTGGGATTAATAAAAAGTTAAGTATGCATATTGCCCGTCACAGTTTTGGCCATATTGCGGGGGATAAGATTCCAATCCAAATGCTTCAAAAATTATACAGACATTCCTCAGTTACCACCACTATGATGTATCAGTCTTATTTTATAAATAATGAAACAGATAAAGCATTAAATAGTATTGTTGATTTTTGATTCTGAACATTTCGAATATCTAGCTTTCTCAGGATTTTTTTAATTTAAAATAAAACCACATTTAAGGGACGCTAAGATTTATTCAGATTAAAAAATATTTCCCGTTTTATGTAAAACGGCAAAAAAATTGTATCTCCTTTATTTTCCTTTAAATTCCTTTCTTTGTAATAACTTTCCGATTAAAATAAAATGAAAAAGACCATTCTTATTATTGACGATGAAAAGGATATTCTTAATATGCTTTCCAGAATTATTGAACTTGAAGGATACAATGTCTTCAAAGCACCGACAGGTAAGGAGGCTATAAAATTATTCAAAAAGGAAAGAATTCATGTAGTGATTACCGATGTTAAATTACCCGATATTTCAGGGATTGAATTGGTAAATACGTTTAAAGAGATCAATAAGGCAGCAGAGATCATTTGTCTTACTGCGTATGGCAAGATTGAAGATGGGGTAAAGGCCATAAAACAGGGAGCCTTTGACTATCTGGTAAAGGGAGATGATAATAAGAAAATCCTGCCACTTCTAAGCAAGGCCTATGATAAAGCCGAATTACAGTACAAAATTTTACGACTTAAATCTCAAATTTCCGAACAATTTGGTTTTAATAGAATCATAGGTAGCTCCAAACCTTTAAAAAATGCCATTGAAATGGCAAAAAGGGTAGCTCCAATGGACACCACAGTTCTAATATTAGGTCCAACCGGGTCTGGTAAAGAGGTGTTTTCAAGAGCAATCCATTCTGAAAGTAATAGAGCAACAGAAAGTTTTTTAGCCATTAATTGCAGTGCTCTTGGGAAGGATCTTCTTGAAAGTGAACTTTTTGGCCATAAAGCGGGGGCTTTTACCGGAGCTATTAAAGATAAACCAGGCCTGTTTGAAGAGGCTCATTTAGGAACCATATTACTAGATGAAATTGGTGAAATGGATCTTGAACTTCAGGCGAAGCTTTTGCGTTTTCTTGAGGAAGGAACCTTTATTCCGCTTGGAGAATCGCGGGAGAAAAAAGTAGATGTTAGAGTGATATCTGCGACGAATAAGAATCTTCAAAAAGCAGTAGAAGAGGGAGCTTTTAGAGAAGATCTTTATTATCGCCTTTCAGTCTTTACTATTGATTTACCAGGCCTGGATCAACGAAAAAAAGATATTCCAGCTTTAGCCAATTACTTTGTTAAAAATATTAGCCTAAAAGCTAATAAAAATATTAAAACAGTCTCCAAGGACTTTATTCAGGCCCTTCAAGAGCATCATTGGAAGGGAAATATTAGGGAATTGCGAAATATTATTGAACGCTCCATCATTCTAGCTAATGAGGAAAAACTTACCGCTGATTTGCTTCCATTTGATTTTCTTTTAAACAGCAATCCTGGACTTTCTACTGGTCTCTATAAATTAAAGGATGTTGAAAAAGAACATATTCGGAATCTCCTAAAATACACGAAAGGAAATAAAACAAAAACTGCAGAACTTTTAGATATTGGTCTTACTACTCTTTACAATAAGGTTAAAGAATATGAGCTAGAATAATAAGTCTTCACTTTCTGCAAAGACCCTTCAATTTCTGAAGGGTTTTTTTTTAAAAGATTTTAATTGGTAATTTTTTTATTCTGAAGAACAGTCGGTTGGAGGTGACTAAGGTTTGTTGGTACGGAGGTTGACATAAGGTTTGAAGAATTTTTTATGGGATAAGATTTAATCAATTCCTTTTTCCTGAGCTATGTATTTTATCCCAAATCTTTCTTTTTAAACCAATCATGTTTTAAGGTAAAAAAAGAAAGTGCCTAAAATCCTTTTTACCAGTACTGAGAATGTTGCGAAGTATAATTAGACAAATTGCAAGCCTCCAAATATTACTTGGAATCGTAATGATTATCCCGGGAATCGTTTCTGTTATATATAGAGAATGGTACTCTCTCCTGGGATTTGTAATTTCTGGTCTTATAGTTAGTGGTATAGGTTTTCTAATATATAAAAGTCTTAAAGGTGCACCTGATCCTGCACATAAGGAATCTCTGATAATTGCAGCACTAGGTTGGCTTATGATCATCATTTTAGGCGGAGTACCCTATTTTATTATTGCTCATATAACACCCTTAAATGTGATGCAATCTTTCGTGCCTTTGGGAGAGACTTATGTTTCAAGTTTAATGAATTTCAGAAATCCTTTACATTGTATTTTTGAGAGTACCAGTGCCTTTACCACTACAGGTTTAACTATGGCATACCATGAGCCTTCAGTGGGGTATTCCGTATTATTTTATAGATCTTTTTCTCAATGGGTGGGTGGTGCAGGCTTTATTGTCATGGCATTGGCTATTTTCAAGCAAATCCCAGGGCAATCTGCTGTTTTATTATATGGTTCTGAAGCTAGCGGAACAAAAGTTCGAAGTAATGTCATCCAAACCGCCAGGGCAATTTGGAAGGTTTACCTCCTGGTAACTGCGTTTTCTTTCCTGTTTATTTTTATAGGAACTTATTTTATTTTACCAGATTATCCTTTGGGAAGGAATATTTTTGATGCTGTTAATCACTCGATGGCTGGCCAATCCACTGGCGGTTTCAGCGTATTGGATGATAGCATTGCTGGTTACCATTCAGCAAAAATGGATGCCTTATTTATTCTCCCAATGCTACTTGGAGGGATGTCTATTCCTTTTTTATTCAGAATTATCTTTTTGAAAGATTTTAAAGAGTTCTGGTATGATATACAAACGCGGGCTATCCTTTTGGCAAGTATTCTTGGAAGTGTTGTACTCTCTCTTTTTTTAATTGGCTCGGGTGGAGTTGTTTCGCCCTGGCGAGAAGGCATCTTTCAGTTTATAAGCGCTTTGACCACGACTGGCTGGCAAACTTCTGCCATTGGCTCCTGGGATGATGCTCCTGTGCTTTTTATTGTGGTCACTGCAATGGTGGTAGGTGGTGCCGCCGGTGCTACGGTTGGCGGAATTAAAATTATAAGGGCTCTATTACTTCAAAAGGGATTGAGATGGCATATCAATAAAATCTTTTTAAGTAAGAACACTGTAAAAACAATAAAATTCAACGGCAAATTACTCTTACCTAATGAAATGAACAGAGAGCTTGCCAAAACAGGTATGTTCGTTTTGATGTACCTTTTGTTTGTCTTCATTTCTACTATAGTCACTCTTTACTTAATGAAAGGAGATTTTGGGCTTGCAGATGCCCTTTTTGAATCTGCGTCGGCTCAGGGAACAGTTGGACTCTCCTCGGGGATTACAGATCCGTCAATGTCCAGTGGTTTGGAATTGGTATATATTTTTCAAATGTGGAGCGGGAGAATAGAAATTATTCCCATTTTAGTCGTAATACGGTTGTTTTTATACGGAATGAAACCTAGAAAAATTTAGAAAGTATGAATATAATAATAATTGGTTCTGGCAGAACCGGAAAGCATGTTATAGAATCTGCGATCCAGGATAAGAATGAAGTTTGTGTAATTGAAAAAAATAAGGAAAGGGCTAATCAAATTGCTTCAACCTATGATTGTGTAGTAATTCATGGAGATGCCACTCATTTAAATGTTTTAAATGAAGCGAACGAAGTACAGGCAGATGCCATTATTGTTACCACTGACGATGATGCTGTAAATGCCCTGGTTATCTTACTGGCAAAACAACTAAAGATCAAAAGGCTGGTGAGCTCTGTGAACAACGATGATCTTTTACCCGTTTTCGAGCAACTCGGGATAGATACAGTAGAAAGCCCTTACAGACTTAATGGTAAATACCTTTACCGAGCAGTTCAAGGTCCCGGGGTGAAAGAATTCCTTGACCTGGGGGATGGCTTTGAGCTTTTGGAAATGCTGATTGAAAAAGGCTCGCAAATAGAAAATATGTACATCAAAGATATGATGAACGAAAAAATTCTTCCAGCAGATACACGGGTAGTTTTGATAAAACGTAACAACAGGATTTTGGTGCCGGAAGGAGATACTAAAGTTGTTCAAAACGACCTCCTTGTATTATTGTCAAGAAAAGATGATGTTGAGGCCGTAAGTAAGATATTCAAATAGACACCATAATCCTTTCAGATAGTAAAAAGCCCTTCAATATTTGAAGGGTTTTTTTAATGGAGTGAATTTGTCTTAAAAATAATATCGATTTATAAATAACTATATATCAGATTTTTAAAATTTAATAGTGACTTTTTTTTCCAAATGGTATCGGTTTTGGCTTTGGACCTATAAAATCTGAAAAGTTAAAATGAAATCGAACACTGCGATGAAACCCGTAGAGAAAATTATCAGGAAAAAAAGCTTTATTCCTGTTTTGTCTGGCAGGTACTCATTCTTTATTAAATGTAATCCAAAATTAATTAAACCATGGAATTTCTATTAGGCTTGGCCATGTTGATACTCTGTATCGTTGGCTTTATCATTTTATTCAAATCTATCGATTGGTTTGATCAACTAATTCAATAACTAACCTTTAAAGTCATGCTAAATCATAAAGATTCAAAAGATCTAATTCTTATCGAGTTTCCGGAAATGGTAAAAGAAAAGAAAAACTTTGCCCAAATAACAAGCTTGTTAGCGGCAGAAACCAATGATGCCATGAAGTGGGGAGTTGTGGAAAGGGCCAAACAGGTGCTCAATTTTACCCATTATCTATTTCTTCACAGCAATAAATACGTACAACTGCTTTTACTGGATCAGTATTACAAAAAGCTGAATTGCGTGAGGTGCAATTTGAGTTTTCAAAATTTTACCAGAAATCATTCAGGTGCTGGAGGAAATGAAAGTCAGTTGCCATTTCATATTTCCTATCGCCTGCGCAATGCGAAGAGTGTCATGCAACTAACCTTAATAACTATAAAGTAAAAGTTATGATCATTTTACTCATAATATCGGTAATCACCCTTGGGTATTTGTTTTATGCCATTGTTAAACCAGAAAAATTCTAAACGATGTATCAATCAGAAATTATTGGCGCGGTTCTCATTTTTTTACTGGCAATAATATTTGCAATCCCTTTAGGAAGGCTGATCTCAAAGATCTTTAAGGGAGAAAAGAACTGGATGGGCTTTATGGCGCCTCTGGAGAAATTTATATTCAAGCTCGGGGGTGTGGATCCCACCAAAGAAATGGACTGGAAGCAGAATATGAAGGCAATGCTCGGTTTAAACCTGGTTTTCTTTATTGTTGCCTTTCTAATCCTGTTGTTTCAGGGGCTCATAAAATTCTGGAATCCCGTAGGAATAGGAAACTGGGAACCAACTCTGGCTTTCAATACGGCTATCAGTTTTATGACGAACACCAATCTGCAGCATTATTCTGGGGAAACCGGGGCCAGTTACTTTACACAGCTCGCAGTTTTTGCCTGGCTGCAGTTTGTAAGTGCAGGAACAGGAATCGCTGCCTGTGGTTTGCTGTTTCGGGGATTGGCGAATAAGAGCAGCAAGGCTCTCGGGAATTTTTACGACCTGTGGCTTAAATCCTGTACAAGAATACTTCTGCCAATAGCGATGATCCTGTCTTTGATCCTTAGTATTAACGGAACCACTTCAAATTTTGAAGGACTGCAGAAGGTTACTACTCTTGAAGGAGATACCCAGATGGTGGCTGGTGGGCCTACTGCTCCCATGGTCTCTATTAAACAACTGGGAACCAATGGGGGAGGGTATTTTGGTCCTAACTCCACACATCCGTTCGAAAATCCGAATTATCTCACCAACATGGCAGAAAATATTGCCATCATACTCATTCCCATGGCCCTGGTTTTTGCCTTCGGTTTCTTTATGAGAAGGCGAAAATTAAGCTATTATCTCTTTGGGGTAATGTCGCTGCTCTTTATAGCCTTTGTGTATATCTCTTCTTCACAGGAAGTTGCGGGTGATCCAAATTTTGAGGCTATGGGGTTACATCAGGCCGCAAATATGGAAGGCAAGGAAATGAGGTTTGGGCCGATTGCTTCCTCTTTGTGGGGAGTTTCTACCACTGCAACTTCCAATGGTTCGGTGAACTCTATGCATGATAGCCATACACCAATTTCGGGAGGTGTGTTTCTCCTGGATATGTTTATCAATGCTGTTTACGGTGGAGTAGGTGTAGGTTTTATTAACTTCTTCGTCTTTCTGGTCATTGCAGTATTTATTGCCGGCCAAATGATTGGGAGGACGCCAGATTTTCTTGGGAAAAAACTGGAGGCCCGTGAGATCAAAATAGCTGCGATCGTGGTGATCTTACACCCACTTCTCATCCTGGCAGGAACTGCGCTTTCCAGCTATCTCCTTACCGAGGATCCGCGTTTACCCTGGCTTAACAATCCCGGTTTTCACGGATTTTCTGAAATGATGTACGAATTCACATCGGCTTCGGCAAATAACGGATCTGGTTTTGAAGGACTGGGCGATAATACTCCTTTCTGGAATATAGCCACCGGTCTTGTAATGTTATTCGCGCGATTTCTTCCTATTATTGGACCGCTTGCAATTGCAGGTTCTCTATCCAGTAAAAAGTTCGTGCCTGAATCGGCCGGGACTCTTAAAATGGACACTCCGGCATTTGCAGCTGTTTTATTAGCCGTGATACTGATCATTTCTGCCCTTGCCTTTTTCCCTGCCCTCGCTTTAGGACCACTGGCAGAATATTTTACCATTTAAATCTGAAATAATGAGTGCAAACAATAAATTATTAGATAAAAACCTCATGCAAAGTGCTTTTAGTGAGTCTTTTCGTAAACTTCAGCCTCTGCAAATGATGAAAAATCCGGTGATGTTTACCGTGGAAATCGGAACTGCCATTATGGTGCTGGTAACCCTCATTTCTGCCTTTACCGTAAATGAAAGTCTTGGCAGCACAGGGTATAATTTTGTAATTACCCTTATTTTACTGATCACCCTTTTATTTGCCAATTTTGCCGAAGCTATTGCCGAAGCACGCGGTAAGGCTCAGGCCAATGCTCTAAAGAAAACCCGTACCGATACAATGGCGAAACGTCAAATGGTGGATGGGGAGATAAAAATGGTCAATGCAACCGAGTTGCGTAAGAATGACATTTTTATTGCTGAAGCCGGTGATATTATTGCCAGCGATGGTGAAATAATTGAGGGGATGGCTTCCATCGATGAATCGGCGATAACCGGGGAATCGGCACCTGTTATCAGGGAGGCAGAAACCGATCATAATTCGGTGATTGGCGGAACACAGGTACTTTCAGATACCATAAAGATCAAAGTGACCTCTGAACCCGGAGAATCGTTTCTTGACAAAATGATAGGGCTCGTAGAAGGAGCTAACAGGCAAAAAACTCCAAATGAGATCGCTTTGACCATTCTTCTGGCAAGTTTCACGCTTGTATTTCTGATTGTGACAGTCACTCTGCAACCGTTCGCGGTTTATGCGAATACTGTTCTATCCATAGCCGCACTGGTCTCGCTTTTCGTATGTCTTATTCCCACTACAATTGGTGGACTGCTTTCCGCAATTGGGATCGCGGGAATGGACAGGGCTCTGGGAGCCAATATCATTGCTAAATCAGGGAAAGCTGTAGAAACCGCCGGTGATATTGATGTATTATTGTTAGATAAGACAGGTACAATTACCATCGGTAATAGAAAGGCTACCAATTTTTACCCACTAGGGAATATTGGTGAAGAGGAATTTGCCCATCTCTGTGCCTGGGGATCTTATTCCGATAAAACTCCTGAAGGTAAATCGATCATTGAATTGGCTAAAAATCTGAATATTCCTCTAAACAAGGAAAGTATTGAAATTGAGGAATCAGTGAAATTCACAGCCGAAACTCGAATGAGTGGTGTAAATCTTGCCGATGGCCGTCAAATTAGAAAGGGTGCCTGGGATGCCATTAGAGATTGGTGCGATATGGATGAAGAAACTTTAAAAAAGTTTGAGGCTAAAACCAGGGAAATTGCCGAAAAAGGTGGTACTCCCTTAGCGCTAGGGGTCGATAGGAAAGCTTTGGGTGTGATACAGTTGGAAGACATTATCAAGCCTGGTATTCAGGAAAGATTCGCGAGATTTAGAAAAATGGGATTGAAAACCGTGATGGTTACAGGAGATAACCCACTCACTGCCGAATATATTGCGAAGGAAGCCGGTGTTGATGATTTCATAGCCGAGGCCAAACCAGAAGATAAACTGGAATATATAAAAAGGGAACAGGAAGCCGGAAAACTGGTAGCAATGATGGGAGATGGTACCAATGATGCTCCCGCCCTCGCTCAGGCCGATGTGGGGATTGCAATGAACAGCGGAACCCAGGCTGCAAAAGAAGCAGCCAATATGGTAGATCTTGATAATGATCCTACCAAACTACTGGAAGTAGTTGAAATTGGAAAGCAGTTATTAATAACAAGGGGAAATGTTACTACATTTTCTATTGCCAACGATGTGGCTAAATATTTTGCAATCGTTCCGGCACTTTTTGCCGCCAGTATTCCGGGTTTAGGAGTGCTGAATATTATGGGATTAGCGAGTCCGCAATCAGCTATTCTATCTGCCGTGATTTTCAATGCCATTGTAATTCCTATCCTTATTCCGCTTGCCCTTAAGGGTGTCAAATATCGCCCAATGGGAGCTTCGGCCTTACTAGGAAGAAACCTTCTTGTTTACGGTCTGGGCGGTATTATCGTTCCTTTTATTGGAATTAAACTCATTGATCTACTCGTAAATCTATTTTTATAAAAATTAGCATATGAAAACTTTAAGAAATATACTCGTCCTTTCATTTCTTAGTCTTCTGTTATTCGGAATTGCCTATCCACTGGCGATGACTGCAGTAGGACAGGCAATAGCTCCAAACGCTGCCGATGGAAAGCCTATTTATCGAAATGACCAACTTGTTGGCTTTGAAAATATCGGCCAAAACTTTAAAAGCAGCCAGTATTTCTGGGGAAGGCCTTCTGCCGTAGATTATGATGCATCTTCTACGGGAGGTTCAAATTATGGCCCCACCAATCCGGAATTTCTCGCTCTTGTGCAGCACCGAATCGACACACTAATGGCTTATCATCCATCCATAAAAAAGAGTGAAATTCCAGTGGAGCTGGTAACGGCTTCAGGGTCGGGATTAGATCCTCACATCAGCAATGAGGCAGCCTTACTTCAGGTGAACAGGATAGCCAAACAACGCAATTTATCCAAAGAAGAATTAAAGAACCTTGTAGATGAACATACTGAAGGAGCTTTATTTGGAATCGCAGGTCCCGAAAATTATGTAAATGTTTTAAAACTCAATTTGTCTCTGGATGAACTGGAAAAAAATTCAAAAAAATGAAAAATTTAATCATAGCCGTTTTTACCATTTTTTCAGCAGGCGAGGTTCTGGCGCAGGAAGTGGAGGAAAGTAAAACAAGCTTAAAATTGTCGGGATATGCCGATGTGTATTATGCAAATTTCAGCAACGATATGGAACCTAATGAATTCCAACCCTATACCACGGTGGCTCCCAGGGATGCAAGATTTGGGCTCAATATAGCCCAAACAAGCCTTGCATACACTTCAGAAAAAGTGAGAGGAAACATAAGCCTGCACTGGGGTGATATCCCCCAGGCCACGTGGTCTTCAGAGTTTACCAACATACAGGAAGCAAATATTGGAATAAGATTAAAAGGCGACTGGTGGCTGGATGCCGGATTTTTTACCACCCATATCGGTACAGAGAGCTTCCTTCCAAAGAATAATTTCTTAAGCTCTACTGCTATCGCTACGTACAATGAACCTTTTTACCAGGCGGGGGCGAAACTCAGCTATTCCGGTTCTGAAAAGTGGTATGGAGAGTTATGGGTAGTCAATGGCTACAATTACTTCCTTGATGTTAATGATGCCAAATCGGTAGGAATTCTGCTAAGCTATAATTTTAATGATAATACCAGCCTTACCTACACCAATCTGTTTGGAAAGGAGTTGCCTTCGGGATCGGGCGATGATGCCTTCCGAACCTACCATAATTTATATCTGAATGCTCATTTCGCTGATAAGTGGTTCCTTCAGGTAGGGGGTGATATCGGAACACAGTCCCATTCGGGGCTCAGCACCCCAGAAGAGACTGCCATTATGTACAATGCTCTCGCTACACTGCGTTATCAGGTAAATGATAAATTATCTTTTACCGGAAGGGGAGAACTCTTCAATGATGAAAATGGTTTTATTAGCGGTTTGCTTCCTTCTTCCAATGATCGTCCTCAAGGTCTCGAAATGTGGGGTATCACCATGGGTTCCGAATTCCGGCCCATTGCACATGCTTACATCCGGGGCGAGACCAGGTTTTTACATCTCAATGAAGATATTAGCTTTTTTGAGGGTGATCTTGATCCTAATAAAAGATGGGAAGTTCTTTTTACCATGGGCTATCAATTTGACAAATTGTTTGAACGGTAATTATTCAATTATGAACGCACATTCACAACCTGATCGATTCCTCGAACTAATAAAGAAGCGCCGTAAAGGAAGCCTGAAAGTTTATCTTGGAATGATCGCAGGAGTGGGGAAAACGTACCGAATGCTTCAGGAAGCACATGAGCTCTTGCGACAGGGAGTGGATGTGCGTATAGGTCTGATTGAAACGCATAACCGGGAGGAAACACAGCGCCTTTTGAAGGGAATCCCTCAAATTCCTTTAAAGGAAACATATTATAAGGGAAAGGTCCTTACAGAAATGGATCTGGAAAGCATTATAGAAAGTCGTCCCGAGATCGTCCTGGTAGATGAGCTTGCCCATTCGAACATTCCCGGCAGCCAAAACGAAAAGCGCTGGCAGGATGTAATAGATTTGCTGGAAGAGGGGATCAATGTTATCACCGCTTTTAATGTTCAACACCTGGAAAGTATGGTCGATCGTGTAGATAGCATTGCGGGAATCGAGGTAAAGGAAACTATTCCCGATCATTTTCTCAAGCATGCCGATGAAGTGGTAAATATAGACCTTCCCGCTGAAGATCTAATAAACAGGCTAAAAGATGGAAAAATTTACCAGGGTGAAAGAATAGAAAGGGCATTGAACAATTTCTTTCAGCCGGAGAAAATTCTTCAACTAAGAGATCTGGCCCTAAGAAAAGTAGCTTCACTTGTAGAGAAGAGAATTGAAAAAAACTTGCCTCCTGATAACCGGTTGAAGCAGGAGCGTTTTATGGCCTGCATAAGTACCAACTTTGAAAGTGCTAAAAATATTATAAGAAAGACCTCTCGTGTCGCCGATTATTATCAGGCCGAGTGGTATGTACTATATATCAAGACAACAGGAGAAGGAACAGAAAAAATAGATTTAAAACTTCAAAGAAAATTAATCAATAACTTTCAGTTCGCCGAAGAATTGGGTGCCAGGGTTATTACCGTTAAAGAAAATAATATTTCTCTTGCCGTATACCAAAAGGCTTTAGAATTGAAGATCACTAATATTGTAATGGGAAAGCCGCATTACACTATTTGGAGGCAAATAAGGGGCAAAAATCACTTTGATAAATTACTTAAACGCCTCATAGATACAGATATAGATGTAATTATAGTTTTTTAAAGATGAAAATTAAAACCAAAATAATCCTTTCTTTCGGATTTTTATTCCTCATGATCATCCTTCTAGGATCGGTTGGAAGTTTTTACGTTAGGCAATTGGGAAACGATGCGGCAGAAATTCTGAAAGAGAATAACCGCAGTTTAATCTATATGGAAAATATAGATAATGACCTTGATGTAATTTTAAAACAAGTGACGGTTGATGATCAATTACCTTCTTCTGAAATCATCCCAAATATTGAAGAGAATCTGGAACTTCAAAAGGCCAATATTACCGAGTTGGGAGAAAAAGGTCTCACCGCAGAATTGGAGAATTCTTTTGGTGCCTTGCTTGCCGCCATGGAGAACGGAAATATGGACCAGATCAAGAGGAATGTTTTCCAGGCAAAGCAGCTCGCCAGGAAAATCTATAATTTGAATCAGGAGAAGATCCTGGTAAGAAATGAAAAGGTAACCAAAACGGCCAAAGAGGTGTACATCTATATCACCAGTGTGTCGTTTTGCGCTTTTGTCATCGCCTTCTTTTTTTCCATTGGAATGCCTGGTTATCTAATCAAACCCATTCAAAGGTTCAATGAAGCCATTAAGAAGATTGCTGCCGGTAATTATAGCACACGTATTAAAATAAATAACAACGATGAATTTGGACAGCTTGGGAATTCTTTCAATTTCATGTCGGCTAGGCTGGAAGAATTTGAAAGCAGCAGTTATTCAAAGATACTTTCGGAGAAAAAACGTCTTGATTCGGTGATCAATCAAATGAGCGAAGGAATTTTAGGGTTAGATGATCGCAAAAACATCATTTTTGCTAATAAAAAAATGCTTTCTCTTCTAAATGTAGAGGAATCAAAGGTTAAAGGTAAATATGCTCCCGATATTGCTGTTCATAACGCTCTTTTACATAATCTGTTAGGACCAATTATGATTAGCAATGGTAAATATTCAACGGAAAGTTCTCCTATTAAAGTTACTGAAAACAATATAGAGAAGCTTTTTTCAAAACAATATTTTGATATTACAACTACTGCAAATGGAGAATCCAATCTATTAATCGGACATGTAGTAATGCTTCATGATATTACAAATTTCGCTGAAAAAGACAGGGCTAAAACCCGTTTTATTGCCACTTTAAGTCATGAATTGAAAACTCCCGTTGCCGCAATAGAAATGGGAACCGATCTTTTAAAAAACAGGCAAACAGGAAATCTAAATGATGAACAGCAAAATTGGCTTGAAGTTATCAATAATAACAATCTCAGGATAAAAAATATTATTAATGAGATTTTAGAATTAGCACAAATTGAAAGCGGGAGTATTGAGATAAGGAAAGAAAAAATCAGACTGGGAAAAATTTTAGAACTGGCTGTCCAGGCGGTACAACCTTTTCTTCGGAAAAAAGATATTAAAATTGAAGTAAATAATCCTACTGAAAATGTGATCCTGGAAGTAGACGGTCAGAAACTAAGTTGGGTCTTGAACAATTTACTTATCAATGCTATCAGATATGCTCCAAAATCATCCTTGATTTCGGTAAATACATTGCTTTCCGGCAAAGAAGTTAAAATTTCGGTCAGAGATGAAGGTAAAGGTATTACCCAGGAACAAAAAAATAACATTTTTAAGCCTTTCTTTAAAGGGAAAAATAAAAATTCGAGCGGAACAGGTTTAGGGTTGGTAATTTCAAAAGAATTCGTAGAGGCCATGGGAGGAAAAATTGGAGTCACCTCTCAAATTAATGAAGGAGCTGAATTTTGGATAAAATTTAATATTGCGGATAATGAATAAAGCAAAATTTTTAAAATTTTTTATTCCGTTGGTTCTTTTAATAATTACTGAGATTTTATTTCTTAATAAAAATTATAATAATCATTATATTACTTTGAAAGGGGATATCTATGGAACTTTTTATTCTATCAAATATCGCTCTCATACTAATTTTCAAGAGGGTATAGATTCTATATTTTCTTCCATAGATAATGCCGTCAGCTATTTTAATCCAACATCAGAAATCAGCATTTTTAATAAGAATGGCCAGTTTTTACATCCTTCGAAAATATTTCTGGAGCAACTGAATCGCGCCAGGTTTTATTATCAGAAAACACAGGGGGCTTTTGAACCCACCCTTTCTCCTATAATAGAAGCCTGGGGATTTGGTTTTAGAGCTGGTAATAAACCCACACCTTCACAGGTGGACTCTTTGTTGAACTTAGTTTCTTTTGAAAAAAATATTTATTTTAATGATACGGTGGTCAAAGCTGTTAAAAAGAACACAACCATTAATTTAACAGCTATGGGTGAAGGATTTACTATTGATAAAATTGCTAAATATTTAGATACAAAGAAAATTCAGGATTATAAAGTCGAAATTGGAGGAGAAATTAAATGTCATGGTGTAAATGAAAAAGGTGAGATCTGGAGAATTGGTATTGAAAACCCAAATTTTAGTTTAGGAAAGGAGGAAAATAGAATCCTAAAAATTGTAAAGCTAGATGATGCTGCTATCAGTACATCGGGAAGCTATAGAAAATTTTATTTAGATTCTACGGGACGCAGGCGTCCGCATATTATTGATCCAAAGACTGGGTATCCCGTTTCTCATAACTTGCTTTCAGCATCCATAAAATGTAAGAGCGCAGAAAAGGCCGATGCTATGGCTACAGCGTGCATGGTTTTAGGGCTTAGAAAATCTATTGACCTGATTAAAGCAGATTCCGGATTGGAAGGTTTTTTAATTTATGACGATGAAACAAATACACTTGATACTTGGAAATCGGAAAATTTTTAAAAGCAATCTTTTATAATCTCCAAATTTTTTGTTGCTTCAGGTTTTTACTTTTACTATAACCGATTGAATTAATCAATAAATAAAGAGTTAGTATTTGTGGTCCAAAATGAGGAAGAGGTGTCCCGTATGTAGGACAACCTATAAAAATACTTGTTTTCTATTGGGACACCGGTGTCCCAATACGGGACAACATACCATTAATAAATAAACATTAAAACATTTAAATGAAAAAATAATTATTATTTCGATAGGGTCAAAGTAAATTTTGCCAATTAACTTTCGGCTTCATCATTTTTACGGACTCTGTATTGGAATGGTAGTTTTAAGAAAAATGATTCAAAAAATGCTCCTAAAAAATTAACAAATAAGGACCTTCCAAGGATGTATCGGATTTATGAAATTTTGTATTTTTAAAAAGCAGCTTTTGAAAAAAAAAGTTACTCAAACAGGATCGAAATTTATAAAGTCTTCGACTTAGAAATTCCGACCCGTTTTCACCTTGACATGGTAAAAGAAGCTTGAGAGTTTAAGTTCCTTCGGATCAAACCTCAAGCCTCTTTCGGTTGATTTGACTTTCGCTTATTAAATCAATCGCCATGAAGAAAAAACCCGATTCCCAGCTTAAGCTTTTCAAGCTTAAATTTCCTTTTGAAGAAACTGAAAATCCAAGAAAAAATCCTGACGCTCCAAGAGAGAATTCAACGTCTGAATTCAGTAATTCAAGATGTGTGCCTGTGGACACAATCTTGATTGCTCCCGATGGTCGCAATGAAAAAAAGAGGTTTAGGGGGAAAGGTGATCTCGTTAAATTTCGATGCTCCTCCTTCGAAAAAAAATTATTGCTGATCAAAGCTAAAAAGAGCGGATTAACCCTTAGCGAATATTGCAGAAGAAGTGCTTTCGGATTAGAAATAACGGAAAGGCTTTCTGATGACCAAATTGCTATTTATAAAACACTGCTGCAATTCCACAACAATTTCAAATGGATCGGAAATATGTTTCGTCGGAAAGATCCTCGTCTTTCATCTGCGGTTTATAAACTTGCAGAAGAAATTAAGTCTCACCTTCAAAAAATTGTATGATGATTGGAAAAGGAAAATCAATTAGTCATACCCGGGCCTCAATGACTTATGGATGGAACCAGGAAAAAGAAGCCAAGGTAGTTTTTAAACAGGAACTCATCGGTGAAACACCTAAAGAGATCACAAAGGAATTTCAGGCCATTCAAGAGCTAAATGAAAATTGCCAAAGAAACACTCTATCTTTTGTCTTAAGTCCTACTATTGAAGACGGTCAAAAACTTAGCAACAAACAACTAAAGGAAATCTGTAAATCTTTCGTGGAGAAAATGGACCTGGGAGATCACCAGGCAATTGCCTTTGTGCATAAGGATAAAGAACATAAACATATCCATTTATACGTAAACCGAATCAATTACCAGGGTCAGGCCTATAATGATAGTTTTATAGGAAAACGTAGCCAATTGATGGCTGAAAAGGTCGCCCTTGAACATAAGTTAGAAACGGTAAAGGAGGTGCAAATGGAGAAGCTAATCAATCTAAAGGATATCCGTGCAGAGATCAAAAGAAGACATGATATTGCTTTAAAAAGTTTTCGGCCTAACACTTTTGAAAGATACCAGGAGGCCATGCACTGCAATGGAGTAAGAGTAATCCCTTGTATCAATAAAGCAGAGAAGCTGCAAGGATTTCGTTTTGAGTTTGATAAATACAATTTAAAGGGAAGTGAAATTCACCGAAGCATGAGCATGGGCAACATTGCAAAACAACTGGATAAAAACCAGCAGCGTTACAATGAAATAGGAAAACAACTGGCAGCTAAAATGATCGGGAAAGGTCTGGACGCGGCAGGAAACATACCCCTTAAACTAGCCAAGGAGGTAATCAAGAAAACAATATCTAAGGGTATGGATTTGGGAATGTAAATCATAAGGATATGGCAAAAGTAGAAGAACTAATGGCACTGATGATCGACGAGATCAACAGGTATGAGCAGCTGATTAAAAAAATGGAAAAGCTGCAGCAGCAAAAAATAGAAATCGATGTAATAAAATTAGAAGAATTCCTAAAAGCTCATGAAAATCAAATGGAGCAGAGCAGAAACATTCTGGAAAAATTTCATCGAAAAATGGAAAAATTAATGGAGGATGCCAATGTATACCCGAAATGGGCGGTGATAGTGTTTATAATTTCTCTTTTAATCAATTGCGGATTAATATTCTATATAATCATCCTGTTATAAAGCTATATACCTATTCATGAAATGAAATCGTATAGAATGAAGTTGAAAAAAATGGAAAATAAAAAAAATTAAAGTTGTTGTACCTATGTTGTACCTGTAAATAAAAAAGCCGACTCGTAAAAGTCGGCCTTCTCTTGCTGTGCGGGCGAAAGGACTCGAACCTTCACACCTCGCGGCACTAGATCCTAAGTCTAGCGTGTCTACCAATTCCACCACGCCCGCATTTTTTTCAATAAGATGCTTATTTTCGGTAAGCGGGTGCAAATATAAACATTACTTTTAAATAACAAATAGGTTGATAAAAAATTATCTTCTTAACTTTATCAAAATTCGAAATCAGTTTAATGGATACAATAAAAGACTATCTCGGTAAGAACCGGGAACGTTTTCTTGATGAATTAATTCAACTTCTTAAAATTCCTTCCATCAGTGCCGATCCTGCTTTTAAAAAGGATATGTTAACAGCAGCAGAGGCAGTTAAAAAAAGTTTATTAGATGCAGGCTGTGACCTTGTCGAGGTCTGCGAAACCCCAGGTCATCCTGTGGTCTTTGCAGAGAAAATAAAAGATAAAGATCTTCCAACAGTACTGGTTTATGGTCATTATGATGTGCAACCGCCGGATCCATTGGATCTTTGGGATTCGCCACCATTTGAACCTGTGATCAAAAAAACTAAGATACATCCTGAAGGGGCTATTTTCGCACGTGGAGCCTGTGATGACAAGGGACAAATGTTCATGCACGTGAAGGCGATGGAATACATGACCCAGAATGATGTGCTGCCCTGCAACGTCAAATTTATGATCGAAGGGGAAGAGGAGGTTGGAAGCGCTCATTTGGACTGGTTTATAAAGGAAAATAAAGACCGGTTGAGCAATGATGTGATTTTAATTTCCGATACAGGAATGATTTCCAGAGAAGCTCCTTCTATTACCACCGGTTTGCGCGGACTTTCCTATGTTGAAGTGGAAGTGACCGGTCCTAATCGTGATCTGCATAGCGGACTGTATGGTGGAGCGGTAGCCAATCCTCTCAATATTCTCAGCCAAATGATCGCTTCTTTGACCGATGAGAACAATCATATAACTATTCCCGGATTTTATGATAAAGTCGAACAGCTAAGCGACGAAGAACGATCAAAAATGGCTGAGGCGCCTTTCAATCTTGAAGAATATAAGAAAAAGCTTGATATTGAGGATGTTTACGGAGAGAAGGGCTATTCTACGCTCGAAAGAGGATCGATTCGACCAACCCTCGATGTCAACGGAATGTGGGGCGGGTACATTGGCGAGGGTGCCAAAACAGTGCTGCCTTCCAAAGCTCATGCAAAGATCTCAATGAGATTGGTTCCCGACCAGGACTGGAAAGAAATTACAGAGCTCTTCAAAAAACATTTTGAAAGCATCGCTCCAAAAAGTGTGAAGGTGGAAGTAAAACCTCATCATGGTGGTTTTCCTTATGTAACACCCATTAATACCATTGGTTATCAGGCGGCGAGCAAGGCTTATGAACAAACCTTCGGAAAAACTCCTATTCCTCAGCGTAGCGGTGGAAGCATTCCTATTGTGACGCTTTTTGAAAAAGAACTGAAAAGCAAGATCATCTTAATGGGATTTGGACTGGATACCGATGCAATCCATTCTCCTAATGAGCATTTTGGCGTATGGAATTACCTTAAAGGCATTGAAACCATCCCATGGTTTTACAAGTATTTTACAGAAATGAGTAAATAACGGTATTTTTCTCTGGAGCGGATAAGTGCAGTAAATCTTGTGTTTAATATATCGAGGGCATCTAAAAAGTTGAAGAAATCTGATCCTTTTTCGTAGCTATCGGGATATTTCAGGATCTCAACTAAATTTTAAATAAATTAAAAGCTGAATTAAGTTAATCTTGACGAAAATAGATTCCTTTGTCTCTTTTATTTCTTTTTATTTGGAAAGCTCAGGCCCGTTAACATTAAAAATCTGTCTTCAGAAATAGTCTTTCTACCTTTTCTCTGGCCCAGGGAGTTCTGCGTAAAAACTTAAGGCTGGATTTAATTGATGGATCATTTTTAAAGCAATTGATGTTAATCCTGTCGGCAAGACCATCCCAGCCGTAATGATCTAACAGTTTTTCCATTATGGTAGTCAGTTTCACGCCGTGTAAGGGGTTGTTGGGTTGTTCGTTGCCGGATTTGGTTTTCTTATCCATAATTCTAAATTGCTGCTAGGCTTTCTTCACAAATTTGGTGAGTATCACAATTTGCTGACCTTCAATTTTCCCTTCAATCTGTTCGGCATTGTCATGAACCAGTGATATTCGTCTTACTGCTGTTCCGCGTTTAGCGGTCAGGCTGGAACCTTTAACATTAAGATCTTTGGTGAGCATGACGGTATCACCCGCTTCCAGTACCGCACCATTACTGTCTTTATGAATTATTTCTTCGGAAGCACCTTCTGTTTTTAAACCAGCTTTCGCCCAGGCTTTTATATCATCCTCTAAATACATCATCTCCAGAAGATCCTGCGGCCAGCCTTCAGTTCGCAAACGGTGAAGCATTCTGTACGCCATCACCTGAACCGCCGGCACCTGGCTCCACATGCTGTCATTCAGGCATCTCCAGTGATTTGGCTGTACTTTTTCAGGATTTTCAATTTGTTCTTTACAGGTACGGCAGAGCAGAATTGAAGTATCGGCACTTTCTTCGGGAGAATCGGGGATTTGATAAATATCCAAATTGTTCTTTGCAGCACATAATTCACAGGTGGAATCACTGCGTTCTCTTAAAATTTCTAGGTTCATTCAGGTAAATTTGGCCGCAAAGGTACGCTATTAAAAAAGGAAAGGAATTATTACCGGTTCAATTCTCTTCATCGACGATCTTCATTTTCCGAAGTAAAAACGAAGCGTTCATGTTTTTGCAGATTCCGTTCTTCAGTTGATAGTCGAAATGCAGTTCATTATGAAGGATTTCAGCATCAAAATAGAAGTTTTTTACGGCTATTAATTCTTCTGAAATTTCACAAAGACTAAGATCATGAGTCGCAATGATTCCTGTAGAACCACTTTTTACCAGGCGCTGCACAAATTTTTTGGAGCCGATGGCTTTATCGGTGCTGTTGGTGCCTTTCAAAATTTCGTCCAGAATAATAAAATATTGATCCTTTTCAATATGATCTACAATAAATTTCAGGCGTTTTAATTCTGAAAAGAAATAAGATTCATCATCGCCAAGCGAGTCGCTGGTTCGCATACTCGTAATGAGCTTGATCGGGGAGTACTGACAAGATTCTGCACAAACAGGAAGACCAATATTCGACATCAATATCTGAAGGGCAACGGTACGTAAAAAAGTACTTTTTCCGGCCATATTTGCACCGGTGATAATAAAAAATTCTTCCGAATTGATCTCAAAATCATTGGTTACTCTTTTATCGGGATTTAATAGAGGATGACCAAGTTTTTTGGCTTTTATTCCTTTATTTTCAGAAAGGATTTCGGGATAGACGTAATGCTGATGGTTAAAATCAAAATTTCCCAGGCTGTTCCAGGCGTCGAGGGTTTCAACGGCTTCAAACCAGTGCTCTACGATTTCTGAATAATTCCCGATCCATTTTTCAATGGCATAAGCGTAGCGAAGGTCCCATAGAAAAAAGCCATTTGCGAGGAAACCGAAAAGGAAATTATTACGCTGGTCCAGAGAATCGATCTTGCGGGAAAATTTCTTCAGAAGAACTGAGGCTTTTTCTTTTTCAGATTGAATGGATTCTTTAAAATCTTTGAGATAAGCTGCCTCGAAATCTTCCTTTTCAATCAACGCCAGTAATTGGTGATATTGCTGAAAAGTATCCATTGTTTTTCCGGCTTTTTCGGAAAGTTCATTCACTTTCTTCAAATAAATAGCGGTTATTCCTATTCCGATAACCAGCCAAAGACCCACCGCCAATCCGGGAATAATCGAAAAATAAAATGCCAGAAAAACTCCAACAGAAATGACCGAAAATAAACCTGGGATCCAGGCCATTATTTTAGGAACGAACTGTTGGTAATTTCCCAGCCAATCAAGTATAGTAGACGATCTTGTTTCGCTTCTCACAAGCCTGGCTGTTGCTGTAAAATCCTGGCGCCAGTCGGCTTTTGCGCTTAATTCCCTGGTTGCTTCCTGTTTTTTCAGGATATTATCACACTCGTTTTCAAGCAGACTTTCAGCCAGTTTTGCTTTTCCTTCCTTTAACGCCGTACGGTTTAGATACTGGAAAAAGGATTTTCTTCCGAAAAGATCAATATCCCGGCAATATTCATGGTCTTCTTTTTCAAATTCCTTTCCGTCAGTCAACTCAGAATAATCATGAGTTTTCAGGATATTAAGTTCCTGTTCATTGATATTGATCAACTCACTGAGCTTTTCTTTTTCCTTTTTAAGATCGTTATGCCTGGAAACCAGGAAAATAAAAAGAACGATAAGAACAAGGGCCGCCGGTAAAAGAACCTGAAGATTTCCGAAGAAGAAATAAACAGCGGCACAGAATAACAGAAATGCCAGGAGTCTTAACATACCTGAAATGACCAGTTTCCTGGAGATTTTGCTGTGAGCAGACTGGTATTTTTTTAGTCGGTTATTGTAAAATGAGGTTGCTTCTTTCATTAAAGATCGTTGAGTTCTTTTTGGAGTTTTTGAGTAAGACTTTCCACAACCAGATCGTAAGAATGGTCAATGAGTTCAAAGACTAATTTAGGATCCAGGCGACCGTCGAGAACGACCGTGTTCCAGTGTTTTTTATTCATATGATAACCTGGTAGAATGGAATCTTCATGTTCTTCTCGCAATTCCACAGCCCTGCCTGGATCACATTTAAGATTTGCTCGAAGCGGCACTTCGTCAAGGGAAGCCAGGGCGAATATTTTTCCCATTACTTTAAAGACCAGCGTATCTGGACCAAAAGGCAAACCTTCGGTTACCCCTTTTTTGCTGAGGCAGTAGTCTCTGAAAGTGTCGATGTTCATTCCGATTTTTTAATTATCAAAAACCCTGAAATAACTTCAGGACGGCTGGAGGTGAAATTAAGAAAATTTCGTCATGCTGAACTTGTTTCAGCATCTCATAATTGTAAGAATAGATCTTTGAATTCGGGATTGATGGATCTGATCAAATTTAACTTCCATTCCCTGTGCCAGTTTTTTAATTGCTTTTCTCTTTCTATAGCCTGATGAATATCGGTAAACTCTTCAAAATAAATAAGTTTATTCTTTTTCATAATAGAAAGACCCTGAAACAAGTTCAGGGTGACGTGATGTTCAAATTGAAATCACTGGTATTCTGAGACTGCTGGGTAATGGATAAATAGAGCCCGGAACAAATTCAGGGTTACGAACCTGCCTATCGCTGGCAGGCTCATTTCAGAATCTCTTATTCATTTTCAATTGTTTTCTTTTCAGCGCTATCCACCGTTAATGAGGTATAATCCAGTTTCCAGCCGATGGTTTCCACGATTTTTTCCATCAATAAAATAGTGTCGAGGGCTTCCTTTTTCGCCTGTTCCATGAGTCCGCTTTGGGGAATCTTGTCGACGATATGTTTTTTCGCGTCACGGTTAATGTCGGTAAGATCAGATGTTGTAAACGGGTTTGCCCAGCCCTCTCGTTTGTCGTAATATTTAAAATCGGTTTCCACGGTAAGCAGTTCGGGCTGTGGGAAATCGGTTAAAATGATCTTTTTCTCCCGGGTATCACTGTGCATTTTGATCTTGCTCAGGTCAAATCCCACATGCGCTTTGGCATTGATAAGAACTATCGCTTTTTTCTTTCCGAAGATCAGGCTCATATATTTTTCCTTTAAATTCTCATAATGATAGATCTCTGAAAAGTCGCCTTCCACGGTAATGAATTTGCAAACGCTTCTGATCTTGTCCATCAAAATGACCGACTGCTCATTGGTCTTCAGCTTTGAGCGCTCTTTATGAAAACCGGTAAAAATGAGATAAGCCGCCACTGCGCCGGCCGCCAGGCCTATGAATAATAATTCCATACTATTTTCCTATTTCTCCAAGATGGGTAAATTTATATCCTTTTTCATACTTAAGTCCGTAACCAGGCATACGATCGAAACTACTACGTGCAAAAAGTATGATTCCTGCCATTTAAGAGTAATTTATTCCCAATTCATAGTCAATTACGGAAACCCGTAAGGTTAATTGATGATAACTAATTTATTTTGGCTTCATAAAGATGTTTAAATATAAATTAACTAAATCCATTTTACATGAAAAGATTATTACTTAGAATTTCTTTTGTTTTATGCTTAACAATTCTTTTTTCAAGTTGTGCCGCCGGACTTACAGGTTACATGAACAATTCAGCAGCATTAAGCGCTGATAACTATACCTATGTGAAGAAAGATCTTCAGGGTATGTCACAGGCAACCTATGTTCTTGGGATAGGAGGTATGAAAAGAGAGGCTATTGTCGCTGAAGCCAAGCAAAAAATGCTTGAAAATTATACCTTACAAGATGGACAGACTATAGCGAATACAACCGTCAACTTTAAATACTCAAACTTTTTAGGGATTGTTGCTACAACAAAATGTTATGTAACCGCCGACATAGTAGAGTTTAAATAAGTCATTATCTAACTTTTGAACGGATTGAACTAAATGGTTTGATCCGTTTTTCTTTTTCTAACCAAAATGAAATTAAAAAATCTTTTTACCTTAATTGTAGGAATCTTATTGCTCTTTTCCAGTTGCGCCAGCTCCACAATTATTGATTCCTATCCGTCAAATGCTACAATTTATATAAATGGTGAAAAAGTCGGAAAAACTCCATATAAACACCGAGATACTAAAATTGTAGGAAGTACAAATGAAGTAAGAATTGAAAAAACAGGATTCAAAACATACAAAAGTTCTTTTTCAAAAAATGAAGAAATCGCCGTTGGACCTTTGATAGGAGGTGTTTTTGTATTAGTACCCTATTTATGGATTATGAAATATAAAAAAGCAAGAGTCTATGATCTAATTCCTGAAGAATAGCCGCTTCTTCCATTTTCAGACTGATATTTATCATTTTAATATTTTATAAAGTACTGGCTTGCATGGTGCCGCGTCATTTTCGAAGGATGCGGGCTGAAGATTCAGAAAATAATCGCCGTCTTCTATTTTGTTTGGAACATAGATCAGTTCCGTAATCGTGGCATCAAAACGGGTATTTTTGGGATAGTTCCAAAAAGCCTTATGAGCCAGTAATTTTCCCTCATCATTTTCCTTATCTACTGATGGCTGATCGATGAGCAGATGTTTGATTCCGTTTTCGCGAATGAAAACCGCGGCCTCTTCTTCAAGATAAGGCCAGTTGGAATGCGAGTGGATCTTTGAGATCTTCCCGATATAATTCGGAAGGCATCTTATTACCAGGGCCTGCGCGTCTATATTTTTAATTTTTTCAATAGATTTTTTTGTGATCACCAGATCGCTACCCTTTTTCTGAGGTTCTACGGAAATTAAAACAGCCTTAAAAAAGAAAGTTTTCAGTAGTTGCTGAAGATTTTCATTTTCAGGAGTGATATGCCCAACACATTCAGTATGCGTGGCATGCGCGTGCGGATTAAACCAGATATTATTAAAATTCACCGAAGCCCCCTCAGTGACTTTTCCCACGAATTTGCCATCTCTAACCGGCTTGATCTCCGGATGTTTTAAATACCAGGCCTGCGGATTCTTATCATCGCCGCGCAGGCTGATGGAAATATCCAGCGGTTTGGAAAAATCTATCCGGTAAGTTTCGCCATTGTGGCTAATACTGGCTAACATGCTCGATTGATTGGTTACACAAAGGTAATTGATAATTGAGAATGGATAATGGATAATTGAAAATGAAGTATTCTAGTCGATATAGAATAAATCGGCAGCGATCCCGTCGCTAAGGAATTTCCCTTTTTTGGTGATGTGGAAATGCGAGTCTTTCTTTTCGAGCAGGCCATCCCGTAAAAATCTTTCGGTTTCCTTTAAAAAATATTCGGCATATTTTTTTCCGAAAAGTTCTTCAATGTCTTTTGCCGAAACTCCAAATTTAGTTCGAAAACGCGTCATCACGAATTCGTTATACCTGTCGGTTACTGATAGTTCCTCGGTTGTCAAAGGCAGTTCGCTTTTTTCCAGTGCTTTTATGTAAAGTGTATTGTTACTCACATTCCATTTGCGTTGTTTTCCGTCAAAAGAGTGAGCCGAAGGTCCAATTCCTAAATAGGCTTTGCCCATCCAGTAAGCCATATTGTTCCTTGAATGAAAGCCCGGTTTGCCAAAATTTGAAAATTCATAATGCTCAAATCCGGAAGAAGTGAGTGTTTCTACCAGGATATCAAATTGCTCACGATAAGTCTCATCGCTAACAGGCGTTACTTTGCCCTTTTCGATGAATTTTTCAAGTGCTGTTTTAGGTTCGACGGTTAGCGCGTAACTTGAAATATGCGGAATTTCGAGGTCTAAGGCAATCTGCAGATTTTTCTTCCAGTTTTTATTGGTCAGTCCGGGGATACCGTAAATAAGATCGATGGATATATTATCGAAATACTTTTTAGCCAGCTGCAGGGATTTCAATGCTTCTTCGGCATTATGAGCACGGTTCATCAGTTGCAGGTCGGCTTCAAAAAAAGACTGCACGCCAATGCTGAGCCTGTTCACTGGAGATTGGGCCAGCATTTTTAAAACTTCTTCCGATAGGTCATCGGGATTGGCTTCCAGGGTGATTTCAGCATTTTCTAAAACTTCAAAACTGTCAGAAATCGTTCGGAATATTTTTTCAAGTTCCTCAGAATTTAGCAGGGAAGGGGTGCCGCCCCCAAAATAGATAGTTTCTATATTCGATTTTAATTCATCTTTTCTTAATTCCAATTCCCGACATAGCATTTCCACAAGCTGCGGCTTTTTCTTCACCGAAGTGGAAAAATGAAAATCACAGTAATGGCAGGCCTGCTTGCAAAAAGGAATGTGTAAATATATTCCAGACATTAACAATTAACAATTAACAGTTATCAATTATCAGTTTTTCTGATTCGTGTGGACTTCAGTATTGAATATAATATTTTAGATAGCTCGTCGGCGAGTTGATATAATGAGGAAAAATTCTTCTCTCTTAAATAATTGGAATCATGAAGGAGTTTGAGCCAATATTTTGTCTCCAGGCTTTCTTTATAAGCAATTGAGATTTTAGCAGAAAAATCGGCATTTGAGATCGCACCATTGGCTTCCGCAACATTAGCGCCTATCGAAGTGCCACAACGCAAGAGTTGTTTTGATAAAATATATTCCTTTTGCTCGGTCAGTTCCTTGCAAGCAGAAATAATTTTTAACGCATATTGGTAAGATTTATCTGCCAACACATTCCTTTTATCCGCACCTTCTTCCATGTCGTTAATTGATAATTGGTTATTGATAACTGTTAATTGATTTTTTTAGGGTTTTGCTTCACAAAAGCTTCCCAGCCCGTATAACTTTTCCCTATTTCCGGCCGGCCAGAATTATAAAAATGACAAACCGCGGCAGCAAGTCCATCGGTGGCGTCCAGGTTTTTGGGAAGGGTTTTTAATTTAAGCAGACTCTGAAGCATTTTGGCCACCTGCTCCTTGCTGGCGTTTCCGTTGCCGGTAATGGCCATTTTGATCTTTTTCGGAAGATATTCGGTAATCGGCACCTGACGGGAAAGTCCGGCTGCCATGGCTACGCCCTGAGCCCGGCCAAGTTTCAGCATTGACTGCACGTTTTTTCCGAAAAAAGGTGCTTCAATAGCGATCTCATCGGGATGATAATTATCGATAAGCTCCACGGTTCTTTCAAAGATCATTTTCAGTTTGAGATAATGATCGTCGTACTTTTTCAGCTGAAGTTCATTCATCTGGATAAAAGTCATTGTATTTTTTTCAACTTTGATGAGTCCGAAACCCATGATCGTGGTTCCGGGATCGATGCCAAGAATGATCTTTTCGCCTTTCAAAACTGCCTTATCTGAAGAATTGCTCACTAAAAATACCTAATTTGGGACTTTCACAAAGCTAAACATTTTAATGCTCATACTCCTGCTTCTCACCGGCGGACTTTATTCTTCGCTGATCCTGGCTTTTATCATAGGTTTTGAAAAATTGAAAGCGCCTCAAAGCATCGGAGAAGAAAATTCCATCCGGTTTTCGGTGATTGTACCTTTTAGAAATGAAGCCGAAAATTTGCCTTGTTTACTTGAATCTTTCAGTTTGCTGAATTACCCGATAGGGAAGTTTGAAATTCTTTTGATCGACGATGATTCTGAAGACGGTTCTGTGGAAATAGGTGAGAAATTCAAAAGGGATTTCCCTGATTTCAGGATGAGAATTCTGAAAAACAAAAGGCAATCCAAGTCGCCAAAAAAGGACGCGATAAGAACCGGAATCGAAAATTCATCTTTTGAATATATCATCACTACAGATGCCGATTGCCGGGTTCCCGAAAACTGGCTGAAATATTTCGAAGCACAAATAAAAGCCAATGCACCTTCCATGATCGCCGGTCCCGTTGCTTTTTCTGAAAACCTGCGAAAGAAACTTTTCCAGCGTTTTGAAGAAATTGATTTTTTCAGCCTGCAGGGAAGTTCAATGGGTGCGTTTGGGATTGGGAAGCCTTTTATGTGCAATGGTGCCAATCTGTGTTATGAAAAATCGGCTTTTGAAAAAGTTGGTGGCTTTCAGAATAACATTGAGATCACCAGTGGAGATGATGTATTTCTGCTTCAGAATTTCAAAGCAGAAGGCCTGAAGATCGATTTTTTAAAGAAATATGAGGCGGCGGTTTTTACTAATTATCAAAAAGACCCTGGTGCACTTATTTCACAGCGAATTCGATGGGGAGCAAAAACTTCAGCTTATAAGGATATTTTCGCAAAAGCGGTTGGTCTTATCGTGATGGTATTCAATTCTTTATTGATCATTTCCGGAATTCTGGCTCTTTTTGGCAGTATAAATTACCAGATATTGTTGTTTGTGTTTCTGATAAAATTCAATCTTGATTTTATTCTTATTTATAAAACCGCCCAGTTTTTCCAAAGGGAACTTGGGATGAGAGATTATTTCTGGGTAAGCTTTTTACATCCTTTCTTTTTATCTTTTACTGCAGTTTTGGCAATTTTTAGCGGATTTCATTGGAAAGGAAGGAAGTATAAGAATTGACAATGGATAATTGAAAATTGACAATTAAAAGTTGAGGTGACCGTCTGCTTAGAAGGCAGATGCTCTTTCAGCATCTTTAATCAGAAATACCTTGAATTATGAATTACTACATACTTTTTTACGATCTCAATGATAATTATCTCGAGGAACGTGGTCAGTATCGGGCGGAGCATTTAGGAATGGCCAAAGAAGCTGCAGAGAAAGGTCAGCTGGTTTTAGGCGGAGCAATGGACAGCCCGGCAGATCAGGCTATTTTGATCTTCCGTGGAAATGATGAAAAATTGGCGCGCGATTTCGCTGAAAATGATCCATATGTAAAAAACGGACTTGTAAAATCCTGGAAAGTGCGAAAATGGAATGCGGTGATCGGTAGTAAATTCGAAGAATAGGATTGTTTATTAAGGTAACTGTGAGTTACCTCAGTAGAGAAGCAGTCTCTTCAAATAGGTAAACAGCCTAATTCTAAAGTTAACTGCCTATTCATTCCGCTTTAACCACCACGGGCATCTTAAAAACTGTGGAAACGGGAATGCCTCTTTTACTGGCCGGATAGATCTTCGGAAGTGAATCGATACTCTGCTTTAGCCAATCCTTTATATGAGGCAGCTGGTTGGTGACGGTAGTGTCTACTTTTATAGAATCTATCTGAGGCCGTCCTTCCTTGGTGATTTCCAGATAAATAAAAAGCGTGTCGTTGATGCTCTCGGTGACTACCGGTTGTTGCGCGGCAAGAAAAGAATAGATTTCAGAAGCTACTTTGGTTTCAAAACAATGCTTCGCGGCTTGTAATTCGGTTTGGTTCTGGCATTCTTCAAAAGCGGGATATTCATCGACTTCTTTCCAGTTAAGCGCACGTGTTTCCTGTTCCAAAACCTCTTCTGAAGAGATCTTTTTAGTCTCGAAATTACAGGAAATCAGGCTTAAAAATAAAACAGGAAGTAATGCTTTTTTCATTTAGAATCCGCTTACGGATTTCAAAAATAGTGAAATATAGCAGGTTAGGAAAGAAAACTGTTATTCGATCATTTTTATAAAATAATTTCCGACTATTCTTCCTGAAATGACGCCCGTTTTAAGGCCTTATTTTTCAACCATAAAAACAATGGGAAGATGATATTGAACATTTACCGGTTCACCATTCACCTTCGCTGGTTTCATATGGGGAAGGCTTTTTACCGCCCTTTCTGCTTCTTTTAGAATTTCATTTGGAGCACCTGTGGCATGTACCTGGGTCACATTCCCGTCTTTGGTGATCACAAAATGAACAAACAGTTTATTTCTGCCTTTTTTAGCATAGGGTCTAACCTTGACGGTATTGAAATTGGAATTCACATACCAAATCACTTTTTCAGAAAAGCATTTCCTGTTTTGTTCTTCTGAGTGAAGCTCCAGGCAGCCGGGAAAAACGGGCGCTTCAGATGTTTCCTCAAATGAGACCGTTTCAAGATCTTTTTCTTTCTGGGCAAAAGCCGCGACACTTATAAAAAGCGTCGCGGTGATTAAAAGAGTTTTCATAGGTGTATTTTTTATGCATTATTCAGCAACTTTAAAGGCGATAGGTAAAGAGTACATCACACTCACAGGTTGACCATTTTGCTCGCCCGGTGTCATTTGAGGCAGGCTCGAAACTACCCGAATGGCTTCTTCTTCAAGTTCAGGTTTTGGTGCCCTCGCCTTAACGTCTACTATTTTTCCGGTTTCATCAATCCTGAATTGGACTATTACGCGGTTAATTCCGGTTAGACCCAGTTTTTTTCCCAGCGAGGTATCAAAATTCTCGTTTACAAACTCTGCAATTTTACTGGAAGTACAATTCTTTCTTGGATCATCAACCCATTGTTCGCACCCGGGAAACGCGGGAGCCAAATCTACCACTGCAAAGGGAATTTTATCTTTATAAACCTGAGCTTTAGATTTCCCGCTGACTTCAATAACTTCCACTTTTTTCATATAATCTTTTTGAAGACTTTTTAGAAGATCAAATTCCTCTTGAGTTAGGTTTTCCTTATTCTGGATTGCTGCTTTTAGATCGACAATTTGATTGCTTAAAGACATTTCCTGTTCATCGATTCCCATGTTCTGATCTTCGGAGCAGGAAACATAAGTTAACATTAGCAGCAGCGCAGGAACGAGTAATAAAAATTTGAATTTTGATAATTGTGATGATTTGTGTTTTTGTAACATAATGATTCGTTTTTTGATTAATGAATGACTAAAAAATTGATTGGTGAATGAGATATTGCTGGTGCCGAATGTGCTGTTCAGCAATTGTTCAAAATATTGCTTTTTTCCTGAGGTCTTAACCGTAGATTCATCGGCGATGAACTCGTGTAAAGTTGCCAGTTTTGACTGAAAAAGATAGATCAACGGATTGAACCAGAACAAAATCTTTAAAAGCTCAAAAATCAAAAGATCGGCGGTATGTTTATGATCGAGATGAACAAGCTCGTGAAGCATGATCTGTTCCCTTTCGGTTTCACTCAGGGCCTCGCCAATATAAAGCCAGTTAAAAAAAGTAAAGGCCGCCCGGGATCGAGGAATCTGGTAAATTCGGTAATGAGATTTCGAGATACATATAGATTTACGCGATACTTTAAATAATCTATTAAGCTTAAAAATAAAAACACCTAAAGCGATCAGCGATCCGCATAAATAGATAACCAGCCACCAGTTCAAATGATTTTCGAAATTCATCAGAATATCATTTTGAGCTGTTCCAGCCTGCTTACCTATAAATACCTCGGGCAGCCAGTATGTTGTATTTGCTGAAATTTCCTGGAACGCAACAGCAGGAGCCGATTTTTGTAAACCTTCAATCCTGATGAACGGAATGAGGAAAGAGAGTATTGGGGTGGCCAGCAAATAAATCCGGTTAAGGTTAAAAAAAGTTTCCTTCTGAAGCCAGAATTCGTAGATCAGCAAAAATGCGAGCTGAAAAACTATTATTTCGAGAATATACTGAGTAATCATTATTCTTTGTCTTTATTGATCTCTTTGAGGATCGCTTCGAGATCGCTCGTTTTCATATCGTTCTTCTTCATAAAAAAGGAAACCATGCTTTTAAAAGAGCCGTTGAAATAATTATCCATTAACTGGGTAATGCTTTGATTGCTGTAGGTTTCCTTTTCCATTACAGGGAAGTAGATATAGCCTTTTCCCTGCTGGCGATGGTCTACAAAACCTTTGGTTTCCAGGATCCTCACAATGGTCGAAACCGTATTATAAGCCGGTTTTGGCTCGGGCATTTCCTCAATAATGGCGGCCACATTTCCTTCTTTTAATTCCCAAAGGATCTGCATGATCTCTTCTTCGGCTTTGGTGAGCTGTTTCATCTTTTCTCAGAATTTGATATTGCTAATATAAACTAAGTTTTTAGTTTGAACTAATATTTTAGTTAAAATTATAATTTGAAAGTTTTATATCTTCGCTTTTCATTGAATTGCTATGGAAATATTTTTACTCATACTCGCCGCGGTTTTTATGCTTGCCGGGATTTTAGGCAGTTTTCTGCCGGTGCTTCCCGGAGTGCCATTAAGCTGGATAGGTTTGCTCCTTTTTTATCTCATTCCCGGAATCGGCCTTAATTATTTGTTTCTCGGAATAACCCTGGCGATCACCATCATCATTTATATCCTAAATCTTGTCATTCCGGCTTATGGAACAAAGCGTTTTGGCGGAAGCCGAAAGGGAATGATCGGTGCGACCATCGGTTTGGTTGTGGGAATCTTTGCGCCTTTTCCTTTCGCTGTGATTATTTGTCCGTTTATTGGTGCCCTCATCGGTGAAATTTTGAATAAAAGCACTTCCAGGACCGCGATGCGAGCCGCTTTTGGTTCTTTTGTTGGGCTATTGGCTTCTAGTTTTATGGAATTTGTGGTCTGCTTCGGATTTCTGATTTTGTTTCTTTTCCAGTTCTGGTCGTACAGATACCTTTTCTTTTAGCCCATTTTCAGAAAGCCTTTAGAAATCCTATTTTTGCAAAAAAACAGGGAATGCTCGATTTTATTGTAGTGGGAGCTGCACAGGCCGGACTCGCGATGGCCTATTATTTAAAAAAATTGAATAAGGATTTTCTTCTCGTCGACAAGGAGTCTGAAATCGGTGCCTCCTGGCTCAATCGCTGGGATTCTCTAAAACTTTTTACGCCTTCAGAATTTAATAATATGCCGGGAATGGAATTTCCGGCGGAAAATGGCCATTATCCCTCGAAGACAGAGGTAGCCAATTATTTCAAGATGTATGCCGAAGAATTCGAATTTCCTATTAAGCTGAATACCCTAGTTGAAAATATTTCCCACGAAGGAGATCATTTTATAATTACAGGGCCTAACATCGATCTGAAATCTAAAAATGTGGTGATCGCCACCGGGCCGTTCCATATTCCATACACACCTCCGTTCTCTAAAAAGATCAACCGGGATATTTTCCAGATTCATAGTAATTATTATAAAAATCCGTCGCAGCTTCAACCCGGAGCGGCCATGGTTGTTGGTGCGGGAGATAGCGGTTTTCAAATCCTCGATGAGATTTCAGAAGAAGCTGAACGGAAAGTTTACTTTTCGGGAACTACAGATGTACGCGCGCTTCCGCAGGAAATATTAGGAAAAACGCTCTGGTGGTGGTTCACAAAGATCGGTTTTCTTAGTTTTAGCCGGAATAACTGGCTTGGGAAAAAATTAAGTAGAACGCGCCAGCCGGTGATAGGGACTGATGTAAAAGAAATTCTTTCCAGAAAAAATGTCGAACCGGTGGGGAAAACAAAAAATGCAGAAGGTCGTGTTGTGATCACCGAAAAGAAAAAACTTGAGGATCTTCAAAATATCATTTGGGCGACCGGCTACCGGCCAAATTTTAACTGGATCGAAGGCCTGGAACTTTCCAAAGACGGTTATCCAAAACATCAACGAGGCATTAGCAATATTGATGGTTTATATTTTATAGGTTTGCCCTGGCTGCATACCCGCGGTTCTGCAACCCTTGGCGGGATCAAAAAAGATGCTGCCTATCTCGCTTCAAAAATAAGCACTTAAAATTACCAAAAAATTAACGCCTTCAAAACAATGAAAACCTGTCTTTGAGGTTAATTTTAATGTGTTTTTTACAATTTACCTTTTTTCAAAAGAATTAGCCGTGTTTTTTTCTTCTCCTTGTTGCGATCTTCTTAAACTGGAAAAAAGAGATATAACTACAACTTCCAATAAGCTTAATACCAAATTTTTATCAACTTACCTCTGCAGGTATAATTATATCATTTCTAAAACCTTTGAAACCTGATTATTGAATTGATTTTTAATTAAATACTATTTAAAAAATGAAAAGAGTAGAATTTATTGCTTCCGTGGGAAAAGGATTGTTTTTAGCCTGTTCAGGTGCCTGTATGCTAAGTAGCTGCAGTACAGGCAATGATCAGTTACCAGCTCCTCCCACAGGAGATGTAAGTGTAGATATTACAAAATTGAGTGCAGTTGGAGATCAGATAATTAAAAACAGCGTACTGTTTTTTAGAATTAGTACAGGGAATTCTGCCGATAGTTTTGTTGCAACCCAGGCACTTTGTCCACATCAGGGGGGAAGACTGGTATGGGTAGAGCAGGATAATCTTATTGAATGTGTGCTTCATTTCGCAGAATTTCAAAAAGACGGTTCTGTGGTACAGGGTCCTCAGGGATCTTCCGGTAATGTGAGGCCGCTTGCTGTATATCCGCTCAGCTTAACCGGCGACACCCTTACAGCTAGCGTTTAAAATTTAAAATCCCTTCATGCTTTTTGCAGTTCACCAGCTAAGCTTACTTTTGCAGTTATGACAATTACCGATACCCATACTCATTTATATAGCGACGCTTTTGATGAAGACCGAAAAGAGGTAATTCAGAAAGCGATAGATAATAGAATTAAACGTTTTTTTATTCCTGCCATCGATTCTGAAACTACCAAAAGCATGTATGCTCTTGAAAAAGAATTTCCTAAAAATGTTTTTCTTATGATGGGCCTGCATCCCACTAGTGTAATGGAAAACTATCAGGAAGAGCTCCAACATGTAAAAGACCAATTTGAGAAACGGGATTTTTACGCGGTGGGAGAAATAGGAATCGATCTTTACTGGGATAAATCAACCCTAGAAATTCAGAAAAAAGCCTTTAGGCAACAAATACAGTTCGCAAAAGAAAAGGGGCTTCCTATCGTAATTCATTGCAGGGATGCTTTTGATGAAATCTTTGAAGTCCTTGAACAGGAAAAAGATGATAAGCTCTTTGGAATTTTTCATTGTTTTACCGGCACCTACGAGCAGGCTCAAAAAGCGCTTTCCTATAATATGAAACTTGGAATAGGCGGAGTGGTCACTTTTAAAAATGGCGGAATTGACAAATTTCTACCTAAGATCCCTCTTGAAAATATTGTGCTGGAGACAGATTCCCCTTATTTGGCACCTTCACCATACCGGGGAAAACGCAATGATCCTGTTTACATTCTGGAAGTACTGAAAAAGCTCGCGGATCTATATAATGTTACAGAAGAACAAGTTGCGGAAATCACAACGCTAAACTCTTGTGAAATATTTGGAATTTAAAACTATTAAACAGAAATTTTGTTCATTTGCTAAACAAACTGACCAATAAGTGCAAAATTTCGATGATATAAGATTTTACCATGATGAGGAGGTAAAGCCTGCTTTAAAGGAATATGTAAAAAATCCCATGGTAAAAGCTCTTTTTCAGTTTACATTTCCTGAAAAAGATTTTTCAGAAATTGAAGAAAAAGTTCTCCTGTGTGAATCTATACGGGATTTCCAAACGCAGATCATTTACTACAGCGTGGAGAAGGTTCTGGAAAAAACCAGTGAAGGCTTAAATGCTTCCGGATTTGAAAAACTGGATCCTTCGGAATCTTATTTTTTTATTTCAAATCATCGGGATATTATCCTGGATACTTCGCTGATCAATTACACTTTATACAATCACGGCCTGGTAATGACGGCTTCAGCTATTGGCGATAACCTGGTGCAGAAACCTTTCCTGATGGCCCTTTCGAAGCTCAACCGAAACTTTCTGGTCCTTCGCAATCAGACTCCGCGGCAAATGCTGCACAGTTCCATGAAGCTTTCAGAATATATAAGAAAACTTCTTGAAGAAGGCCGTTCGGTATGGATGGCGCAGAGAGAAGGAAGAACCAAAGACGGAAATGATTTTACGCAACAGGGAGTGCTGAAAATGCTGGCTATGGCGAAAGGTGATGATGAAATAACTGATTATTTCGCAAAACTGAAGATTGTTCCGGTTTCTATTTCGTATGAATTTGATCCCACCGATATGCTTAAAATGCCCGAGGTTCTGGCTAAGCGAATGAAAGAAGAGTATAAAAAATCTGCTAACGAAGATTTTAACAGTATCATGCAGGGCGCTTTGGGTCAGAAAGGACGAATTCAATTAAGCGCTGGAAAGGTTTTGACAAAAGAAGATTTTGCACCGATCGCAGAAAAAGATCTTTCGGTGAATGATCAGTTAAAAGAAATCGCTGCACGAATAGACCAAAGCATCTACAGGAACTTCAAATTATGGCCGGCCAATTATATTGCCTATGACCTGCTGAAGAATGAAAAGAAATTTTCTGATAAATATTCCGATAAGGAGAAAAGGCAATTTGAAAGACGAATCAGTAGAAGAGTAGATGTCAAAAATCCGCTGGCGCTGAACAGCTACTTATTGATGTATGCCAACCCGGTGATCAATAAAATGTCTTTAAATGAAGAATAATTCCAGGATACTTCTCATATATACCGGGGGGACGATCGGGATGATCAAAGATTATGAAACCGGTGCTTTAAAAGCTTTTAATTTTAATGAGCTGCTTCAAAATATTCCCGAGCTTCAGATCCTGGAGCATGAAATTGAGACCATCAGTTTTGAAGAGCCCATAGATTCTTCGAATATGAATCCGGTTTACTGGATCCAGATTGCTGAAATTATCGAAGAAAATTATGATAATTATGATGGTTTCGTGGTGCTTCATGGTAGTGATACGATGTCTTATTCGGCATCTGCACTGAGCTTTATTTTTGAAAATCTTTCAAAACCTATCATTTTTACGGGTTCGCAGCTTCCTATTGGAGACTTGAGAACCGATGCCAAGGAAAATCTCATTACCAGCATCCAAATTGCCGGTCTTCAGAAAAATGGCCGGCCGGTGATTACTGAAGTGGGTCTTTATTTTGAATATAAATTATACCGGGCCAATAGAACTACCAAGATCAATGCGGAACATTTTCAGGCTTTTGCATCTATGAATTATGCGCCTTTAGCCGAATCGGGTGTTTATCTTTCGGTCAATCATAAAGCTTTATGGAAGCCGAACCGGAAACAGAAATTAAAAATCCACAAGCATCTAAATGACGAGGTGTTGATATTAAAAATGTTTCCGGGCATAAGTGAAAGCTCGGTTTCTCATATACTTTCCAAGAAGGATCTGAAAGGAGTTGTACTTGAGACCTATGGCAGTGGTAATGCTCCTAATGACAAATGGTTCATAGAATTGCTAAGAGAATATGTAAAAAAAGGAGTGCGAATAGTGAATGTCACCCAATGTATTGCGGGTAGCGTGATGATGGGGCAGTATGAAACAAGTGTGGGCCTTAAAAAAGTAGGAATTGTTTCAGGAAAAGATATCACTACCGAAGCAGCGGTGGCAAAATTGATGTATTTGTTAGGCAAGGAATTGTCTCCAAATGTGTTCAAAACTATCTTCGAAACTTCCCTTCGTGGCGAAATGTCTTAAAATTAATGCTTCAGAACTTGACGGAAAACGTTTTTTTTCGTTATTTGCCGCCCCGAAACAATACAGAGAGGTGGCCGAGCGGTCGAAGGCGCACGCCTGGAAAGTGTGTATCCGCCTAACGGCGGATCGAGGGTTCGAATCCCTTCCTCTCTGCTAAATGTTTTTATAAAAATTATTTATATCTTTAACCCTTTAACTAATTAAATTAAGACAAACAGTAATGAAAAGATTATTTTCTATTTTGGTAATCGCCGCGATTACGGTTCTTGGGGCCTACAATCTTCAGGCGGCTAACAGTTCGAATACTATGCCAGGAACTATCGCAACCTTTGTGCAGCAAGATGAAGATACAGCTGCTGCGGCAGATGAGGCAGATGAAAATCTTGGGTTTCACCAGGAACTTAAGAAACGATTCATCGAAGGTGGTCCTGCTTTTATGGGAATCGTACTACTATGTTTAATTTTAGGTCTGGCAATCGCCATTGAGAGAATTATCTATTTAAACCTTTCTACCACTAACACTAAGAAGTTGGCTCAGGAAGTTGAAGATGCTCTTAACAGTGGAGGAATTGAGGCAGCTAAAGAAGTTTGCCGTAACACAAAAGGTCCTGTTGCTTCTATCTACTATCAGGGTCTTGATCGTGCAGATGAAAGTATTGAAGCTGCAGAAAAAGCTGTTGTAGCTTATGGAGGTGTTCAAATGGGACAACTTGAGAAGAACGTATCATGGGTTTCCTTATTTATAGCTCTTGCACCTATGCTTGGGTTCATGGGAACGGTAATTGGTATGATCCAGGCCTTCGATAAAATTGAAGCAGCCGGGGATATGCAGCCATCACTTGTGGCAGGAGGTATTAAAGTAGCACTTCTTACTACGGTATTTGGTCTTATTGTTGCTATTATCCTTCAAATTTTCTACAACTACATTATCGCAAAAATCGATAGTATAGTAAATGATATGGAAGATGCTTCTATCATTCTTATTGATATGTTGGTAGCATACAAGAATAAAAAAAGAGTCTAAGACAAAGCAAAAGAAATTATGACCTTACATAAAATTTTAAAATATCTGGCACTCGTTATCGGTGTGATTGGATTGATCCTTCTGGGAAGGATCATCGCCTCGGGTGACGATGCTATTAAAGCCTCAGCAGATCTTCAGGCAAGTATGCTGGATCCATACATGTGGATTTCTTATATAATTCTGGCTGTAGTGATCGTAATGGTCGCAATATTCGTGATAGCCGGATTGTTTAGAGGAAATATTAAGAACACATTGATCGCGATTGGCTCATTTGTTGTAATAGTAGTTGTTGCATACGTAGTGAGTGACGGAACTGCTCATGAACTTAAAGATGGTACAATGCTTTCAGCATCGGGCGATCATTGGGTAGGAGCAGGATTGGTAACATTTTATATTTTAGCCGGGATCGCTATTTTAACTATGGTATTCTCGGGTATTAAAAAATTGGCTAAATAATAATTATGGCAAAAAGATCAGCACCGGAAGTGAATGCAGGTTCTATGGCAGATATCGCTTTCCTGCTTCTTATCTTTTTCCTGGTAACTACCACTATTGAGACCGATAAAGGAATTAGTAGGAAGTTACCGGAATGGCAACCAGAAGATATTGAACCTCCGGTAATCAAACAGAGAAATATCTTTACCGTGCAGGTGAACTCCAACGATGAGTTGCTGGTAGAAGATGAGGAAATGCAATTGGAAGATTTAAGGCAAGCGGCTTTCAAATTTTTAGATAATGGCGCAGGTACCGGTGATGAGGCCTGTAGTTTTTGTCAGGGAGCTAAAGATCCGAGTTCTTCTGTGAATCCACAAAAGGCGGTTATTTCTCTTCAGAATAACCGTGGAACCAGTTATTCCATGTATATAGCTGTGCAAAATGAATTAGTGGCAGCTTATAATGAACTTCGAGATCGCGAGGCTAAGCGTATGTACGGAGTCACTTATACCAAGATGGAAAAGATGTACAACGATCCTAACTATAATGGTGATAAAGACGCTCTGAAGGAGAAGATCGATGTAATTACGAATATGATTCCACAGAAATTATCGGAAGCTGAGCCTAAAAGCTAAGCTTTCCGAAAAACGAAAACGACTTAAATTATTATGGCAAAGTTTACAAAGAAAAAATCTGGAGATCTGCCTGCTATCAGTACGGCATCTTTACCTGATATTGTATTCATGCTTCTGTTTTTCTTTATGGTGGCTACTGTAATGCGTAAGAACACGCTTATGGTACAGAACAAGCTTCCATACGCCGATCAGGTTGAGAAACTTGATAAGAAAGACCTGGTAATGTATATATATGCAGGTAAGCCGAGCAAGCGGTATCAGGCTAAATTTGGTACGGAGGCCCGTATCCAGCTCAATGATAAATTTGCAAGTGTTGAAGAAATTCAGCCGTTTATCTATTCAGAACGTGAATCCAAAAGGGAAGAGCTTATTCCTTATCTGGTAACAGCTCTTAAGGTAGATTCAGATACGAATATGGGACTTGTTTCCGATATCAAACAAGAATTAAGAAAAGCAGAGGCTCTTAAGATCAACTATACCACGATCGAGGGAGATGCGATGCAAAATCTTAAATAATCTTTTCACTTTATATAGAAAACATCCTGTTTGGAATAATTCAGACAGGATGTTTTTATATATTTAAAGGTCACTACCACACGACTTGGAATGAAAAATATCGTATTCCTCTTTATTTCCTTTCTCTCTTTTGCTCTGTATGCCCAGGGAGATGAAAGGTCCCTCACTAAAATTCCCGATACAGTACCGTCTACTTTAGATAGTCTTTACCGGGAAGATCAGTTTTATATTGGGTTTAGTTTTAACCTGATCACCGATAAACCTTCCACGATTTCTCAGGAAAGTTTTTCAGGTGGTCTGCATGGCGGATTTATTCGTGATTTTCCTTTAAATAAAAGAAGAAACATCGCCCTGGGAATTGGTGCGGGCTTGAGTATAAATACCTACGGTCAGGATTTATTCATAGGTAAAGATAGCAACGGGAGTACCATTTTTGAAAGTCTTGCCGATAATTCAAAATATCAAACCAACCGCTTTACCACACAGCTGGTTGAGGTGCCAATTGAATTTAGATGGCGCACTTCTACACCCATGACCTATAAATTCTGGAGAATCTATTCCGGATTTCGCCTGGGATATATGTACCATTTTAGGAGTAATTTTAAAACCGATACTCAGCAGGTCATCACTAATGATCTTCCGGAATTAAATCGTTTCCGCCTGGGAACGACCTTTACTTTTGGTTATAACACCTTTAATTTTCAGTTTTATTACGCGCTGAATCCTTTTTTTAAGGATGCGGAAGTTGATGGTGAAAAATTCGGAATTTCCACGCTTAAAATTGGTCTTACCTTTTATATTCTATAACCAGAATTTTAGCGCGAGTATTTGAGGAATAAGTCCCACTAAAATTCCCATAATAAGTTCAAATGAAGAATGGGCTTTAAAATATAGCCTGGAAGAGGCTGTTAGCCCCATGGCTATAATCATAAAACTAAGGGTGTAAATAAAGTACAGGTGGTAATAGATACAAAAACCGGCAACGAACATAACCAAACCTGCCAAACCTACCATATGCAGGCTTACTTTAAGCTTAAACCAACTGAAAATGTACGCTATGACCGTAGATCCCAGTATGCCCAGAAAATAATAAAAAAGGCCTGGATAATTGTAGATATTCAGGATCTGGTTGAGAACCATCACGCACAAAAGAATATAAAAAAGCAGGGGCCAGCGCCGCTCTGTGACATTATCTAAAAAAAGGCTGGAAACTTTATTGAGGTTCTTTAGCAAAAAATGAAAAATAATAGGAATGAAAACCGTGATAATCGCAATTGCCATGAGTTTGGCCTTTACTACTTCATCGGGAAAGAACCTCGGAATGAATAAAAAATAGAACAGGCTTCCTAAAAACGGCATCCATACGGGATGGAAAATGTATGAGGCAATCTTTAAAAGTGCTTTCATTAAATTTCTTTACGTAACCTGGCTACAGGAATATCTAATTGTTCCCTGTATTTTGCTACCGTTCTCCGGGCGATTGGGTATCCTTTATCCTTCAGTACTTTAGCCAGCTTCTCATCGGTAAGGGGTTTCCTTTTATTTTCTTCTTCAATAGACATTTCCAGGATCTTTTTGATCTCCCGCGTAGAAACATCTTCTCCCTGGTCATTTTTCATAGATTCAGAGAAAAACTCCTTGATCAGTTTAGTTCCATAAGGGGTATCTACATATTTGCTGTTTGCAACCCTGGAAACCGTAGAAACGTCCATTTCGATCTCATCGGCGATATCTTTCAGGATCATTGGCCTCAAATTTCGCTCGTCACCGCTAAGAAAATATTCTTTTTGGTAATTCATTATAGAACTCATCGTCAGCATAAGGGTTTGTTGTCTTTGCTTAATGGCTTCAATAAACCATTTGGCCGCATCCAGTTTTTGCTTAATGAACATCACGGCATCTTTCTGCGCCTTGGTCTTTTCTTTTGCTTCTTTATACCCCTTAAGCATATTGCTGTAATCTCTGGAAATATGCATTTCGGGAGCGTTTCTTCCATTGAGGCTAAGCTGTAATTCGCCATCTTCGATCTTGATCGTAAAATCGGGGATCACATGCTCTACCATTCGCATGTTCCCTGAAAAAGCTCCTCCTGGTTTCGGATTTAGATGCTCGATAACCTCTATGGCATCCCTAAGCTCATCTTCAGTGATATCATGCCTGGAAAGCAGTTTGTTGTAATGCTTTTTACTAAAATGATCGAAAGACCGTTCTATAAGGTCTAAAGCCAGGTCAACCTGTTTTGTTGGCTCTTTGCGATGAAGCTGAATAATCAAACATTCTCTTAAATCCCGCGCTCCAACTCCGGCAGGATCTAATTGTTGTACTTTTTTAAGCACCTTTTCCACTGTTTCTTCATCGGTGTAAACATTTTGGGTAAAGGCGAGGTCATCCACAATATCCTGAACGGTTCTTCTTATGTACCCGCTTTCGTCCACGCTTCCCACCAGGAATTCGGCGATCTCATGTTCAGTATCGTTAAACCTGAACGTATTTAACTGACTTTTTAAATGCTGATTAAAGGAAGTTCCCGCGGCATAAGGCACACTCTTTTCATCATCGTCGGGACTATAATTGTTTGCCTGTAACCGGTAACTGGGGATTTCATCATCGCTTAGATATTCATCCACATCGATATCGGTTTCTATGCTTTCGCTGTCATAATCTTCCTCATTGTTATCAGCTTCATATTCTTCATACTCCTCAGTTCTTTCTTCACGGCCATCTTCAAGCGCCGGATTTTCTTCCAGCTCCTGTTTTATGCGCTGTTCAAAAGCCTGCGTAGGCAGCTGGATCAACTTCATGAGCTGAATCTGCTGCGGGGACAGTTTCTGAGAGAGTTTTAGATTTAATTGTTGTTTAAGCATATATTTAATTCCCTTTCTAACAAAAATAAGGAAAATTGAGGCCATACTTTCTTTGGCACAGCCGATGTTGTGGTAAAATTTTGTTAATGCAGCCTGCTGATATTCTTTAAATTCCTGAATTTCTTGGGCAATTCAAGATCAAATTCTTTTTGCTCTTTGGTAACGGGATGCTGAAATTTTACCTTTCCGGCGAACAAGTACAGCTTCCTGTTCTTAAAAACGTCTTTTTCTTCAATTCCGTATAAGGTGTCGGCAACAATGGGAAAACCCGCGTGAGAGAGGTGTCTTCGAATTTGATGAGTACGACCGGTTAATGGCCGGGCTTCGATTAGGCTGTAAAAATTATTATGAATATTGTAGATTTTGATACTTTTCAGCATTGTTTTCGCTGATTTACCATCAACAGGCTCATCGATCAATTTTTCTTCCGGAAATTTTTGATGAACAAGTGCGTAATAATATTTTGAAATTTTTTGTTCGGAAAAGGCTTTCTGAAGATTAATGAGCGCTTTTCGCGTTTTTGCGCAAAGAAGAATACCCGAAGTTGGGTTGTCCAGGCGGTGGACGGGTAGGGGATTTATTAATGCATCTTTTTCTTCGGAAGGTTTTAAATTGAATGGAAGGGCATTCTCAATAGTTTTAAAATAGTTTCCACTGGAAGGAAATCCTGCAGGTTTTTGGACCACCGCCATGAATTCATCCTCAAACACAACATTCAGTTTTTTCTGAAAGATTTTTTTGTCGCGAATTTCCTGTTTTAAAAGGTCAATTTGCTGTCCCTCGCGGATCCAATCACTGGTTTTTGCCTGCTGCCTGTCAAGTAAGATAAGGCCTTTTTTAATGGCTTTTTTAACACCACTTCTGGTATTAATCGTTTCAAAAATAGAAGCCGCATATTCCTGCAACCTGACATTTTCAGAAATTGCAGGAACAATATGCGTTTCTATTATTTTCATATAAAAGAAGCCTTATTTAGAAGTTTAAGCGTGACCCGGAACTGGTTTCAGGTCTTTTAAGATTTCGGAAATAAAACATAATTTCTGAAATCAATTCAGAAGGATGCCCATACTTTCTGTGGAAAACCTCTTTTATATCCTAATTTAAAATTCAGCATTTTGAGGCGTTCTCGGGAAAGGTATCACATCGCGAATATTTCCCATTCCGGTGGTAAACTGTACCAGGCGTTCAAAACCAAGTCCGAAACCGCTGTGCACGCAGGTTCCGAATCTTCTCGTATCAAGATACCACCAGAGTTCTTCTTCAGAAATATTGAGAGCATTCATTTTTTCTTTAAGCACATCCAGTCTTTCTTCACGCTGGCTTCCGCCTACGATCTCACCAATTCCGGGGAATAAGATATCCATTGCTCGAACGGTTTTTCCGTCTTCGTTCAAACGCATATAAAAGGCCTTGATCTTTGCTGGATAGTCAAAAAGAATAACCGGAGATTTAAAATGTTTCTCAACAAGGAATCTTTCATGTTCACTCTGCAGGTCGGCCCCCCATTCTTCGATGATGTAATTGAATTTCTTTTTCTTGTTTGGTTTGGAATTTTTCAGGATCTCGATAGCTTCGGTATAACTTACCCGTTTGAAATTGTTGTCCAGAACGAAATTTAATTTTTCAAGTAAAGTCATTTCGCTGCGCTCGGTTTTTGGCTTCAGCTTATCTTCATTCTCCTGTCTTTCGGCAAGAAATTCAAGGTCATCTTTGCAGTTGTCAAGCACATACCTCAAGACATATTTAATGAATTCTTCAGCCAGATCCATATTTCCATCAAGGTCACAAAAGGCAACCTCCGGTTCGATCATCCAGAATTCTGCCAGGTGACGAGAGGTATTTGAATTTTCAGCCCGGAAGGTCGGCCCAAAAGTATAAACCTGCCCCAGGCCAAGCGCGAAAGCTTCGGCTTCCAGTTGTCCGGAAACGGTAAGATTGGTTTCTTTTCCGAAGAAATCTTCCTTAAAATTAATGCTCCCATCTTCGTTCCTGGGAGGCTTATTCATATCCAGCGAAGTAACACGGAACATTTCACCGGCACCTTCGGCATCACTTCCGGTAATAATGGGCGTATTGACGTAATGGAAATTCTTTTCCTGGAAAAATTTATGAACGGCAAAAGCAAGTTTGCTTCGTACGCGCATCACGGCACCAAAAGTATTGGTTCGAACTCTTAAATGCGCCTGCTCCCGAAGCTTTTCCATACTGTGCTTCTTGGGCGAAAGAATGGTCTTTTTCACCTCCTCCGGATTGGCATCCCCGAGGATTTCCAGATCGCTGACTTCAACTTCCACTCGCTGCTGGCTACCAAGGCTCTCTTTTAAAGTACCTTTTACCGAAATTGCCGCACCCACATTGATCCTTTTTAAAAGATCTTCATCGGTTTTTTCAAAATCGATCACACACTGAAGATTTTTTAAAGTAGAACCGTCGTTTAGAGCTATAAAGCGGTTGCTTCGGAAGGAACGCACCCAACCCCTAACATGGAATTCCTGTAAAAATTGATCACTTTCCAGTATTTCAGCGATTTTTGCCTGTATCATTTAGTCTGATTTTTTTGAGAAAACAAAGATAGTTTTTCGCCTGAAGCTTAGCAAGCAGGCATACTGTTCACATTTAATCGTTTTTCGAATTTTCTTCTTCCTCCACTTCATCATTTTCATCTTCGATGATATTCATAGCGGGTTCCTTCAGCACTTTTTTATTGGCAATGCTTTTTTCCAGCGACAATAATAAAGAAGGAAGCAATAACAAATTAGAAAGCATCGCGAAAAGAAGAGTTGCTGAAACCAGTCCGCCCAATGCTACAGTTCCTCCGAAACTACTGATCATAAATACCGAAAATCCGAAGAATAAAACTATGGATGTATAGAACATGCTCACCCCGGTTTCCCGAAGGGCGGCATAAACCGAACGTTTGATCTTCCAGTCATGAACCTGCAGTTCCTGTCGATATTTTGCTAAAAAGTGAATGGTATCATCAACCGAAATTCCAAAGGCAATACTAAAAACGAGAATGGTTGAGGGTTTTATTGGTACACCCAGGAAACCCATGACACCGGCAGTGATGATCAATGGTAGGAGGTTGGGAACAAGGGAGATAAGGATCATCCTGAAACTCCTGAACATCCATGCCATCAGTCCGGCGATAAGCAAGATGGCGAGACCCAGAGAAATGATCAGGTTTCTTACCAGATAATCGGTTCCCTTTTGAAACAACAGCGCCTTACCGGTCATGGAAACATCATAACGATCTTCCGGGAAAATCTTGTTGATTTGAGGTTTGAGATGTTCTTCGATGCGTTCCATTTCATCGGTACCCACATCCTGCATAAAAGTGGTGATACGGGCGTACCTTCCGGTAGAATCTACATAAGCCTGCATCATGCCTTTTGAAGAGCTAAGATTTTTAGCATAAGGCATGATAAAATTCTGCTCCTGCGAAGTAGGCAACTGGTAATATTTCGCGTTGCCATTATAATAAGCCTGTTTGGCATATTTTGCAAGCCGTGTTACCGAAAGCGGTTTGGACAATTCGGGGATATCCTGGATAATATCTTCCAGTCTTTCCATTCGTTTTAAGGTGGAAAGTTTCATCACGCCTTTAGGCCTTTTTGTATCGATATAGATTTCCAGGGGCATGACGCCTTCAAACTCATCTTCAAAAAACTGAATATCCTTGAAAAACTGGGTGTCATGAGGCATATCTTCCAGGATGCTTCCGGAAACCTTGATCGTATACATTCCTATAATACTGATGGCCAGTAAGCCCACAGCCGTGATATAAATAGCAATGCGGTGGTTGCGTACCATTTTTTCCATCCAATTCACAAAGCCGCCTATCCAGCGTTTATTCAGATGTTTCAGATGGCGTTGGCCTGGAGGTTTCAGGTAGCTATAAACAATAGGAATGATCATAAGCGAAAGCAGGAATATTGCCAGGATATTGATCGATGCCACCGTACCAAATTCACGCAAAAGTTTGGAATCGGTTAAAATAAAAGTCGCAAAACCCGAAGCCGTGGTTAAATTGGTCATCAGGGTGGCATTTCCCACCTTGGCTATCACCCGCTGCAATGACTTCGCCTGGTTCCCGTGTTTCTGAATTTCCTGCTGATATTTATTGATAAGGAAAATGCAGTTTGGAATTCCAATCACAATGATCAAAGGAGGTATAAGGGCCGTTAAAATGGTGATCTCATAATTGAGCAGGCCTATGACTCCAAATGCCCACATTACACCAATACAAACAGTGAGCATGGAGATTAACGTGGCTCTAACCGACCTGAAAAAGAAGAAGAAAATCAATGAGGTGACCACAAGTGCAGCCAGGATAAAAATTCCAATTTCATCAATGATATTTTGTGAATTCAGGGTACGGATATACGGCATCCCGGAGACGTGAACATCAATGCCGTATTTGTCTTCAAATTGCTTGATTAGAGGGTTTAGTTCTTCAAGCACGAAAATCTTACGTTCTTTGGTGTTTACAAGATCCTTATTGATGTACAGGGCAGATTGAATAGTATTGGAATGAGAGCTGTAAACAAGGTTCTCATAAAAAGGCATTTGTGTGAAAAGCTTGTTTTCAAAATTTTTAAGTTCGGTACTATCAGGATGTTTGTCTGGAATGGCAGGAACCATTTCAAAGCGCTTGGGATCATCAAACTTTTTTAATTCTTCAAGATTGGCGGGAGAGATCACATGGTCTACTTCCGGAAATTTGGAAAGTGTATCGGTAAGTTTTGTCCAGGCTTCGAATTTTTCAGGAGTGAAGAGGGCTGAATCTTTAACTCCCAGCAGGATCAAATTTCCTTCTTCCCCAAATTTTTCCAGAAAATCCTGGTATATCAGGTTTACCGGATGATCGTCGGGCATTAGATTGGCTTCGGTATAAGAAAAACGCATGTTTTTCCATTGAGTAGCCAGTAAAATAGTGGTGACTACAATAAGAATGATAATGGTGATCCGGTTTCTTAAAATTAGGCGGGCCACCGAGTTCCAGAACCCGAAGCTAAAGATCTTTTGCATGTCTTGGTTTTAGCGGCGCAAAGGTAAAAAAAGCTGCCTTAAATAGTTTACAATTAGCTGTATATTATTTAAAGCTGAAGCTGAAGAGTGAATATTAAAGCGAGATTTTGTGTGAAAGTGGGTAAATGATAAGCACCGTATCGATACGCTGCACTTAGACCAAAGCCCGAAAAGATTTTGTTTAGCTCCATCCCAAATTCTGAATATCCCTGCTCCAGGGTGTTGAACTGAATTCCCTGGTGTCTTTCCAGATGTTCCATATCGCCTATGGCATGCCGGGAAACCAATACCAGTTCAGGTTGAAAATTTTCGCCGATCTTAAAGGGCCTGAATTGATGCCTGATGTGAAGCATGACCAGCCTGTCGCTGAAAAATTCATTGAAATACATGGTTTCAAAACTGTTATTTCCGCCTACCGCAAAGCGCTTTAAGATCTTTTCACGGTTTGGACTGTTGGGGTAGGCATGGAAAGAATGGGTAAGCGGTAAATCGCCGAAACCGATATTTCCTTCCAAAATAAATTCGGTTGTAGACTGGTCAATCTGCTTAATTGCATGCTCTATTTTTAATCCAATTCTAGTAAAATTGAAATCTCCTCCAAAAAATCCTTTAAAAGAATGTTCAATTTGCCCGGTGAACTGTGGGAAATGTCTTTCTATTAATCGGCTTCCCTGCGGTGTGGACACAAATTCTGAGAATGGCCTCCAGAAAAAAGAAATTGTTGCTTCGCCGAGCCTGTAGTCACTATAAGTTTTGTCATTTTTCTGAAAGGAATAATCACGAATTTGCCAAATATCCTCCCGGCTAATTCGAAATTCTGTGGTGAGGCCGGGAGCGAAATTATGTTCCAGGCTTGTCCAGTAGGTCTTATAATTGTAGTAAAAATTGATATTCACAAACCGGGGCTGTAAAATGTAAAAAGTACGCCGTCCCTTCAAATACTTAAAAGAACCTGTTTCCTGTATATCTCTTGAAAAATAAAAATTGAGGCGCGTATCGCTGCGGTCGTCGAGGTAAATTTGCGTTCCTATTCCATATTTCCATACCTTATCTTTGAAACCATAGGTAGTATAGCCATTGAGGTTAAAATGGGATGAAACCTGGTCGCTGGTCTTTCCGCCAAAACCCAGACGAATACCTTCGTAATTGCTGAATTTGAAAATTTTTGTCAGGTCAACATCCCAATATCCCCAGGGATAATAACCCGTAGTCATCGTGTTTTGGATTTGCAGTTTCCGTTTCACATTTCCGGCCTCGATGATGCTGTCTACTATTTTACTGGCCGCCTGATCCCTCTGTGTATATTCCATCTGACGATTCTGTTGCCAGAATATCGAATCTTTTTTCAGGGCTTCCTCAGGAATATAAACTGAAGCATTTTTAACAGGATTTTCCGTGGCTGGCTCGAGAGAAATATCGTAATATTTTTCAGTGGAATTCAGATACAGGTTTTTACTGATTTTCTCTGAACCAAAAATGGTACTTACCACACCCGGTTTTTGCTGAACGGTTCCCAGGCCTATAGTTCCTCCAAAAACCGCAACCTCTTTACCGCCTGTGCCCGGTTGGATTGTTGTTGTTTGTGAAACCGGGAACCATAGCTTTTTTTCGGGAAAATACTCATATTCATGATTAACTTCCAGCCGAATCGCTCCCAGTAACTGGGCTTTCGCTTTCTGAATGGCATAAGTCTGAGTATCGAGATATAGAATTCCTTCCAGTCCGGCGACTACTTTTTCTCTTTTCGGTTTAAAATATACTACATAGGCTGGTTTTTCAGTTTCAGTGGTATCGATGATCCTGTAATCGTAATTTTTGAACGCATTTTTTGCAAGTGGTCCTGCATATTCGGTTTTGTAAAGCTGATAGGACTCGTCGTAGAGCGAAAACGGATTAATCGACATAAACAGAATGTTGTAAATGGGCTTTTTAAATCCTGCTGTTTCCATTCCTATTACCTTTTCCTGTTCGCCACCGCTTTTCGAATAGAAATGTTCTGAAACTTTTTCTGAAAGATAGGCACGACCTTCATTTAAGACGATTTCCATAGCTGCGGCTGTAGAATCTGCTTTCATTTGCAGCAAAGCATCCTGGTTATCAATAATAAATTTGGAATAGGATTTATAATGAAACCCATTCAGCGCTTTTTTGGGATCATTTTTCGCTTTTGCTGCAATCGCTTTTTTGATGATCACATCAGCCGAATTTTCCAAAGGGATCATAACTGTTTCCAGCTGTTCGTATTTTGGACGAAGCGCAACCTCGAGAAATTGGGTGGCCCGGCCCACGGTGGTAGTCAGCGTTTGATAACCGATATATGAAATGTTGATCTTTTTTGAACCCTCATCCAAGAAAAATTGAAAACTTCCATCAATATTGCTCAAAACCTGCCGGTCTTCAGAAATCTGAATTTTAGCGTATGGCAGTGGTTTCCTGTTTTCTGCAGAAACGATTCTTCCTTTTATAAGACTTTGGCCGTAAAGACCAAATCCGCAGAAAATTGAAAGAAGTAATACAGGAAGCCGCATTTTTATATAATTACAAACTGAAGATACTATAAATAACAATTGCCGGTGAACTTCTGATTTTTTTCAGAGTAAAACCGGCAATTAATTTTAGAAATCAAGGTTTTTTATACTGTCATGATCTCTTTTTCCTTTTGCGCGAGAATGTTATCGATGCGCTCGATATATTTATCTGTTAGTTCCTGAACCTCAGTTTCAGCGTCTTTTTTAGCATCTTCTGAAATTTCCAGTTTTTTCAGTTCCTGATTGGCTTGTTTTCTGTCATTACGAACACCCACCTTGGCATCTTCAGCTTCCGATTTTGCCTGTTTGGTGAGCTGTTTTCTGCGTTCTTCGGTAAGCGGTGGCACATTGATGATGACACTTTCACCATTATTCATAGGGTTGAACCCTAGATTTGCCTGCATAATTCCTTTTTCAATCTCCGGGATAAGGCTTTTTTCGTAGGGCTGGATAGACAGCGTTCTTGCATCGGGAGTATTTACATTCGCTACCTGATTAAGCGGCGTTTGCGCCCCGTAATACTCAACCATCACGCTGCCGAGCATGCTGGGGTTCGCTTTACCGGCGCGAATATTTGCAAGTTGTTTCTTAAGGTGAGAAATGGCCTTTTCCATTCCTTCCTTAGCTTCTTCCAGAATAAATTCTACTTCCTCCATTTTTATTATGATATTTTTCTGATTCTGTTTTACAGGTTTACTTTGGTTCCCACCTTTTCACCGGTTACTACTTTCAATAAATTTCCGGGCTTGTTCATGTCGAAAACGATAATAGGCAGTTCATTTTCCTGGCTAAGGGTGAAAGCCGTAGTATCCATAACTTTAAGTCCTTTTTTGATCACATCTTCAAAAGTAATAAAATCGAATTTAGTGGCTTCCTTATTTTTTTCAGGGTCTGCAGTATAAATTCCGTCAACACGAGTGCCTTTCAGGATCACATCGGCATGGATCTCTATTGCCCTTAAAACTGCGGCTGAATCGGTTGTGAAATACGGATTACCGGTTCCGCCTCCAAAAATCACCACTCTTCCTTTTTCGAGATGACGAATCGCTTTTCTTCTGATAAAAGGCTCAGCAACCTCGTTGATCTTTATAGCCGATTGCAGTCTGGTCTGGATATCGGCATCTTCGAGGGCGCTTTGCAATGCGAGACCGTTTATAACCGTGGCCAGCATTCCCATATGGTCTCCCTGGACGCGATCCATTCCGCGGCTGGCACCGGCAACTCCGCGAAAAATATTTCCCCCGCCAATAACAATTGCCAGTTCTATCCCTTTTTCAACTACCGATTTGATTTCTTCGGCATATTCTGCCAGTCGCTGTGGGTCAATGCCATATTGACGGTTTCCCATTAAGGCTTCTCCGGAAAGTTTTAAAAGTATTCGCTTGTAATGCATGGTGGGTTTTTATGTAATTGTTGCAAATATAGCTAATATCTGAATTTGAGAAATACTACAGGCTTAAAATGAAAAGGATTGACATTTTTTAAGGCTTTTTATAGAAATGACAGTTGTTGTAGGATATTTTTGAAATGGCGGGATTTTTGATATTTATTGAAAGTTAATCTGAAATTGAACTAAACCTATGATGGGATATTATTTAATAGCGATAATAATTTTTATCGCCAGTGCTTATGTAAGCAATAAACTGAAGAGCAAATTCAAGGAATACTCGAAAATGCATCTTCGCAATGGAATGAGCGGGAAAGAAATCGCTGAAAAAATGCTTCACGATAACGACATTTATGACGTTGAAGTGATTTCGGCTCCAGGTATGCTTAGCGACCATTATAATCCCGCAAAGAAAACCGTAAACCTCAGTGAAGGAGTTTACAGCCAGAGAAATGCCGCTGCGGCCGCGGTCGCTGCTCACGAATGTGGTCACGCCGTGCAGCATGCAAACGCCTACAGCTGGTTACAAATGAGAAGTACCCTGGTGCCGGTAGTAAGCGTAGCTTCGAAATTATCGCAATTTGCGATTTTCGGCGGACTCATTCTGCTCGGGATCGTAGGAGCCGGAATCGGAAAAACCGTACTGCTTCTTGGAATTATTATGTATGCCATGGGAACGCTTTTCAGTTTTATAACACTTCCCGTGGAATATGACGCGAGCAAAAGAGCTTTAGTGTGGCTGGAAAATGAAAATATGCTTACCGGTTCAGAACATGAGGCGGCAGAAGATTCGCTGAAGTGGGCTGCACGTACTTATGTCGTGGCCGCCATCGGTTCATTGGCCACTTTGCTGTACTTCCTTAGTATTTATATGGGAAGACGCTAATTTTTTTAATGAAAAAATCATTGCTATCCGCCAGGCGGATAAATAATTAGGATAAAAAAATGTCACATTGAGCGAAGTCAAATGTGACATTTTTGTTTTCTTGCCGTAGAAGAATGCTTTCCTAAAACATTCGTGCATTCGTAGCCAAAAGATCAGATCTTTATCTGGCGGTTTATTTGCTGATTCAGGGAAATAAAGGTTTCAGTTCTTGAAACTCCTTCAATAGCCTGGATATTCTTGTTCAGCACGTTCATTAAATGTTCATTGTCGCGGCACAGGATCTTTATAAAAATTGACCAGTTCCCGGTGGTATAATGGCATTCTATTACTTCCGGGATTTCCCTGAGCTTGTTCACCGCCTGTGGATTGCTTACCGCTTTATCGAGATAAACTCCCACAAAAGCCATGGTTTTATAACCCAGGAGGCGCGCGTCGAGCATCATTCTTGAACCCTCAATAAGTCCTGATTTTTCCAGTTTTCGAAGTCTTTGATGAACTGCCGCGCCTGTAATACCAATATTCTTGGCAATTTCCAGAATCGGTTTTTTGGCATCTTCCATCAGGTAATTCAGGATGGTTTTATCGATCCCGTCGAGCTTTACATTTTCGTTGACAATTTTCATGGGGCATTTTTTTGCAGTTATTAAGCTAAAATACAAAAAATGCTTTCCAATTTTAATTGCCTACCTCTCCAAAGGGATTGTATCCCAGATATTCGGTTTCTTTTTCTTCAAATTTGATATCGTGCGCTTCCAGTTTCTTTAAAATAGGATTATATACTTCCTTGCTTATAGGAATTTGTACACCCGGAGTTTTAATTTCTCCATTTAGGATCATTATAGTGGCCATGGCAACCGGTAAGCCAACGGTTTTTGCCATTGCTGTTTCAGCCTGATTTTTCCCTATATGGACCATGGTCGAATCGATCTGTTTTCGCTCATTGTTTAGTTCATAACCAAACTTGTGGTACATCACGATCATATCTTTATCGTCTTCCTCTAAAGTCCATTTATCCATCAATATTTTCTGAAGCGCCTGCGCCGGAGTGGCATTTTTGATCCCTATTTTTTTATTCGGATTAAAAAGGTCCAGCTCGATAAGCTTTTCCCACATAATGTCATCCTGGTCTATTTTTAAGTTGTGCCGTGTTTTCAGTTCAACCGAATCGTTTGGAGAATAAGGAAGAAAGGAATTTATGAAATCGCGATAGCTCATATCTTCAGAATGTTCCATGGTAAAACTATCATCGGTCATTCCCAGTTGAACGAACATATTCCATGCCCGGCTGAAACCAACTTTCCTGATCGTTCCCCGATAAAGGGTAAGCGCATCTTCGAGGCCGTAAATACTTTGGTATTTAAGGGAATTTCGGTTAGCATAGCCTTCAAATTTTCCGTGGCCTTTAATTTCCAGGAATTCAGTTCTTCGGAATAAACGGTGGTACGGTATATACTTGTATTTGCCTTCCTGTATGAATTCCGCAACTCCGCCTTGTCCGGCGACAACCACATTTCGCGGATTCCAGGTAAATTTATAATTCCAGAGATTGTTATCGCTTTCCGGAGCAACAAGTCCGCCGGTAAAAGATTCAAAAAGCAATATTTGCCCGCCTTTATCACGAATAGAATCGATCACTTTCATGGCACTCATATGGTCAATACCGGGATCAACGCCAATCTCATTCATAAAAATCAGCCCCTTTTCTTTAACCTTTTTGTCAAGAGCTTTCATCTCATCGCTCACATAAGAGGCAGTTACCATATTCTTGCCAAATTTCAGGCAGTCCCTGGCTACTTCAATATGAAACCTGGCCGGAAGCATCGAGATAACGATATCGGCTTTTTTAATGGCGGGTTCCCTGCTTTCCGGTTTAAAAACATCCAGTTGAAAAGCTTCGCAACGCGGATGGTCTTTACAGGCTTTTTTGGCATTTAAGAGATCTATATCTCCAATTCTTAGGAAAAGGTCTTCGTTTTCTGCCTGGTTTAGCAGATAATTAATGAGAACAGAGGTAGATTTTCCCGCTCCCACGATCAGAATTTCTCGCATAAAATAAGTTAGTTTTGTGTAGTGACAACGAATGTATTAAATCTTTAAGTGAAATAAAATTGTAAGCATGGAGAGAAAATTTTTTATTACCGGTGCCATTTTAGGATTATTGGCGGTGATATTAGGCGCCTTCGGTGCTCATGGCCTAAAGCAAATTGTTCCGGCCGAGGCCGTTACCAGCTTTGAAACCGGAGTGCGGTATCAAATGTATCATGCCTTTCTATTGCTGATCATAGGAAGCTTAAGCAGGTTGAACTTAAAATATCTTAAAACGATATTCTTATTAATATTAATAGGAGTGATCTTTTTTTCGGGATCTATCTATTTACTTTCCATTAATTCTTTAACAAACTTTGATTTTCGTGTTATCGCTTTGTTAACGCCCCTTGGCGGTAGCCTGCTAATTACCGCATGGATATTACTATTAGTGAGTTTTGTAAAGTTAAAAAACAAATAAAACGAAAATAGTTTATTCAAATTCTGTTGAAGATTTTTACATTTGTCTTACTAAACAAACAACAGAATTGAGAATTTTATGGTTGAAGACGCCCAAATTACGAAAACGATTTCGTTAGAGAATTATGGTATACGCAACGCAAATGTTCATTACCAGTTATCAGCACAGGAACTTCAAAAGGAAACTATAAGGCTTGGACAGGGAGTAGAAACCTCCTTTGGAGCCCTGGCCGTAAATACCGGAAAATTTACCGGGAGATCTCCAAAAGACCGATTTATTGTAAAAGATGATATTACGCGGGAAAAGGTTTGGTGGGGCGATATTAATATTCCTTTTGATCCCGACCAATTCGATAACCTGTACAAAAAGGTAACCGAATATTTGTCGGGAAAAGAGGTCTATGCGCGTGATGCTTTTGCCTGCGCTGAAGAAAGTTATAAGCTTAACATTCGTGTGATCAATGAATACCCATGGTCAAACATGTTCGCTTTTAATATGTTTTTGCGACCTGATGAAGAAGCTGAGGATTTCCATGAAGACTGGCTAATTGTAAATGCCCCCGGATTTCACGCCGATCCTGAAATAGATGGCACCCGCCAGGAAAATTTCGCGATCCTTAATTTTAAAAGGAAGATCGTTCTTATAGGCGGTACCGGATATACCGGCGAAATCAAAAAAGGAATTTTTTCAGCGTTGAATTTTCTTCTGCCGGTCTATCAGAATACCCTTCCCATGCATTGCTCCGCGAATGTTGGAGAAGAGGGTGATACGGCAATCTTCTTCGGACTTTCCGGAACCGGAAAAACCACCCTTTCCGCTGATCCTGAAAGAAAACTTATTGGTGATGATGAACATGGCTGGACGCCTGATGATGTGATTTTTAATTTTGAAGGCGGCTGCTATGCAAAGGTCATCAACCTTTCCGAAGAAAGCGAACCGGATATTTATAATGCAATTAAGCCCGGTGCGATTTTGGAAAATGTGGTGCTGGATGAAGACGGGAATGTAGATTTTTCCAATACCACTATCACCCAGAATACAAGGGTTAGTTATCCTATTTATCATATTGATAATATTCAGGAACCTTCTGCCGGAAGAAATCCCAGGAATATCTTTTTCCTTACAGCAGATGCTTTCGGGGTTTTGCCTCCCATCAGTAAACTGAATCCCGGCCAGGCCGCTTATCATTTTATAAGTGGTTACACCGCTAAGGTTGCGGGAACCGAAGCAGGAGTAGATGAGCCTATTCCGAGTTTTTCTGCCTGTTTTGGAGCGCCTTTTATGCCGCTGCATCCTACCAAATATGCTGAAATGCTCAGCGAAAAGATGAAAAAAGCCGGTGTAAATGTCTGGCTGGTGAATACAGGCTGGACCGGTGGGCCTTATGGAGTGGGAAGCCGAATGAAACTCAAATACACCCGTGCTATGATCAGCGCCGCTTTGGAAGGAAAGCTGGAGAAACGTGAATATGAAAAACACGAGCTTTTTGGATTAATGATGCCCACAGAATGTGAAGGAGTGCCTTCAGAAATACTGAATCCAAAAAATACATGGAACGATAAAACTGCCTATGATAAAAAGGCCAGGCAACTGGCTAATTTCTTCAGTGATAATTTTAGCAAATTTGAAGAATATGCAAATGATGAGATTATGAACGGAGCTCCCGTGAAATAGTTTTCTTGAATTGTGTTTAAATGTTGGAAAAGAAAAATCCGGTTGAGAGACCGGATTTTTCTGTTTATGATGTATTGTAGTTTTTTACTGATGCTTTTTATTCACCTCACTGATGTATTTACTTATGGCCATTGTCATGCTTGGTGTTTCAGGCGTGGGCGCCTTGATGTTTACCGTTAGGCCATGTTCTTTGGCAGCTTTGATGGTGGTGTTTCCAAAAACCGCAATTCTGGTTTCGTTTTGTTTAAAATCAGGAAAATTCTCAAAGAGTGATTTTATTCCGCTTGGACTGAAAAACACGAGGATATCATACGTCACATCTTTAAGATGAGAAAGATCGCTCACCACGGTTCGATAGAAAACCGCTTTTTTCCATTCTACTCCCAGCTTGTTCAAAGTTCTGGGCACGTCAGGCTTCAGCATATCAGAAGAAGGCAAAAGAAATTTCTCATTCTTATACTTTTTGATCATAGGGGCCAATTCAGCAAAGGTGCGCTTACCCACATAAATTTTCCGTTTACGATATACCACATATTTCTGAAGATAATAGGCTACCGCCTCACTCTGACAAAAATATTTAAGACTATCGGGTACCTTAAATCTCATTTCTTCGGCAATGCGAAAGAAATGATCAACCGCATTACGACTGGTAAGGATAATGGCGGTAAAGTTAGAAAGATCAACTTTTTGCTGCCTTACTTCTTTAGCAGGTACGCCTTCAACATGAATAAATGGGATGAAATCAATTTTAACTTTTTGCTTCTCTTCGAGCTCAAAATAAGGTGAGTTTTCAACCTTAGGTTCCGGCTGAGAAACCAAAATTGTTTTCACTTTCATAGATATACTTTATTAGATCCTTTTTTATCTTGTAATTAGCTTGAACAAAATAAAATAAGGGGCGATTTCGAGTGCGCAAAGGTACAAAATAAAATAGAACCAATTAGTCTCAATAATATTTTGATTTCTTCTATAAATAATAAAAAGTGCAATAGCGTTAGCCAGTAACATCAAACCACCTGTTACTGCTAAAATTACCATGGAAACCTTGATGGTATAAACCAGCAAAATTGTCATTACCAGCACAAAAAGTGAAATAAAATTGCGGTAACTGATCTTCTGAAAAACATAGTAATCCATTTTTTCATCGATTTCAAAGATGTTGCCCACAATTTTTTCGACCCCTGTTTTAAGTAGGATCAAACAGGTATAGGCGGTAAAAATTCTAATAAAAAGGATTAATGAAGGTAATTCCGAATCAAAAAAATACCTGTATGCTATAAACAAAAAGGCAGAGACTGCAAGGAGCTGCACACACAACATCAAAATGTTAAATCCGTGAAAAGCTTTATTCTCTTTTCCTTTAAAGGCCATAAATTTACCCGAGCCAAAAAGGTTGATGAACTCGTCAAAACGCTGTGGATAAAGCATTTTTGCGAGAACAAGTAGAAGAATGCATGCCAGGAACAACAGGGTAATCCAGTCCTGTGAATTATTTATACGTTCTATGGCCTGCATGGATTAATTTTTTACAAATTTAAAATTATTGGGTTCAATCTGAACAAAGAGAATAAAGAATCGAAGATTTAATTTGCATACATTTGTGCAAAATATTTGGGAATGGTGAATGGGATAATTATTATACCCACCTATAATGAAATTGAAAATATAGAACGCATAATTCGCAATGTGTTTAACCAAAGACGTAAATTTCATGTGCTGGTGGTAGATGATAATTCTCCTGATGGTACGGCGACCAGTGTGAGGACCTTACAGGCCGAATTTCCCGACAGTCTTTTCCTGGAGGAACGACATGGGAAGCAAGGTTTGGGAACTGCATATATTCATGGTTTCAAATGGGCTCTAAAGAGGGATTATGATTATATTTTTGAAATGGATGCCGATTTTTCCCATAATCCAAATGATCTCATACGCCTGTATAATGCCTGTAAAAGGGATGGGGCCGATGTTGCCATTGGTTCACGATACATCACCGGTGTAAATGTGATCAACTGGCCTATGAACAGAGTGCTGATGTCGTGGCTGGCGTCGCGTTATGTTCGCTTTATAACCGGAATGGATATCGAGGATACCACAGCCGGTTTTGTTTGTTATAAAAGGGAAGTGCTGGAAGCAATAAATCTCAACAGGATACAGTTTATAGGCTACGCATTCCAGATAGAGATGAAATTTAAAGCCCATCTTCTTAAATATAAGATTGTGGAAATACCGGTTATATTTACCGACCGTACCAGAGGCACTTCAAAAATGAGTAGCTCAATAATTTCTGAAGCCGTTTTTGGCGTTATAAAAATGAAGATTAAGAGTCTGTTTAACAGCATAAAAGTCTGATGAAAAAAGTTTTAATTAAAAACGCAAGAATAGTAAACGAAGGAAAAATTCAGGAAGGCGACGTTTTTATTGAAGGCGGCATTATTTCTGAAATTTCCGATAGCATAAGCGCAAAATCTCCCGATGTAAGTATTTATGATGCTGAGGGAACTTACCTGCTGCCGGGTCTTATCGACGATCAGGTGCATTTCAGGGAGCCGGGACTTACTCATAAAGAATCCATAGAAACAGGGTCACGTGCGGCGGTTGCCGGCGGAATCACTTCTTTTTTCGAGATGCCCAACACGCTTCCACAAACTACCACTAAGGAACAACTCGATGAGAAGTTCAGGATTGCCGCCGAAACTTCTTATGCCAATTATTCGTTTATGTTTGGCGGGACCAACGACAACCTTAGTGAAATTGAGAAGATTGATCCCAAAGAGGTAGCGGCATTGAAACTTTTTCTTGGTTCTTCTACGGGAAATATGCTCGTTGACGATGAAAAAGTACTGGAGCAGATTTTTAAAAAATCTCCTGTACTTATCGCGGTGCATTGTGAAGATGAGACTACCATCAAAAAAAACCTTCAGGAATGTATCGAAAAGTATGGGGAGGATATTCCTATTGAATTGCATCCCCAAATTCGCAGCACTGAAGCTTGTTACAAGTCTTCTTCAAAAGCGGTAAAATTGGCTCAGAAAACTGGTGCCCGTCTGCATGTTTTTCATATTTCGACTGCTAAAGAATTAAGTCTTTTCAATAACAAAAAGGCCTTAAAAGATAAAAAGATCACGGCTGAGGTTTGTATCCACCATCTGTGGTTTAACGACCAGGATTATGCGAAAAAAGGAACTTATATCAAATGGAATCCTGCAATAAAAACCCGCGAAGATCAGGAAGCATTACTTCAGGGTCTAATTGACAACCATATTGACGTTCTTGCCACCGATCATGCGCCGCATACTAAGGAAGAGAAGAAAAATGTCTATACAAAAGCTCCCAGTGGCGGACCGCTCGTGCAACATGCGCTACCGGCACTTTTGCAAATGTACCACCAGGGAAAGATCTCTCTGGAAAAGATCGTAGAAAAAGCCTGTCATAATCCTGCGATTCTCTTTCAGGTGGAAAAACGTGGCTTTATCAGGGAAGGTTATAAGGCAGATCTTGTGCTTGTGGATTTGAATTCGCCATGGGCTGTTCAAACCGACAATATTTTTTCTAAATGCGGATGGTCTCCTTTTGAAGGCACCACTTTTAAATCCCGCGTAACCCATACTTTTGTGAACGGGAGGCTTGTCTATAAAAATTTTAAACATCAGCCTTTTACCAAAGTAGCTGAAAAAATAACTTTTGAAAGATAGAAAGAAACATATCCTATCTTTGGTAGCCCTGGTTTTTCTGTTGAATTCCTGTCAGCATATCGACAAAATGGAAAAGCCCGATAATCTAATTCCCGAAGGTAAAATGATTGATATTCTTACCGAAGTTTCTCTTGTGCAGGCTGCCAGGAATTACAACAAATCGAAACTTGAACAAATGGGAATTACTCCCGATGATTATATCTATAAGAAGTTCAATATCGATAGTGTGCAGTTTGAAAAAAGTACCGAGTGGTACGCCGAAAATTATGTGCGTTTTGATCGTATGTATGACAGCGTCAAAGCCAGAATACAGGTATTGAAGACAAGAATGGATTCTCTTGCCGAAGTGGAAAGAAAAATAAAAGACAGTATCAGTAAGGTGAGAAAAGATTCCCTGCGCTCATTAGATCCTGAAAAATATGATCGAGATTCGATCATTGAAGCCAAACAGAAAATGCTTCAGAATAAAAATAATATTATCCATCCTTCCATATCAACTTCACGAGATTCTATTCTTTAGTTTTTTCCTGAAGGTAAATTTCAGCGGTTTCTTTAAGAACTTTGTTTATCGGAGTGAATTTTAAATCGATCGCCTGCTTTATTTTACTATTGTCATAAAAGTTATTTTCGTAGAGGCCATTTATTGATTCTCTGGTAATTTCCTGCTTTCTGCCAAACCAGCTTCCAATTTTCTGAAAGATCCAGCCGGTAGCGATCATCCATTTTTTTAGGCGTTTGTGAGGTTCCGGTTTATGGATATAGCGGGCCACATTTTTTAGGACGGTTTCAAAACTCAGATTTTCGGAAACCAGGATAAATTTCTCATTAGATATTTCAGATTCTGTTAAAGTGATCATGGCCTTCACCACATCTTGAACCCCAACAAATCCGCTGACTTTTGGGAAATGATATTTTAATCCCTTATCAATTCTGCTGAAAATTTCTCCGCTGCCATTATTCCAAAAACCCGGTCCAAGAATAATTCCCGGATTCACGATCACCACCTCGAGACCTTCCTGAGAGCCACGCCAGACTTCTATTTCGGCACCATATTTAGAAATGGCATAATCGTTATGGTTTTCTTCTGGATTCCAATTGAGTTTTTCATCGGTCATATCTTGCTTCGGAATTGATCCCAAAGCTGCTACACTGCTTACATAACACAATTTTTTAATGTTGTTGGCAATGCAAAAATTAACAATATTTGCGGTTCCTTCAATGTTGATCCTTCGCAGTTTCTTCTCGTCAGAAGGATCAAAAGAGATCAAAGCCGCGCAATGATAAACAATAGATATTTCCTTAAAGGCTTCAGTAAGTGCCGGAATATCATTAATATCTGCCGTGATCCATTCAATTTTTTCAAATAATAGATCTGCTTCGGCCGCGGTGGTATAATAGGCAAAAACTTTTCGCACCGCCTGCAAATCGCTGGAGTGTCTTTTCGTCGCTCTTATTGTATCGTATTTCCTGGTGAGCTCAAATAGAAGATGAGCTCCAACCAGTCCTGTTCCGCCGGTTACAAGAATCATGCGGTAAATATAGCTAAAGCACTTAGGAAAAATAAAGGTTTATGGTATCTTTACGCCTGCTTTTAAAAAATTTGGAATTTTAATGATGAAAAATCTGGTTGAAGAACTTAGATGGAGAGGCATGCTTCACGATACCATGCCTGGAACAGAAGAGCATTTGAATGAAAAAATGCGATCTGCCTATGTGGGATTTGATCCAACAGCCGATTCGCTTCATATAGGAAACCTGGTGCCCATAATGCTATTAGCTCATTTACAAAGAGCCGGCCACAGGCCCATCGCCCTGGTGGGTGGTGCTACCGGGATGATAGGTGATCCCAGCGGGAAGTCCAGTGAACGAAATTTACTCGATGAAGAAACCTTGCGCCACAATCAGCAATGCGTAAAAGAACAGCTTTCGCAATTCCTTGATTTTAAAAGCGGCAAAGAAAATGACGCGCTGATGGTGAACAATTACGATTGGATGAAAGAGATAAGTTTTCTTGAATTCATTCGCGATGTGGGGAAACATATCACCGTTAATTATATGATGGCTAAAGATTCGGTGAAAAACCGAATTTCGGGTGAAGGTACAGATGGTATGTCCTTTACGGAATTTACTTATCAGCTGGTGCAGGGATACGATTTTTATCATCTTTTTGAGGAAAAAGATTGTACACTGCAGATGGGAGGAAGCGACCAGTGGGGAAATATCACCACCGGAACTGAACTCGTGCGAAGAAAGGCGGGAGGTAAAGCATACGCTCTTACCTGCCCTTTAATTACCAAAAGTGATGGCAGCAAATTCGGAAAAAGCGAGGGTGGAAATATCTGGCTTGATCCAAAAAGGACTTCCCCTTATAAATTCTACCAGTACTGGCTGAATACCAGCGATGAGGATGCTGAAAAGTATATTAAAATTTTCACTTTTTTAGGAAAAGATGAGATCGAAAGTTTAGTAGAAGAGCATAAAGAAGCGCCACACAAAAGAATACTTCAGAAAAAATTGGCTGAAGAGGTTACGCTTACCGTTCATAACCAGGAAGAGCTGGAGAACGCAGTGACTGCGTCTGAAGTTCTCTTTGGAAAAAGTACCGCCGAAGATTTCAAAAAACTAAATGAAGCTACTTTTCTGGATGTTTTTGAAGGTGTACCGCAGGCTGATATTCCTTTGGCAGAAATTGAGGAAGGCCTTGATATGATAGGCGCTCTTTCGGCAAAAACCGGTTTTTTAAATTCAAACGGAGAAGCCAGAAGGGCTTTGAAAGAAAATTCAGTTTCTGTAAATAAGGAAAAAGTAAAAGAAGATTATTCCATTACAAGCAAAGATCTGATCAATGGCAAATATGTAATCCTGAATAAGGGTAAAAAGAATACCTATATCATCAGGGCGGTATAGCCTGAAAAGGTCGAAAATTATTTAAAATCCTGGATTAATTTTCAGGATTTTTTTATTGAAAAAAACCCTGAAAGGATCTGGAAATGGTTCAAATTGAAGATGAATTAATCCCATTTTCAGGCATTTGTAAAATCACATTTCCTCTTTGATGCCTTTTTTGATCAACCACCAATTGATGGGGAAAGCCGTCATAAATCCACAAAACATGGCAATCTGCATCATAAACCAGAACAAGGGTTTACTGGCATGTAACTTATGATCAAAAATCAACCAGGTCGCGATGGCCATCCAGCCGTACATTCCGATCTGCCAGAAAGTAAGTGAGAGGGTATCGGCCTTTATGGCCTGTTTTAATCCTTCCTTGACCGAAAGGCCTTTCATGGGTTTTATAGAATAATATTGAAAAAGAATCCCAATGAACAGGGCAAGAATGTAATCCACCGCCCAGGCTCCAAAGATCTCCTTTCCGAAGATCACCAGCGGGAAAAAGATGAGAGTGGTTTCAGCAATAATATCTCCTAAAGTACAGCCGCTTCCGCAGTGTAGGACACCAACGCAAACGCTTTGCCAATAGGGTTTTCTTTTATTTGGTGGTTTTTCTCCTTTATTTTTGGCTTCCATGACTGCTTTGTGAGTAGATTTTCTTCCGATGGTATAATAGAACCAAAGCCCAATAGGGCCCGCATAAAGCATAGTGATGGGATACACAAAATTCATGATCATCATATGCTGTTTATTACCAAGAATAACGATATCGAAAATCACAATCGCCGAGCAGATTCCGGCGAGAATTAAAGAACAAATAACAATATAATGCAGAGTCATCTGTATTTTTTTGGTTAGTCCTTCTAATTTATGGAATGAGCTTTCTCTTTATATTAAAGTTTTTATAAAAGCTTCCTGACCTGAACATTTTTTTAGCAAAAATTCAGAAATACGAAAGCCCTCAGGAAGGACTCCTGAAGGCTTCGCAACTAACTAACCAATCTAATATGAAAAATTTCACTTAGCCGCAGAAGGAGAAATTACTATGAATTTTCTTCTGCAATATTTCTGTCGGCTTAAGCCCCAATACTTTACACCGCTAACTAAAAAAATATGTTAAATTATCAGCAGGTTACAACCTCTGATATCACTGTTGTCAAAACGCCCTAAAATCTCGGTTCCTCGAGCGGTAATTCGTCCCAGGTCCTGAGTGGCAATAAAGGAACAGGAATTAATATTCGCAAGGTCGATAATGTTGATTCCTCCCGTTTTGTTTGGAGGAATGAGGTTCAGTGCATCTTCTGGATCACGAATAAGAATTTTCATCCACGGCGGACATTCAAAAATGCCATTTCCGGTTGAATAGGCCTGGGAAAGCAGCTCGGTCATTCCGTATTCGCTGTGAATTTGAGAAGTGCCGAAACCTTTTTTCAGAATATCGTGGAGCTCCTGCCTGATCATTTCCTTTCGCCTTCCTTTCATTCCGCCGGTTTCCATAATAAATGTATTTTCAAGATTGAAATTATACTTTTCAACCAGGTCGAGAAGGGCAAATGAAACCCCGATCAGCAGCACTTTTTTTCCTGTTTTGTCCAGATCTGACAATTTATTTGCCAGCAGGTCCAGTTCATTAAGATAAAATCCACTGTCGCTGTGTCTGGAAGCTTTTATAAGCTTATCTACCATATAAATAAGCGATGAACCGGTCCTTTCAAGATAGGAGGGCAGTAAAGCCAGGATGATGTAATCTTCAGGCTTTCCGTAGAACTTTTTGAATCCTTCAAAAAAGCTTCTTTCGTAAACAGTGAGGTCGGTTACATAATGTGAGCTTGTAAGACTTCCGGTGGTACCACTGCTGGTAAAGATTATTTCCGGATTTTTTTTATCGGAAATTATCTTTTTGGTTTTAAAGAATTCAATGGGTAAAAAAGGAATTTCTTCAATTAAAGTGACCTTTTCAGGATCTTTATTCACTAAACGGCAAAACTGGTTGTAAATCTCATTATTTTCAAACTGAAACTGAAACACCCTTAGGCATACCTCATCAAACTCATCAGAATTGGAAATATTGAAAATATCGTCTTTTAGCATAAGCCGGTTTGAAAACTTTCCAAAATTAAGGAATAAAAAAAGCCTCTGGAAACAGAAGCTGGTACAAAAAGGTTAATGCTCTTGTTTTATTTAACCACGATCTTGCGGGTGGCGCGGGCCTTATCTTCCTGAATCTTCAAAATATAAATACCGGGAGCAAGCGTGGAAACATCAAGTTCTCGGCCACGGATACGTGTTTTATAAACAGATTTCCCAAGAACATTGTAGATTTCGATGATCTTATCGTGATTTTTAGAAGAGGAAATAAATACCTTACCGCCGGTCACCGGATTAGGGTAGATCGACAGGCCTTCAATTGGCGTTTCGGTATGCTGAGCGGCACGAGCAGATTCCTGTGCGGTAGCCGGGGCAGCAAACATCAGAAAACCAATAAGTAAGAAAGCGATTAAGTATTTTTGCTTCATGCTTAAATTACAGATTTAGACAAACTTACAAATAAAATTTCAAAAATCCTGCCAAATAATTTCGTAAAAAATATAAAGAAAATAAAAAAAACCGGGCCGCAAGTTGCGGCCCGGTAAAATTAAAAAGAAAAAGTGGCTAAAACTTATAACTATATCCTAATGAAATCGATGTGCCAGGATTCCGTTTTGAGAAGATTTTATCTTCGGTACCATATGATTGAAATCTGCTTTCAATTTTATCGCCTAAAATATTTGATATTTTAAGAGATAAAGTAGAGTTTTTATTTTCTCCTAAAGCCTTGCTGAAGTTTGCGTTCAGGCTATTGAATGGCATTGTGTAAACATCGGGAACGGTACCAAGTCCCACCAGTTCAAGTGTTTTTCCCTGGGTATTAAAGAAAAGGCCTGCTTGAAATCCGTTATCTGTATTATTATAGTCAAGTCCCACGTTTATGAGGTAAGGTGATTGACCCTGGAGTTCTCTGGTTCCATCAAAAGACTCTCCCTCACGAAGATTCCTTTTTCTTGATTCATATTCGCCGTTTGGACTGCGATCCATATTTACTTTTGAATCTATTACAGATACGTTAAGATTTAGACCAAAATATTTAAGGTCTTCACTAATGAAATCGAAGTTTTTTCTTAGTTCAACTTCAGCACCAATTACCTTGGCATCATTAACATTACGCGGCTGAAAATTGTCAGCTGTAAAATCACTGTAGGTTGAAAGTTCTATAGGATCAATAAATTTTTTATAAAATGCGCTAACCGCAAAAAGTTGGGCGTTTTCACCATAAGCTTCATAGCGCAAATCAAGGTTGTTGATATAAGTAGGCTTAATATCCAAATTACCGATAAAAGTACGATTGGTAAGTGGATCATAAATTTGAGCAATAGAAGCTTCTTTAAAAGAAGGACGCGCAGTGGTACGAGAATAAGACAGCCTCAAATTAGTGTCTTCTTTTAGCGAATAAATAAAGTTGGCAGAAGGGAATAGATCTGCCTTATTAATAACATGCTCATCATTATAAACCACGTCACCAAGATTATTTTGTCCAGTATAGAAAAGATCGAATTTTTCAAATCTCAATCCTAAAATCGTTTTTAGGTTTTCGGTTATATTGAATTCTTCTGATATATAAGCTGCTGTATTTGTAGTGTAGGAACTATAGGTATTTGCAGGCTCATAAGAACCACTTATATAAGAACCTTCAGCACGCGCGGCAGTCCATACGTTTGCATCATCCAAAATTTGATTGGCATTGCCTTCAAATCGGCCACTTATGGCACCTTTTATCAAAATTTGATATTGGTCTATACTGAAATCACGATTTTTATAAGTATAACCTCCACCAAATTTTAACCTGGCTTCATTGCCGAAAATCTGGTGATTTCTTGTAATATCAAGTTTTCCAGAAAGATCTTTTTCCTCAAGATCGCGCCAAATTCGTGTTGGACTTTCGGAAGAACTGGGACGTATACTATAAGTATCGTTGGTGGGATTGTATTCAAAAGCAGATATTCTTACGTCTTTGTCTTGCACTTTTGCCAGCGTAGGAGTAAGTTTCCATTCGGCGGTCCAGCTCGCATCACTATTGGTATGTTTCCCAGATAATAGAAGGTTCGTGATGGATCGTTGTGTATAAGCCACATTCTCCCTTTTTAGCTGAAGGGCATCGGAAACATAAATATTTTCATCAAATAAACCTGCTGAAGATTCACCATTTTGAATGTGCAATGCATTTAACTGATATTTTGAACGATCTGTTTTGAAAGCAATACCTGCCAAACCGCTCAATAATACATTTTCTTTACCAACCCGACCAGTTTGAATTCGGTTAGGTCTTAATTCAAATTCACTGGTGCTTCTTGGTTTTAGGTAAGAATTAGTCTGATAATCATCGTAATAATCAGTGTAATTCTTGTAAGAAAGGGACGCGATATAACCTAATTTATTAGATTCTCCCACTTCATATTGATTTCCAGCAGTAGCACCCAAACTATAATCCATAAAATTGGTCTTTTTTGAAGGAGCCATGGTTTCATTAAAACGCTGGGTAATTCTTGTAAGAGCAGCATCATTGCTGAAGGGCCTTGGTATTTGCTGGTTTCTGTTTATGGGTAAATCGCGACTTCCGTCATCAAAACCTAAAAAATCTGTACGGGAACCATCATTATATTGGAGAAAATCGGAATTCAGGTGCATACTTGGAGTATAGCTTAACTTTCCAGAAATGCTGTATTCTTCACGTGAAGGAAAATCTTTAGTAATAATATTCACGATACCACCGGTAAAATCGGCAGGAAGATCTGCAGTAGATGATTTAATGACCAGAACATTATCTAGAATATTCGTAGGAATGAGATCCATTTGCAGCGTATTCCGGTCTGGATCCAAACCGGGAATATCCATTCCGTTTAGAATAGTTTTTGTATAGCGGTCACCCAGGCCTCGAACATAAACATATTTTCCATCCTGAACTGAAACCCCGGGTACAGTTTTTACAGCGTTGGATACATCACTGGCGCCAATTTTAGAAAATGACTGTGCCGAAAGTCCATCGGTTAAATTGATGGAGTTCTTCTGCATATTTAATACGGCGGCTTCAGTATCTCTTGCGGTAGTCGTAGTGATTACAACTTCATCGAGAGCTCCTGCAGAAGATTTCATGCTCATGTTGAGGGTTTTGACTTCTCCTTCATTTATCTTGACATCTGTCACTTCAATAGTTTCATAGCCTATAAAAGAGAAAACGATGGTATAGGTTCCTGCATCTAATTCAAGAGAATAATCTCCTTCAAAATCAGAAGTGGTTCCTGTGTTCGTCCCTTTAACTGAAATGTTGGCAAAAGGTAGAATATCATTCACCTCAGTGTCATAGATCGTTCCGGCAATCTTTCCTTTTTGAGCATTTGCCAGGTTAACGAATAAGCTTAGAAATAAAACTATTGCAATTTTAGTTTTCATAAAAAAATAATTAAAAATCTGAATATTAAATTGCTCGCCCCTGGTAAAGAGGCGAGCAATTTTATTAGTGATCACAACCTGTGATCTTCTTCTTATTTAGAATGCATTATGATTTTTAGCATAGGTCCAGGTAAATTCACTAAGATCTGCACCCACAGTTGCCGATCCAGCATCTGGAATGGCAGTTGCGAAAGTTGCTGCATCTGCTGAAAGTGTCGATAAACCTGAGGTGTCGTTAAAAATATCTCCAACAGCAGTAATACCTCCAGGAAGTACAATTTCAAAATTTTCAAAATTCAAAACTCCGTTAGTATAATTTTCTGAAGTTCCGGCATCTTTAAATTTAAATTCCTGGGTAGCGCTAAATCCTAAAAACAGTGCATTTTTAATAGTTCCCATGGAGCTATCACGTAAATCGGCATAGGCACCACCTCCTGTGTTGGTGGCATCTCCAAAAACAGTAATCCCGTCCATAGTAAAGGAACCAGTTGCAGTTCCTTCGGGGCCATCAATTTCAAGCCCATGATCTGAAATAGGGCCCTGTACTACTACTGAATTTGTAATGGTTCCTGAATAAGCCTGATCCACGTCTAGCCCATCATCCCCGCCTTTATAAGCAAGTAGGCTGGAAGGATTAACAGTTCCACCAAAGAATTCAAAGCCATCGTCAAGGTTTCCTACAACTTCTACGTGATCTACAGTAGTTCCACTACCAACTCCGCCCAAAGAAAGTCCGTTAATTTCATTTCCTTCGCCAATTAGCGCACCGCCATGACGGATAGAAACATATTGGAAAATACCAGAATTATCTTGAGGATCGGTTCCACCGTAACGACCAAATGTATCATCTGCAGGAATGCCTTCAATCTGACCTTCAGTGGCATCACCTTCGATAGAGATAGGAGCTTTTCCTAATAAAAGAACACCGCCCCAAAGCCCGCGGTCATTTTCATCCAGGTTGGTTCCTGTGGTTTGACCTACTGTGATGTTATCATTAATCGATGTGAAAATTATTGGTTTGCTGGAAGTGCCCTGAGCATTGATTTTAGCACCTCTGGATATAATTAATGCAGATGCAAGGGAGCCAGTTCCTTCTTTTCCCTTTATAATGGTACCAGGTTCGATGGTTAGTTCAACCCCACTATCTATAACAACCTTTCCAGAAAGAACCCATATTCTATTACTTGTTAATGTAGAATCTTTAGTGATGAGTCCAGTGAGAGTAACATCGCCGGTTTCATTACCGCCTCCGCCACCATTGGTATTACATGGCACACATGAACCACCGCAGTCCACGCCAGTTTCATCACCATTTTTAATTCCGTCTGAACAGGTGGCTACTTGAGGAGCATCTTCAGTGCTGCAACCTGTAATTGCCAGAGTAAAAATAGCAAAACCTGAAATTAAAAGTTTTCTCATAATTTGATTAATTTGTTTCGTCGTTAATTTTTAAATCCACCGCAAATAAACAGGCTTTGTATGATAGTGGCTTTAAGCATATTTTAAGCTTGCGTTAAAAGAAATTAGGTGATGTTACGTGAAGGTTTCTTATTTTCCCCCGCAGAAAATCAAGAAAGAGTTGGGTGACCTGCAACTGATTTTAAATGCCTTTATTTAGCTATATTTCAGAAAGAATTGCATTTTTTCGAATGTTATTTAAAAGTTAAGTGTGATTTTCCCTGGAGAGTTTATAATCTAAAATATCTTTACTTTTACCATACTAATAACCTATTAAACCTATTATGAAGAAAAAAGATATCCTTATTTTACTGGTCGATGATGAACCAGATATCCTGGAAATTGTAGGGTATAACCTTTCCTCTGAAGGCTACCAGGTGATTACCGCCGATAATGGCAGCGATGCCGTAAAACTGGCCAAAAAACATAATCCTCATCTTATTATTTTGGATGTGATGATGCCAGAAATGGATGGGATTGAAGCCTGTGAGCAGATCAGGAAAATCCCGGAACTTGAAAACACCATCATTGCTTTTCTCACAGCACGAGGCGAAGATTATTCCCAAATGGCCGGTTTTGATGCGGGAGCCGATGACTATATTACCAAACCTATAAAACCTAAGGTGTTGTTAAGTAAAGTGAAAGCCTTGTTGAGAAGGTATAGGGAAAATGACAAATCGGCGGCAATTGTAAAATTGGGAGATATAACCATCAATCGTGAAGAATATAAGATCATCCAGGATGACCAGGAGATGGCATTACCGCGAAAAGAATTTGAATTATTGTCCCTGCTGGCCTCAAAACCGGGAAAGGTTTTTAAACGAGACGATATCCTCGATCAGGTATGGGGAAATGATATTGTGGTTGGAGGAAGGACAATAGACGTGCATATTAGAAAGCTTCGTGAAAAAATTGGCGATGACAAGATTAAAACAGTAAAAGGGGTTGGCTATAAGTTTGTAGTTTAATGTCAAGAAAATTCAGGCGTTCATACCGATTTGCTGTAAGAACTTCGTTATATATAACCTTGTTCTTATGCTTACTTATGAGCATACTGTATATGGTAGAAATCCATTTTGATTTTACCGGTCTGTTAATATTTGCCATTCTTTGCTACTTCTTTTCTTTCTTTATTATTCAGTACAGGGTAGAGCGTTTTATTTATCGCCGAATAAAGAAGATCTACGATAATGTTTCCCTTCTCGATTCCACAACTTTAAGCCCCAGCCAGGTTACCACCGATATGTCCAGCCTTACCCGTGAAGTGGAAAAATTTGCCCAGGATAAGAAGCTGGAAATTGAGACACTTAAAGTTCGTGAGGCTTACCGGAAAGAATTCATGGGAAATGTTTCGCATGAACTCAAAACTCCGCTTTTTACCGTTCAGGGATATATTCTCACACTTCTGGATGGTGCCCATAAAGATAAGGCCGTCCGCAAAAAATACCTGCAACGCGCGAATAAAGGGGTGGAAAGACTTATTTATATAGTACGGGATCTTGATATGATTACCAAGCTGGAAACGGGCGACCTGCATTTGCATTATGAGACTTTTAATATTGTGGAGCTTATCCAGGCTTCTTTTGACCTACTTGAAATGAAAGCCGCAAAAAAGAATATCACCCTTACCTTCGATATGGACTATGAAGAACCTGTTTGGGTGTGGGCCGACCGCGAGCGAATTCAGCAGGTGCTGACGAATCTTATTGTGAACTCCATCAAATACGGAAAAAAAGGAGGTACTACCGAGATCAGTATTGAAAACCTGATCAAGAATAAGGTCATTGTAAGGGTTACCGACAATGGGGAAGGTATCGAAAAGGAAAATATTCCCAGACTTTTTGAAAGATTCTATAGGGTTGACAAAAGCGGTTCCCGAAAAGAAGGTGGATCCGGTTTGGGGCTTTCTATTGTTAAACACATACTCGAAGCCCACGGTGAAAAGATCTATGTAGAAAGTGTTTTTGGAGTGGGAAGTGAATTTTCATTTACCATGGAAAAAAGTAAAAAGGTCCCGGAAACAGCTACCTTGCCCGAAATTTCCTAATCCCCGGTAGTCTTTCATTTTTTTTAGCTGTGAAATTTCAAAATCTTTCTGGCGGCAAAAAGGAGCCATACCCAGATCTTCAAATCTTTGAGCGAGATATTCCTGTTCTTCCTGACCGGGAGTGGGAATAAAAAAGGCCTTTTTCTGAAGTTTTGCCAAATCCATAATACTGGAATAGCCCGAGCGGGAAATCATCGTTTCGCTGCAATTCATAGCTTCCTCGAGAGCTTTTCCGTAAAGGTGGTCCTTTATAATAAGATTGGAATTCTTGACTTCAATCCTGTCTTTATTCATTACCCCTCTAACAAATAGGATCTTTTTTTCAGTATTTTGAAAGTTCTTAAGTAAGATATTTTCCAGAATGCTTCGCTGAGGTTCGGGACCGCTGAGAAGTACTAGATAATCATAGATTTTCGGGATTTCCAGCTTCTCAAACCTGCTTATAGGGCCGATATATTTAAGATTGTTCAGTCTGGTAGGGGTATGCCCAAGGATACAGCTGAGATTTGGTTCACTCTCGTTATCAGGAATCCAGCATTGTTCGAATTTCTTAATATAGCTTTGATGAAAGGTACTGCTCAAAAAGGTGGTATTCCCGCTGAGTACATTTAGCTGATGGGTTATATAGACATTTTTTTTGAGTTTTTCGCTGCGCACGCCAAAACGATTATCTGAAATGATCCCTTTAATGGCATAATTATGAACGATTTTTTCGGTAAGTCCTTTTTCCTTGTTCACAGTTCTCAGTAACCTCGGACTTTCCATTAAAAGCTTCCATTTTAGGTAAGCTCCATTTGTGGAATAACGGATGTCATAAGAAGGTAATTCGATACTCAAAAGATGGGGGAATTCTTTTTGCAACAGTAAAAGTGCTGCCCCGTCAGACGCAAGAATGGGTTCAAAACCATTTTCCTCAAGGCCTTTAATAATGGGAATACAGCGGGCTGCGTGGCCAAGTCCCCAATTTAATGGCGCAACCAGAATTCTTTTGCTGTTCATAGACCAAAGATAAGGCTCACAGGAATAAATAAGTTTCTAATTAAGCGCTAATAAAAAAGGCTTTTTTAAAGTACAAAACTGAAAATCAATTATTTTTAAAATCAATTTAACAAATGTTAAGACCATAATTTTCTAATTTGGGGCAAAATGAATGAGTAATTGCTATGTTATATCTTGGTAGCGGTCTGGCCCTTCTGGCGCTTATCGCATTTATTTTTATTCAAAAAAACTTCAATAAAGAATGAATCTCTAGGAAATGGAGATAGATGTTTATCAATTAATAATGACAATTTTCACCATTGTGGTGATCGGTTATGTTATTATTTTCTTGCTTTTTCAGAAGAAAATCCACAAGCGAATTATCAGATATTTTAAGAAGCGGGAAGATGAATTCTGATTAAATGGAAATTCCTTTTATTGAATATTCTCAATTTTATTTCCCTTTCAAATTCTTCTGTTTAAATCTTTTCTGTTTTAAAACAGTCTGTTTATCGAGATACTTTAAATTTGCAGCATAATTTTGCAAATTTTAATTTTTTAGTGGGAAGTAAGAATAAACTTAAGCGATTCAGGGAAAATGAACAATTTGAAAATGTTATTCAGCCTTCCAGGGAAGAGCTTGTAAACGAGAATTTTCATTTTAAAGGCCGCTGGGGCAAAGAATATTTTAAAAATGATCATCCTATTGTGCTTGAACTTGGATGCGGAAAGGGAGAATATACGGTCGCTCTCGCTGAAAAATATCCCGAAAAGAATTTTATAGGAATTGATATAAAGGGAGCGCGTTTTTGGCGTGGAGCTAAAACCGCACTCGAAGAAAAGCTTGGAAATGTAGCTTTTGTGCGTACCCAGATCGAGCTGATCGAGCATGTTTTTTCTGTCAATGAGGTGGCAGAAATTTGGATCACTTTTCCTGATCCGCAGTTAAAATATAAAAGGACAAAACATCGCCTTACCAATTCTGAATTTCTTCAGCGCTATAAAAAAATCCTGAAACCCGAAGGGGTCATTCACCTTAAAACCGATTCTGAATTTATGCATGGTTACACCCTTGGCCTTCTGCATGGCGAGGGACATAAGGTTCTTTATGCGCATCATGATATCTACAGCAATGAATATTCACCAAAAGAAGTGACGGGAATTCAGACTTTCTACGAAAAACAGTATCTTGAGAAAAATAAACCTATCACCTATATTCGGTTTAAGTTAAAGTAAGGGTATTGGAAGAAACAAAACTTTTCCTGATCGTTTATGCAGCTGCATTCATCGGGGTAGTCCCTCCTGGGCTCGTAAATATGACTGTGGCTAAAACCTGTGTCGAAAGTGGCAAAAAGAATGGTTTGTATGTTGCCATTGGGGCCGGGATAGTTATTCTGCTTCAGGCTTTTATAGCGGTACTTCTCGCCAAATATATTTTTGATCATCCTTTTGTAAAAAAAATACTTTTAAGAGCAGGCCTGGTGATATTTTCCATTCTCGGAGTTTACTTTTTTATCCAGGCTAAAAAGAAAAAAGGAATAAAGCATACCGCTCATGAGGGGAATGCCCACAGTATTTTTAAAGGGATGCTCATCGCTGCTTTGAATCTCTTTCCCATTCCGTATTTTGTAGCCATTGCCGGAACCATGAATTTAACTGCAGGCGTTAATTACGACTGGTCTCTAATAATATCTTTTGCCCTGGCCGCTGCAGGAGGTAGTTTTACTTCTCTGTACCTCTATGTATTCTTCTTTAATAAAATTGAAGAAAAGGCTGAAAAGTTCGCACGCTATTCTAATTATTTCATGGCGGGCTTAATGGTCATTCTGGTCGTGGTGGCAATATTCCGAATTTTTTATAACTAAACCAGATGGAAAATGCCGGTTTTTTTGAAAGGGTTTATGAGGTATGCCGTCAAATCCCCGAAGGCCGCGTAACTTCTTATGGAGCGATCGCCAGGTATCTGGGTTCGCCTCAAAGTGCGCGCATGGTTGGATGGGCTATGAACGCTTCTCATAATATTGATGATGTTCCGGCACATCGGGTGGTTAACCGTAATGGTTTACTATCGGGAAAAAGTCACTTTGGTGGCAGCGATGCCATGGCGCAGCTGCTTCAGGCTGAAGGAGTGCCGGTAGAGGGAAATCAAATTGTCAATTTTGAGAAATACTTCTGGGATCCTGCCAAAGAGCCTGGAGTTGGATTTAGACAATAATTTTCGGCTATAACAGCATAAATCTATTATTGTCAAATACTTCGTATTCTTGGGTTTTCCTTCTATATTTGCATTTAGAATCAATCTACATAAGAAAGAAATAATCTGATTAAATATCAGCATATGGATTTGAATAGAAAAGATATTATGAAGGCGCTGGAAACTATTTCAGTTGCCGGAGAGGGTAAGAATATGGTGGAAAGTGGCGCGGTGCAAAACGTGATGACTTTTGGAGATGAGGTAGTGGTAGATTTAGTGCTTTCTACACCCGCCCTTCATATTAAAAAAAGAGCCGAAGTAGACGTGATGAAAGCCATCCACGAAAAGGTATATCAAAAAGCAAAAGTTAAGGTAAATATTAAAGTGGAGGCCCCTGAAAAGAAACCTGAAATTAAAGGAAAACCCATTCCCGGGATCAAGAATATAATCGCGGTGGCTTCAGGTAAAGGCGGGGTGGGCAAATCTACCGTTGCCGCGAATCTCGCCGTTACACTTGCGAAAATGGGCTTTAATGTTGGTATTCTTGACGCCGATATTTATGGGCCTTCCACACCTATCATGTTCGATGTGGAAGCTGAAAGACCTCTTTCTGTCAATGTAGATGGAAAATCAAAAATGAAGCCCGTAGAGAATTATGGAGTAAAGATCCTTTCCATAGGCTTTTTTACCAAACCCAACCAGGCTGTAGTCTGGAGAGGTCCAATGGCCGCCAAAGCGCTTAACCAGATGATCTTTGACGCTGCCTGGGGAGAACTTGATTTTCTTTTGATAGACCTTCCTCCGGGAACCGGCGATATTCACCTTTCTATTATGCAATCCCTGCCTATCACCGGCTCGGTTATAGTGAGTACACCACAAAATGTGGCTCTGGCAGATGCACGAAAAGGGGTCGCTATGTTCCAGCAGGAAAGCATTAACGTTCCCGTACTTGGAATTATTGAAAATATGGCTTATTTCACTCCGGATGAACTACCAGAAAATAAATATTATATCTTCGGAAAACATGGTGCTAAGAATCTCGCGGAAGATCTCCAGGTTCCTTTTCTCGGGGAAATTCCACTGGTTCAGAGTTTGAGAGAGTCTGGAGATATAGGAAGGCCTGCGGCATTGCAAACTGCAACGCCTATTGAAAGTGCTTTTGAAGAGATCACACGTAATATGGTGGAGCAAACAGTAGCAAGAAATGAAAGCCTTCCGCCTACCGAGGCTATCAAGATCACGACTATGGCTGGCTGCAGTGCCGTTAAAAAGAAATAAATGACAACCGAAGAAGTTAAATTAAATGTGGAAAAAGCCCTTGACGAAATTCGTCCTTTTCTGAAAAACGATGGCGGCAACATTTCCCTTGTCTCAATTGAAGACAATGACAGGCTGGTTAAAGTCCAGCTGGAAGGTGCCTGTGTGGGCTGTACGGTCAACCAGATGACGCTGAAAAGCGGCGTTGAAATGACCATTAAGAAATATGTTCCGCAGATAGAAAAAGTGGTGAATATCGAAAAGTAACATTCACCAAAAAAAATTGCGTATGATCAAAACCGATATACTAATCATTGGAGCGGGCCCGACAGGGCTTTTCGCCGTTTTTGAAGCGGGACTGCTCAAAATGAAATGTCACCTTATCGATGCTCTTCCGCAACCCGGCGGGCAGTGTTCAGAAATCTATCCGAAGAAACCAATTTATGATATTCCCGGATTTCCCGAGGTGATGGCCGGGGAGCTGGTAGATAATCTCATGGAGCAGATCACTCCTTTCGAACCTGGATTCACTCTTGGGGAAAGGGCAGAAAATATTGAAAAGCAAAAAGATGGAAGTTTTATAGTTACTACCAATAAGGGAACAAAGCATCAGGCGCCGGTTGTAGTTATTGCCGGCGGACTTGGTAGTTTTGAGCCGAGAAAACCCCCGATCAAAGGCATTCAGAAATATGAAGAAAAAGGGATTTCTTATTTCATCAAAGATCCGGAAATATACCGTGATAAAAAGGTCGTGATCGCCGGGGGAGGTGATTCGGCTCTTGACTGGAGTATCTTTTTAGCCGATGTTACTAAAGAGGTTTCCCTGGTGCACCGTCGTAAAGATTTTCGTGGCGCGCTGGATTCTGTTGAAAAAGTCGAAGAACTTTCAAAACTCGGAAAAATCAACCTTATTACCGATGCTGAAGTGGTAGATCTGAAAGGTAAAGAAAAACTGGAATCGGTATTGATACGCCATAAGGATGAAGCACGCGGCGAGGAGTTAAAAACCACCGATTATTTTATTCCCTTATTCGGACTTTCGCCTAAACTTGGGCCGATCGCCAACTGGGGACTGGAGATCGAGAAAAATGCCATAAAAGTCGATAATTCTTATGATTATCAAACCAATATTCCTGGCATTTATGCCATTGGCGATGTGAATACCTACAAGGGAAAACTTAAGCTCATCCTTTGCGGTTTCCATGAAGCTGCCATTATGTGCCAGAGCGCATACCAGCGTATAAATCCTGATAAGAAGTACGTGATGAAATACACTACTGTGAGTGGTGTCAATGGTTTTGACGGAAGTAAAAAAGAAGCAAAAAGAGAAGTAATAAAAAGTATAAATTAATTTTGACCTGTCACCTCGAGTGGAGTCGAGAGGTAAGCACTCGGAAGTCAAGGTGGCTCGGTTTGATATTTATTAAGAAAAATGTCTGACGTAAAAATTACAATTATTGATCGTGAAGGGGAAGCCCATACCATAGATGCCCCAACCGATATGAATATGAATTTAATGGAAGTGATCCGCTCCTATGAACTTGCTCCCGAAGGCACAATTGGGATTTGTGGCGGAATGGCGATGTGCGCTTCCTGCCAGTGCTATATGCTGAATTTAGAGCATATGCTTCCGGAGAAAAGTATCGAAGAGGAAGATATGCTGGATCAGGCATTTTTCGTGGAAGATAATTCAAGGCTCAGCTGCCAGATTCCAATCACTCATGAGCTGGATGGACTTGAAATAAGAATAGCTCCTGTTTCTGAAGAATAGGAGGCTGAGAAATCAATGATCTTCTGAAATTGATTTTTATACCGTATGAACTTTAGTTTCTTTTTCGATCTCTGCTTCAATTCCATTCCAAAGGTCCAGCCTGCTCTTTAAGACCATTTCGGCCGTATTCTTAGCGGAAGCACATTTATCAAGATCCCTTCCGCAGAGCTCTTCGACCATTTTAAATGCTGGGGTGTCATTTTTATTTCCATGCAGTTCCAAATGCCTGTCGAAATAATATTTTAAAAGGCCAAAGTCTTCCTCCGGAAAATTTTTCTGTACATTTTCAATTATCGAAGGAAATTGCGGTGAAATTATTCCCTCCCGGCCAAAAGTAAAGGCAGCAGCAATCTTATGAGGTTCATGGCTGTAAACAACATCAAAGGTATTTTTTAGAAACTGTTTGATGCTGACAGGTAATTTGCTGGCTGCAATGATCAGGAAGATATCTGTTCCGTGATTTACCTGAAGCAGAAAATCTTCAATTTTTTGCTTTTTTGCTCCGGCATCAGCCATTGCATCCAGGTACATTTCGAAATGACTCTGGCGTTTCCCCAATTTATTGATGTCGGTTTCTTCCGCAAGAACCATTTTGTTTATGAGATACCTCAATTCAGCATTTCCCAAAGGTAACCAGGGGCTGGTAGTTTTGGTTAGCAACTCCTGCAGTGCGGTGAGCAGGGACATAAAATCCCAAACCGCGAAAACGTGGTGCTCCATAAATATCTGGAGCTGTTTTGGAGTTTCTATTTTTTGATATAACGGATGTTCAATTAATTTTTTTGTAAGAGGTTCTAAACTGGCGTTTAACTCTTTGATCATAATCAATTCTGCTTTTTTGCAAAGGTAAAGGCTGAGAAAGAGAAAGGAAAATTACAGGCCGACTTTAAGGCTCGTTTAAAGCAGTAGCTGAGTCTTTTGCGTGAATAAAATAAAAAAAGAAAGGCAAATCTAGGAAAGACTTGCCTCTTAGTTTAAATAATAATAGTTAGCCCAGTCTTAAAAAGCTGAATGTCCTGTAATGTCAAGACCTGTGATCAACAGGTGGATGTCATGGGTTCCCTCGTAGGTGATCACGCTCTCCAGGTTCATCATATGGCGCATGATACTGTATTCACCGGTGATTCCCATTCCACCTAGAACCTGTCGTGCCTCACGGGCAATTTTGATCGCCATTTCAACATTATTCCTTTTCGCCATAGAAATTTGAGCTGAAGTTGCTTTTCCTTCATTTCTAAGGGTACCCAGTCTCCAGGCCAGAAGTTGGGCTTTGGTGATCTCGGTGATCATTTCGGCCAGTTTCTTTTGCTGAAGCTGTTTAGAAGCTATTGGTACTCCAAATTGTTCTCTTTCCTTAGCATATCTTAATGCCGTATCATAGCAGTCCATGGCTGCACCTATTGCGCCCCAGGCAATTCCATATCTTGCAGAATCCAAGCATCCAAGCGGAGCTCCAAGTCCCGATTTTCCAGGCATCAGATTCTCCTTTGGGACTTTTACATTGTCAAAGATCAATTCGCCGGTAGCGCTTGCCCGCAAAGACCATTTATTGTGAGTTTCAGGTGTGGAAAATCCATCCATTCCGCGTTCCACGATGAGTCCGTGAATTCTGCCTTCTTCATTTTTCGCCCAAACGATGGCGATATCGGCAAACGGTGAATTGGAGATCCACATTTTGGCGCCATTTAGCAGATAATGATCTCCTTTATCTTTAAAATTAGTGGTCATTCCGGCAGGATTCGATCCATGATCGGGTTCGGTCAGGCCGAAACAACCAATTAGTTCCCCGGTAGCCAGTTTTGGTAAAAATTTCTTTTTTTGTTCTTCGGTTCCATATTTGAAAATAGGATACATCACCAGAGAAGATTGTACTGAAGCGGTAGAACGAATCCCGCTGTCGCCGCGCTCGATCTCCTGCATAATGAGTCCGTACGAGATCTGATCGAGTCCGGCGCCGCCATATTCTTCAGGAATATAAGGCCCGAAAGCACCAATTTCGGCTAATCCTTTAATGAGTTGTTTTGGAAATTCGGCTTTTTGAGCAGCCTCTTCAATGATGGGAGAAACTTCGCGTTTTACAAATTCCCGGGTCGCGTCGCGAACCATTTTATGTTCATCGCTAAGCAGTTCATCCAGATTGTAATAATCGGGTGACTGGAATTGATCTGGTTTCATTTGTGTAGTGTTTCTAACAAATGTAACCAAGTCTTTTTTGGGAAACAATCTTTTTATTTTTTCTCTTTTTTCGTCATGCTGAACTTGTTTCAGCATCTATTTTTAATAATAATCGAAGTAATAGGTGATGGATTTAGAGCGACGAATTCATAGTTTTATTAAATTATCTCTATTTTTCTTTTTTCCATCGATGAAAAAAGAAACAAAAAAATATAGTCTTCAGTTTCTTGTTCACCCATTACGCCTCGAAATCGAAAAGAATTGAACTCGGCCTTCATGCTTTCGGCCTCAAACAGCAATTCTTTTTAACCGATTTCTCGCCTATGGGGTCCCGAAGTCGAAACTGAGGACATTTGGTTTTTAAATTACGTCATGCTGAACTTGTTTCAGCATCTTTAAGACCCTGAAACACGTTCAGGGTGATGGATATTATAAGATGAGAGACTTATAACTTCAAATAAAAATCCTTAACGAGTGCTTTGTATTTTTCGGTGTAATTGTGTCGTGAGATCTCTATGATGAGCTCATCAATTTCAGTTTCTGTTTTTCCAGAATGAAAACTGATGAGGCTCCTTTTGACAGGAGTGTCTTCCGTGCCTTTTATTCGTGTTATTTTCCGCGGAAATAAACCGAAATTTTTGGCAATCTGAACCGCTTTTTCTTCTTCTGAATATGGAATAATAATATCAAAATTTCCATTTTCGGAAAGCAGGAGGGAAGCGCCTTCGATCAATTCGGTTAAAGGAAGGGCATCGGCAAATCTTGCCTTGTCGCGATGATCGTTACCAGATTTATAGTCTTCAGAATGGAAAGGCGGATTGGAAATTATAAGATCATATTTTTCTTCATCCTGCATTTCTTCGACAAACTCATCAAAACCGGCGTGATAACAAAAAAGTCGGTCACCCCAGTCGGAGGCTTCAAAATTCTCAACCGCCTGTTCGTAAGCGTTTTCTTCAATTTCCAGCGCATCGATCTGGAAAGCTTCGGAGCGTTGGGCAAGCATCAGTGCAATTATTCCTGTACCGGCACCAATATCGAGAATAGTTTCAGGAGAATGTTCTAAAGAGGTCCAGGCACCAAGTAAAACTCCATCGGTGCCGATCTTCATGGCACAGCGATCTTGGTTAATCGTGAATTGTTTGAATTTAAAAGGCTTTTGGGACATTTTCCGTTTGATTCGTGATTGGTTGTCATTTCGAACGCATGTGAGAAATCTCACATTTCGACTCCGCTCAATGTGACATTTTAACGAATGCTCAAAAATAAAAAGAGGTCCTGAAATCAAGACCTCTTTTTAAAAAATATTATAGAAAGCTTATCCTAAAGCTACTCTTTCAAATCCTACGACCTCAAGATTGCCGTTCACAGATTTTACATATTCTGAAACGCTTTGCTTGCTGTCTTTAATATACGATTGATGAACCAGCGTGTTGTCTTTGAAGAAACGCTGAAGTTTTCCCTGAGCGATCTTGTCAAGCATATTCTCTGGCTTGCCTTCTTCACGAAGCTGATCTTTCGCGATCTCGATCTCTTTATCAATAGTTCCCTGGTCAACCCCTTCTTCGTTCAAAGCAACGGGATTCATAGCTGCAGCCTGCATAGAAACGTTTTTCGCAACCTCATCGGCACCATCTACGTTTGCGCTAAGACCTGTAAGAACAGCGATCTTATTACCAGCGTGAATATAAGAACCTACGAAAGGAGCCTGAAGGGTTTTGAAAGCACCGATCTCGATCTTTTCACCTATAACACCGGTTTGTTCAGTAAGTTTTTCCTGAACGCTAATTCCTTTATAGTCGGCAGCTAAAAGCTCTTCTTTGGTGTTATAATCAAGAGCAAGTTCTGCAAGGCTCTGTGCAAGGGCAACGAAATCGTCATTTTTAGCAACAAAATCGGTTTCACAGTTCAAAGAAATGATCACTCCTTTTGTGTTGTCATCATTTACCTTTGCGATTGCAGCACCTTCAGATGATTCTCTGTCGGCTCTCTTTGCAGCAACTTTCTGACCTTTTTTACGAAGCAGTTCGATTGCCTGATCAAAGTCACCATCAGCTTCTACCAGTGCTTTTTTACAATCCATCATACCTGCACCGGTAGCTTTTCTTAATTTATTTACTTCAGCGGCGGTTATCTTAGCCATAATAGTGTTTTTTTATTTTAAAAAAGTCGTTTAGAAACTCGCTGTAAAGAAAGGAACTAAACGACTTTTAGAAATTATCAAAATGTTATTTTATTCTTCTTCGTCGTTTGAAGATTTAGCTTTTTCAAGAGTTTCCTGCTTGGACTCAAGCTTCACATCCTTCTTGGCTTCTTTCATAGCCTTTTTATCCTGCTTGTCGGTTGAAGGGGCTTCAGCTTTTTCCTTTTTAGCTTTCTTGGGAGCTTTTTCTCCTTTTTCTTCTTTGGAAACTTTCTCTTCTTTCTTCTTGTCTTCTTTCTTGGTTTTTCTTTCAGAAAGACCTTCTACGATAGAATCGGAAACATAAGAAACAACTTTGCTGATAGATTTCGAAGCATCGTCGTTAGATGGAATTACGTAATCAACCTGACGTGGGTCTGAATTCGTATCAACCATCGCAAAAATTGGAATGTTTAATTTTTGAGCTTCTTTTACGGCGATGTGTTCACGGGTGATATCAACCACGAACAATGCACCTGGAAGTCTGGACATATCAGAGATCGAACCAAGGTTCTTTTCAAGCTTGGCTCTTAGACGATCTACCTGAAGGCGTTCTTTTTTAGACAGGGTGTTGTATGTGCCATCTTTCTTCATCCTATCTATAGAAGCCATTTTCTTAACGGCTTTACGAATAGTGACAAAGTTGGTCAACATACCACCTGGCCAACGCTCGGTAATGTAGGGCATGTTTGCTTTTTCAGCCTGCTCGGCTACGATTTCTTTTGCCTGTTTTTTAGTGGCTACGAAAAGGATCTTACGGCCACTGGCTGCGATTTTGCTAAGGGCCTCACCGGCATCCTGCATTTTGGCAGCACTTTTATAAAGGTTGATGATGTGAATCCCGTTACGCTCCATGTAGATATAAGGCGCCATATTCGGGTTCCATCGTCTTGTTAGGTGTCCAAAGTGTACACCAGCATCAAGTAATTCTTTTACTTCTACTTTGTTTGCCATTTTTGTAATAGTTTACGTTCTGTTGAGATAGCAACAACCAGGTGGCTACTTTTCAGTATGGCCCTGATCGTTTAGATGCTAAACTAACTCCGCCCTGGGCGGATAACAACAAAAAATTAATTTTTTAATGAACTTCCCGGAAACCAATCCGGTAATAATATTAACGTTTAGAGAACTGAAATTTCTTACGGGCTTTCTTCTGTCCGTATTTCTTACGTTCTACCATACGTGGGTCTCTGGTAAGAAGACCTTCGGGCTTAAGAGTACCACGATTTTCTTCATCTAACTCTACCATCGCTCTGGAAAGAGCCAAACGGATCGCTTCAGCCTGACCTGTGATACCACCACCATAAACATTTACTTTGACATCAAAGTTTTTATCGTTTCCGGTAAGGTTTAGGGGCTGATTTACTTTGTAAAGAAGCGGTCCTGTAGTGAAGTAATCGTTAAGGTCTTTCTTGTTAACGGTGATGTTTCCTTTTCCTTCTGAAACATACACACGGGCCACAGCTGTTTTTCTACGGCCAATTTTGTGAATTACCTCCATTACTTAACGTCGTTTAAGTTAATAGTTTTAGGTTTTTGAGCTTCATGATCATGTTCTGCTCCGGCATAAACCTTTAAATTTCTGAATAGGTCTGCTCCAAGTTTATTTTTTGGAAGCATTCCTTTAACGGCTGATTCAACAAGTCTCTCAGGACTTTTATTGAAAAGCTCTCTTGCTGTCAGACTTCTTTGACCACCTGGGTGACCGGTATAACGGATGTATTCTTTAGCATCCCATTTTTTACCGGAAAGATTTACTCCCAATGCGTTGATAACAACAACATTGTCTCCGCAGTCAACATGTGGTGTGAAATTAGGCTTGTGCTTACCTCTAAGTAGAAAAGCTACTCTGGAAGCGAGACGACCTAAATTCTGTCCTTCAGCATCTACCAAAACCCATTCTTTGGTCCTGGTGGCCTTATTAGCCGATACTGTTTTGTAACTTAATGTGTCCACACTAATTGATTTTACTGTAATTATTAAACATTCCAATCCCGTTTACCCGTAACTCAATCGGGAAAACAGGGGTGCAAATGTACAATTATAAATTCATATTGCAAATAAGGCTTAAATAATTTTCTTCATTCAAAGCGACTGATTTTCAGTGAGATTATGTACAGTCATTTTTCGGCTTCAATTCGCACTCCCGTGAAGAGTATACGCTGGACGCATTCCCTGTAATAATCGATAAAAAGTATTTTTCAATCGATTAAAGGCAATTAAAGTGTTAATAAAGTCATAAAAAAATGATCTTGTGCTCTATATTTGTCGCCCCAAATTTATGAAAATGAAGAAGATATTTTTTAGCCTTGCTATTTTTTCAATGATGCTCCAGTCCTGTTCTAAAGAAACAATGAGTGAGCAGAATGATATGCTGAAAGTAAGTAATCTTACCACCGTTACTTCCAACGACCTACTTGGCAGTTGGGATTTGTCAAAAATGACTGCAGATACTCTTGTAGATCTTAACGATGACGGATCAGCCAGTACAAATTTACTGAGTGAAACCTCATGTTTTAACAATATGGATATAACATTTAACAGCGACGGCACGTTTATTTCTACGAATGCTACCATGAGCTTTGAGTCTGGTACTGAAGCTAATAAGTTTTCCTGTATGGGAGATAGGATAGATCAGGGTGACTGGGAGGTGAGGAATGATAGCCTAATAATGACCCTTTTGATCAATAATGTGACCTATATACATAAAAAAGCGATAGAACTGGGAAGTAATACTTTTGGTTTTGAGGTTTCTAAATTAGAATCTAACCTGTATGTGAACGATCCGGGAAATACCCAGGCCTCCGAAATAAGAATTTTAGCGCTGGAATATACCAAACGTTAATTCAGCCTAATTGTAGTTTTTAGTGTTAGTTGGAAAACCCCGCAGGGAAACTGTGGGGTTTTTTCTGAAATTTTCTGAATTAAAAAAATTGCTCACCGTTTATTGATAATTGCCCATCGATCAATGAGCTTCCAGCCAGTTTGCGCCTACTCCAAGATCAACTTCTAATGGGACTTTCAGTTTATAGGCATTTTCCATTTCAGATTTGATCATTTCCTTCACTTTTTCAAGTTCCGATTTATGAGCGTCGAAAACCAGTTCATCATGTACCTGAAGTAACATTTTGGTCTTGTAGTTTTCCTTTTTCAGTTTTTTATGAATATTGATCATTGCCAGCTTGATAATGTCGGCGGCACTCCCCTGGATTGGAGCGTTTACCGCGTTCCTTTCTGCAGCACCACGTACCACGGCATTTCGGGAATTGATATCTTTTAAATAACGCCTTCTGCCAAGAACCGTAGAAACATAACCGTGCTCGCGCGCGAATTGTACCTGATCGCTGATGAAATTGCTTAGTTGTGGATAGGTTTTATAATAAGTGTCAATTAATTCCTTCGCCTCGCTGCGTGAAAGATTGGTTTGATTGCTCAAGCCAAAAGCGGAAACCCCATAAATGATCCCGAAATTCACGGTTTTGGCGTTGCTTCTTTGTTCGCGGGTTACCTCTTCAATAGGCACTCCAAAAACTTTCGCCGCGGTCGACGCGTGAATGTCTTCACCTTCCTCAAAAGCCCTGATCATATTCTCTTCTTCGCTTAAAGCCGCTATGATGCGCAGTTCGATCTGTGAATAATCGGCTGCGAGTAAAAGATAATTTTCATCCCGTGGAACAAAGGCTTTACGAACCTGTCTTCCTCTTTCTGTTCTGATAGGAATATTCTGAAGGTTCGGATTGTTCGAGCTCAATCTTCCGGTAGCCGCTATCGTCTGTACATAATCGGTATGCACACGACCGGTAGTTTTTTCAACCTGAGATGGCAAGGCATCTACATAGGTATTCTGAAGTTTTACGAGTCCGCGGTAATCCAGCACCTGCTGAATGATCTCGTGTTTGGGCGCGAGAGCCGAAAGCACATCTTCACTGGTAGAATACTGCCCCGTTTTGGTTTTTTTCGGTTTTTTAACCAGCTCGAGCTTTTCAAAAAGAATGATTCCCAATTGCTTTGGAGAGCTGATCAGGAATTCTTCGCCCGCTGCTTTATAAATGTTTTCTTCCAGTTGCTTGATATCAGATGTCAGCGCTGCGGAAAGGGATTTCAGAAATTCTTCATCCAGATTGATGCCTTCCAGCTCCATATCAGCAAGAACCTTTACCAGGGGAATCTCAATTTCATTAAAGAGTTTCCGTGTTTCGGCCTCTTCGAGTTCCTTTTCAAAAAAATTCTTCAACTGTAAGGTCACATCGGCATCTTCAGCAGCATATTCGGTTTGCTGAAGCAGCGGAATTTCCCGCATGCTCGCCTGATTTTTTCCTTTTTTGCCTAACAAATCCGTCAGGGAAATGGGAGTGTAATTCAAATAGGTTTCCGCCAGCACGTCCATATTGTGCCTCATATCCGGATTGATAAGATAATGGGCGATCATGGTGTCGAAAAGCGGACCTTTAACTTCTACATTATATTTATCGAGTACTTCAATATCATATTTGAGGTTTTGACCGATCTTTTGAATTTTTTCATTTTCGAAAAATGGCCTTAACTCGTCAATTAGTTTCTGCGCTGCTTCGCGTTCTTCAGGAAAGGAAAGATAAAAGCCCTTGCCGGTATCCCATGAAAAAGCAATGCCCACAAGTTCGGCCTGCAACGGATTCAAACTGGTAGTTTCGGTATCAAAGCAAACACTGGTTTGTAGCATTAGTTTTTCTAGAAACAGCTTTTTTGCCAGGTCGGTTTTTATCAACTGATAAACATGCGGAACATCCTGCAAGGTTTTCCTGGAACTGGTTCGTTCAATTTCCTGGCCTTCCTCGCCAAAAAGAGAGAACTGCCCGGCGCCGGCCATTTGCGCATTCTGTTTCGCAGAAGGTGAATTGGTCACTTGCGTGTGTGAAGAATCATCTTCGCCGCTGAACAATTTTATAAACTGGTCTTTTAGTCTTCTAAATTCCAGTTCCTCGAAGATCTCCTGAACTTTCTCGGCATCTGGCATGGAAAGTTCAAAATCCTCGGCATGAAATTTCACATCACAATTGGTAAAAATAGTCGCCAGTTTTCGGGACATTCTTGCCTGTTCAGCATTTTCGATCACCTTCTCCTTCATTTTGCCCTTAAGATCATCGGTATTACTGAGCAAACCTTCCAGACTTCCGTATTTTTTGAGGAATTTTTTGGCTGTTTTGTCACCCACGCCCGGAATTCCCGGAATATTATCCACGGCATCGCCCATCATTCCAAGATAATCGATCACCTGGTCGGGAGTTTCTACCTCGAATTTCTTCTGGACTTCCGGAATTCCCCAGATCTCGATCCCATTTCCCATCCTGGCGGGACGGTACATAAAGATATTTTCAGAAACCAGCTGCGCAAAATCTTTATCGGGAGTCACCATATAAACCTTGTAGCCTTCCTCTTCGGCCTGTTTGGAAAGCGTTCCGATAAGGTCATCGGCTTCCATTCCCGACTGTTCCAGCACAGGGATATGCATGGCGCGAAGAATATCCTGGATTATCGGAATGGCTTCCCGAATAGGTTCCGGTGTTTCGTCGCGATGTGCCTTATAATCGGTAAACATTTCGGTGCGCGCCTCACTGCCATCCTTATCGAAACAAACCGCCAAATGATCGGGTTTTTCCCTTCTTATCACATCGAAAAGCGAATTGGTAAATCCCATGATCGCCGAGGTATTAAAACCTTTGGAATTGATCCGCGGGTTCTTTATAAAAGCGTAATATCCCCTGAAAATAAGAGCGTAAGCGTCGAGTAAGAAAAGGCGTTTTTGTTCAGCCATTGTTGATCTTTAAAATGATTTCTGGTAATTATTCAAAACTACAAAGATTAAGTCAGTCTTCCTTATGAATATATTCAAATAGGAGAATTATGTCTCGGCTCTGCCAAGATTATACAGATAACTTTTAAAAATTATCTGCAGTACTTTAGTGCATTAATGGCTAAGATAATTTTGATAAAGTGACAAATACTGATGTCACATTGAGCGAAGTCGAAATGTGACTTTTAGTTTATCCGGAAAGAAAAAATTTTTTTAAAATGGCTTCGACTACGCTCAGCCCGACATTTTGGATTCATAGCTTGCCCCAAAGTTGAAATAGAAAATAGAAAGTTTTTGGCGCGAATTCCCGAATATTTATCAGAGAAATGCCTAAAGATTATTAGTGCATTGGTTTGCTAACTCCTTAAAATATTTTCCATTTTCTTTCCTCTGGCCAGTTCATCGATCAGCTTGTCCAGATACCTTATCTTTTGCATTAGCGGATCTTCAATATCTTCAACCCTGTAGCCACAGATCACCCCTTTTATTTTTGAGACATTAGGATTGATCTGTGGTGCCTTAGCGAAGAAAGTTTCGAAATCGGTTTTCTGCTCAAGGTGATTTTCCAATGAATTTTGATCATAGCCGGTTAGCCACCGAAAGATTGTATCAACTTCTTCTTTGGTGCGGCCTTTCTTTTCGGCTTTATTGATATAGTGCGGATATACACTGGCGACCGGCATACTGAAAATGCGATGTTTCTCCATAACGAACAATTTAATCCCTCAGGAAAGAATCACTTTTGGTGTTGGTACTTTCCCCTTTATAATATTTCGCATAGCTAAAGCCGCCATGAATACAATACGAGCCAATATCTCCCTGCTTGTTCATCGCGATAAAACCAACCTGGAAATCATTGTAATTTGAATTCTTGCCAACGATCCTTTTTACGGCTTCCTCGCAGGCCTGCTGAGGTGATTTTCCCTGCCGCATAAGTTCTACCACAAGAAAAGAACCCACACTTTTCATCACTGCTTCACCCATCCCCGTGGCAGTGGCCCCGCCAATTTCATTGTCAACAAACAGGCCTGCCCCGATAATTGGTGAATCTCCAACGCGGCCGTTCATTTTATAGGCAAGTCCCGAGGTTGTACAGGCTCCGGCCATATCGCCGTTCTCATCGAGACAAAGCATGCCAATGGTATCATGGTTTTCGATATTGATAATGGGTTTATACTCTTTTTCTTTTAACCACTCTTTCCAGGCTTTTTCAGATTCTTTTGTGAGCAGGTCTTTCTTCTCAAATCCGTTCTGAAGTGCAAACTGCAATGCACCTTCACCCACGAGCATCACATGCGGGGTCTCTTCCATGACCTTTCGGGCCACCGATACCGGATGCGCAATGTGTTTCAGGTAAGCCACAGAACCGGCGTTTCCTTCAGGATTCATGATACATGCGTCCAGGGTGACATTCCCATCGCGATCGGGCGCGCCGCCATCGCCAACGGTGGTATTTTTAAGATTTGATTCTTCCACCCGAACGCCCTGTTCCACTGCATCGAGAGCTGAAGTTCCCTGGTATAAAAGTTCGCCTGCTTTTCTGGTGGCGTTTTGAAAGTTCCATGTAGCCACTGCCACCGGATAATTTTTTGTCATATAAGAAGGTTTGAATAACGGATTAGCCATGATCCTTGAAGCGGCAGTGATGCCAAGCCCTGCGGCGCCTGCAGTTTTAATAAAATTTCGTCGTTTCATAATATTTGGCTCTTGCCCAAAGAAGTTATAGTATTTTAGTACTGAGAAATTGTTGAAAATTAAATATAACAAAAATGCTTGTAGAAGTTTGTGCAAATTCTCTGGAATCGGCTATAAACGCTGAAAAAGCCGGAGCCGATCGCATTGAATTATGTTCTGAACTGGGAGTGGGCGGGATCACTCCTTCCTATGGTCTTCTTCAGCAGGTGATGGAAGAAGTTACAATTCCGGTTCATGTGCTTATCAGGCCTCGTAGTGGTGATTTTAGCTATTCTGAGGCAGAATTTCGGGTGATGCTGAAGGATATAGAATTCTGTAAAAGCATAGGTGTAAAAGGAATTGTTTCCGGCGCCTTAAAACCTGATTTTAGCCTTGATAAACAGAAGACGTCCACCTTAATAAAGACTTCGGAAGGTATGCATTTCACATTTCACCGGGCTTTCGACTGGTTGAAAGATCCTCTCGAAAGCTTTAAAATCATCCAGGATTTGGGGGCTGATCATTTACTAACTTCCGGTCAGCAGCCAAAAGCCATAGAAGGTATTGATTTGCTGAAACAGCTTTTGAAAGTTTCAGATTCCTGTAAGATCATGCCCGGCGGCGGTGTGAATTCAGAAAATATAGAATCGTTTAAAAATGCCGGATTTGAGGAGATACATTTTTCGGGAACGATTTTTTATAAAACACTGCCGCAGCTTCCGAAGATCTCGATGAATTCAGAAAAATTTCTGAAAGAAGATCACAAAGCGATCAGCGATGTAAGGATCATCAGGGAAATGATACAAAAGCTTAAGTAAGTTAGGAGCCCTAATTTTCAAACTCTTATCTTCGTTAAAAAATTGCTTTACATGCGCTGGATCATTTTAGTTGCCCTTTATCTTATTGTGGATATTTATAGTTATCAGGCGGTCAGAAGCTTTTCCAGGAACTGGGTCGTAGCCGCGATTTATTTCCTTCTATCGGTTATTGTTGTTGGGAACCTGATCTACCAGTTCAATCAACCCGCTCCCAGCGGGACTTTTTCAGGCGGAAGAGGATATGCGATCGGAATATTCCTCGCCTTCTTTGTTTCAAAAATTGTGGTTTCAGTAATGATGCTCGGGGAAGATGTGGTGCGTCTTCCGCTCGCCGGTATTCAGAATTTTTTTGGTTCTTCCGATAATTTCAGTGTTCCTTCACGAAGAAAATTCATCAGCACGCTGGCTCTGGGCATCGCGGCGATTCCGTTTGCGGGATTCCTATACGGAATGTTCAAAGGCCGATATAATTTCAGGGTGCTGAAATATACGCTTCATTTTGACGATCTGCCAGATGCCTTCGATGGCTATAGAATCACGCAGATCAGCGATATTCACAGCGGAAGTTTCGATCATAAGGAAAAGATCAAATATGGAGTAAATCTCATTCAGGAGCAGCAAAGCGATGTGATCTTTTTTACCGGGGACCTGGTGAACAATATGGCTTCTGAAATGGAAGATTGGAAGCATATGTTTTCAGATTTGAAAGCCAGGCACGGCGTGTATTCTATCCTTGGAAATCATGATTATGGGGATTATCATGACTGGCCGAGTGCTGAAGCGAAAAGGGAGAATCTAAAAAGGCTTAAGCAGACGCATGCCGAAATGGGCTGGGACCTGTTGCTGAACGAGCATCGGTACATTGAAAAAGAAGGTGAGAGAATTGCACTTGTAGGAGTTGAAAACTGGGGCGCAGGCGGATTCAAAAAAGCCGGCGATCTTAAAAAAGCCGGTGAAAATGTAAAAGACGAGGAATTCAAAATCTTGCTGAGCCACGATCCGTCTCACTGGAATGAAGAGGTAAAAAGCTTTGATAAAAAATACCATCTTACCCTTAGCGGGCACACGCACGGAATGCAATTCGGCATCGAGATTCCCGGCTGGTTCAAATGGAGTCCCATTCAATACCGTTATAAACAGTGGGCCGGGATCTATGAAGAAGCCGGTAGGTTTATCAATGTGAACAGGGGCTTTGGTTTTCTCGCATATCCGGGGCGTGTGGGTATCTGGCCTGAAATAAGTGTTATTGAACTGAAAAAAGGCCCAAAACCCGCATAATTGCAAGAAATTATTATATTTGATTTAGCAGGTGAAAAGCGTTCTCTTTAAGGCCTGAAAATTAATTCGTGAGTTATGTCAAAATTTGGTGAATTAGTAGACCTTGACATCCCGGTACTCCTGGATTTCTACACTGAATGGAATGATGCTTCCAAAGCCATGCATCCGGTGCTTCGCGATGTAGCGGCGGCTATGGGCGATAAGGCCAAGGTGATCAAGATAGATGTTGATAAGAATTCGCAGCTGGCCGAAGCGCTTCGAGTTAAAGGTCTGCCAACCCTGATGATCTACAAATCGGGTGAAATGAAATGGCGGCATAGCGGTGAGCAGGATGCCAATACCCTCATCGGATTGCTTAAAGAACATCTCTAAGACTGCGAAACTGATAGCCTTTTTCAGAATAATATTTTAAAATATCGGGCAGGATCTTTTGAAGGTTCGGAAATGCCTTTTCGCTATCGTGAAAAACGATCGTACTTCCTGCTTCGGCGTTATCCACCACATTATCGAAACATTGTGAAGCCGAAAATTCCGGTTCATAATCACCGCTAACCACATCCCACATCACAATTTTAAAACCCTTTTTTACCAGTTTCGAGGCCTGTGAATTTTTGATACGGCCGTAGGGAGGGCGGAATAGCTTATAGTTCGGTGTTAGGAGTTCAGCCCTTCGACTCCGCTCAGGGTGACAACTGTAGTGTTCAGAGTTTGCCCTTCGACTTTCCAGGTTGGGAGTTCGGAGTTCGGAGTTTGCCCTTCGACTTTTCGAGTTCAGAGTTAAGAGTTCAGAGTTAAGAGTTTTTTTTCTCTTTTCCTCATAGACTAGTTGATTGATGAGATTTTCGGCTTTGAGCGTATTTTCTATATAGTCTGAATCGCTGGTTTTCCAGCCCTTGATATGGTTGAAGGTATGATTGCCCACGACGTGTCCATTAGCCAAAACTTCCCGGAAAACATCCGGATGTTTTTTTACATTATCGCCAATGCAGAAAAAAGTAGCTTTCGCATCATATTTTGCCAGCAGATCCAGAACCCAGGGAGTGACTTCCGGTACCGGGCCATCATCAAAAGTGAGATATATAGAATTCTCTGAAGAAATTTTTGAAACCCTGTGCGGATACAGAAGTCTAAGAATAGACGGGTATTTCGCCCGGAAAAGTTTCATATAACAAAAATCCTTTTTTTAATTACTGGTCAACAGAATCTATTGATAAAGTGTCAATTCCCGTGCCAACATCCAGGCCTTTCATTAATTCCTGTTCAGGAGCTTTTGTTTCATAATCTTCATCTTCCCGATAGAAATTTCGGAACAACTTCAGATAGCTGTTGAATTTTTCGGCTTTTTTCTCTACCGTTTCACGATCTTCATATTGTGCCAGCATATCGATTAATCCTCGATATCTTTCCATGTCGGTAATGATCTCATCAGCATAGCTGTATTGCCTTTCAGCATCCCAATTGCTGTAGAATTCGAGGTTTTCCTGATATTTTTTAGCAACTTTCTCCCAAAGATCCAGGGCTTTTTTGTCTTCATTTATTTCGTAATAGCCCCGAATAAAAGGTTCCAGCAGGGTGTAATATTCATAATATTCAACCGGCATCTGCTTCATTCCCATATCCAGAATTTCTTTTGCTTTTAAGGTGTCTCCCTCACTGATAAGTTTTTCAGTGAGCCTAGCCAGGTTACTGCGATAGGTAATGGAATTCTTACGGGTTTCCGGGTCGTGATAGATTTCTGAAGATCCCATATTTCCCCAGTCCCAGTTTTTTACAATATTGTACATTTTTTCAGCATCAATACGACCCATATCAAAAGGATTTCTTTTGTCTACCGGTGTTTTTATGGGAACCAGTTCATAGGCCATTCCGTCGAGCTGCAAATAATCTTTCATCCACAGGTAATCTTCATCGCCAAAACTTCCGCCTGTAAAATATATAGGTCGTTTCCAGTGGTTGTTGGCAATGATATCCAGCATTAGCAAACGGTTTTTATAAAGCACCTGGCCATCTATCGTAATATCTATATGGTCTACAATTTTATCGGCATTTTTTGGCGCAACAATTCCATTCTCAAGAACGGTCTCTTTATCCACGGGAATGCGAACGTGACGTGAAGGATATGTGTTGATCATGGAACCGCTTTGCAGCTCGGCTTTGGTACGAGGATCATCATTTTGAATATAATTCAGCCAGGTATTGATAGGAATCGTATCAGTGGTAATCTCCTTAAGGAAAATAGCATCATTCTTACCATGATAGAAATCTGCAGATAATTGAGAGGGAACGGGCTCGCTTTCAAAAGCCTGCCTTTTCATCTGATCAATATACCAGTCGGTTGCCAGAAGGCTGGTATTAATAATACGTACATCGGTACGATATTTTTCTACCTGTTGGACGTACCAGAGTGCAAAAGTGTCATTATCGCCAATGGTAAAAATGATCCCGTTCTTATCAACCGAATCGAGGTACATTTTAGCCATGGTAAAAGCGGTATCGCGATTGGAGCGATCGTGATCGTCCCAATTTTCCGAAGCCATCAATATCGGCACACAAAGCAGGCAAACTACTGTTATTGCGGGGGCAAGTATTTTGGGTTTCAGGTAGGCCTTTAATTTGTCAAAAAGCGCATATACACCCATCCCGATCCAGATGGCGAACACGTAAAAAGATCCCACTAATGCGTAATCTCTTTCCCGCGGTTCAAAGGGGCGTTCATTCAGATAAATTTTCAACGCGATTCCCGTAAACAGGAAGAATACGAGCAGGACCCAGAAATTCTTCCGGTCCCTTTTCAGATGAAAAACAAATCCAATAAGGCCTAATATCAGCGGAAGGAAATAATAGGTGTTTCTGGCTTTGTTATTCAGCATATCTGAAGTCAGATCTTCCTGTGAACCAAGGTGCATTTCGTCTATAAACTTAATGCCGCTGAGCCAGTTTCCGTGCAAATCGCCATATTTACCCTGGATATCGTCCTGGCGGCCCACAAAATTCCATAGAAAATAACGCCAGTACATATAACCTATCTGGTATTCGAGCAAGTAGGAAATATTATCGGCGAAACTGGGTTTTTCAACAATGAGGTAATCGCTGAATTGTCTGAGAAAATTATGGTAGTCGGACAAGTCTCTTTCTCCCCGCGCAAACTGCTGTTTAAATTGATTTACCGCCTGCACCAGCCGTTGTTCATCCTGATATTCGGGTTTAATCTTAAAATCCAGCGGACCGGTAAATTTCATATAATTCACCGCATGCTCGGTACTCCACATACGCGGAAGGATAGCTTTATGACGATCATCCAGATTTTGCCGTGCATTTTTATAATCATTGATGATCACATATTTTCCTAATTCTTTATTCTTTTCATAATTAGGTTTTGCATCCAAATATGGATTATCAGGGTCCAGTCCCGAATACATTTCCGTCCATTGCGGGCCATAAAACAGGTGCGTTTCACCGTACTGTTCACGGTTGTAATAAGCCAGGAGTTCCCTTGCATTATCAGGACTGTTCTCATTGATGATCGTGGGGGCATTACTTCTAATAGGAAGCATTGTCCAGCTGGAGAAACCTATAAGAACGAACAGAATGCAAAGCAGCAGCGTGTTGTACTTGTAATAATTATGTTTTCGGGTATAGTTTATTCCGAAATAGAAAATGGCAATGATCACCAGTAGGGCAACAATGGTGCCCGTGTTAAAAGGCATTCCAAGGCTATTGGTGAAGAAAAGTTCTGAAGCCGCAAAAAAGGTAAGCGTGTAGGGAAGGAGCAGTTTAAAAATGAACATTAAAACCGCGACCACCACAATATTGGCCACTATAAAATTCTTAACCGTGACTTTTTTATAGTTTTTAAAGAAATACAGAAAACCGATGGCAGGAAGGGTCAGCAAAACCATAAAATGCACCCCGAAAGAAAGTCCTATAATGAAGGATATCAAAATTATCCACCTGTTGCCGCGAGGCTTGAACATATCCCGTTCCCATAGCAGTCCCAGGTAAAAACAGATCGCCATCAAACAGGTTGCCGAGGCATATACTTCGGCTTCCACGGCATTGAACCAGAAACTATCGGTAAAAGTAAAAGCCAGTGATCCAACAAGGGCGCTTCCCAGAACGGCCATTTTTTTTCCCGGACTCAGTTTTTCTGCCGGACCGGTCATCTTCCTGACCAACAGGGTGATCGACCAGAACATAAATAAAATCGCAAAGGCACTGGCCAGGCCACTCATGAAATTGATCATATGTGCGATCTCACCCTTGTTGGGTGCAAAGGTTGAGAAAAAGGCTCCGAGCATTTGATATAGCGGAGCTCCCGGAGGATGTCCTACTTCAAGATTTGCCGAGGTGGCTATATATTCTCCGGCATCCCAAAAGCTTGCCGTTGGTTCGAGGGTAAGAGTATAGGTAGTCAGTGCGATAACAAATACCAGCCATCCCAGTATTTTGTTCCACCTGCTAAAATTAAAATCGGTCATAGATTAGAAATTCCACTAGAGTGGCGAATTTAATAATAAAATGCTGAACGCGTTACAAACGGAATAGAAAAGGATTTATTTTTAAAAATTCAGAAAATGAAGAAGCGGGTTTTTAAGAGCTAAAAATTATTCAAAATCTATAGAAAAAGTTTGTGTAGAATAAACTTTGTTTTAAATTTGCATCCGCATTTAAGCATTGGCCTATGGTGTAACTGGCAACACGTCTGGTTTTGGTCCAGAAGAGTCTAGGTTCGAGCCCTAGTAGGCCAACTGAAATGAAAAACCCCGAACGAGAGTTCGGGGTTTTGTTTTACACAAAATCGTTAGGGCGAGAAGTTTATCCTGAGCCAGTCGAAGGAAGCCCTAGTAGGCCAACAAAGTGCAGAAAGCCTGAACGAAAGTTCGGGCTTTTTTATTTCGGGAATTTTGGAATAATAGTGGATCAAGAACATTTTCTGGGTTTTGACTTTTTAAGCAAATAGTTTTTCAAGCCGATATTAGAAGAAATCTGTCTTTCTTACTCCTCTTAATTGTGCTCTAAAAGCTTTGATTTTGGCATTAAATGATTCTGCAGAGGCGTTGGTGCTGCGGTTTGTAAAATAGTTTAGGATGGAGTGGTAATTTAGATAGATGCTATTTGCGACCGTATTGAAACTTTTAAAACCAGACTCTTCTACTTCTTTGTACCAATGAGCTAGTTTTGTAAAGGCTACCCCTTTGTCTTTTTTTTGATTGAAGATATTCCTGAGGTTGTTTACTAGCTTGTAAGCTTTCTCTATTTCAGGATATTGGATAAATAAAATAGCAGCTCTTTCTTTTTGACTATTGGTCCACTTGTCTGTTGATTTGTAGAGTAAATATCGGCTTCTGGCTAAGAGTTGCTTTCTGCTATCTCCGTTGGGAAGTAGTTTTGGTAGAAAGCCTTTACCTGTACCCTTTGCTTGCTTTATCTGCTCATTCTCCTGGTCAATGGCTTCCCACCGGTATTTAATCCGAAGTTCTTGCAATGCTTCTATGGCAAGTTTCTGGACGTGGAATCGATCTGTTACCTGGATAGCTTTAGGGAAACAGACCTTTGCGATGTGTTTCATGGAATGAGCCATGTCCAGGGTTATCTCCTGAACTTTATTCCGGATAGAGGATGGAAGTTTAAGGAGCCTGTCAATAATTGGCTCTGCACGGGTTCCTTTGAAGATGCCTACCAAAGCTCCTTTCTTTCCCTTAGCTGCTTTATTGGTGATTATCGTATAGAGTTCCCCCTGAGATAAAGCAGTCTCGTCAATAGAAAGAAAAGGCCCCATGTTCTGAGGGTATAGGAGCCAATCCCTGGCGTGAGATTTTTGCTCCCATTCTTGGTACTTGCTTAGGTGATTTTTGTACTGACGTTGGAGCTTTTTACCTGAAACTCCGAAGAATCCGCCGACTTGGTTACTGCTAAGAGGTGTATTATCGGTCGCCTTCTTTTAAAAAATCAGCGAACTCTTTTGAAAGACGAGTACCCTGTGCAATAAAATCTCCCCAACTGCGGTTTACTTTGATCCACTTCCCATCTACTAGAACATCCCAGCGTCTTCGCTTCAAGCTTAGACTCACCAAATTGTCCCGAATCGGATAATCATCAATTATCCGGGGCTCCATAAAGCCACTAGCTTTGTAATGGTGATTTTTATAAGTTTCAGGTATTTCCTTTTTCTCTTCCAAATAAATGGTAAGGCGATTAACATATAGAGGATCTTTAATTGGCTTTTTATCAAATCCAACAACATTAAAAAACATTAGCAATCCTTCAGGAAGGAATAGCTTTAGTAGGGATAGATCAGTCTCTTTGTTCATGCGGAAATTTATCTGCAAAGAAACTTCTTTTTCACTTTAGACCCAACTTTTGAGATTGATCCATAATAGTATTGAGTATTGAGTAGTTAGTCGTTAGAAGGGAGTCAAATTATTTTTAGAACGAACAGTCCAACAATCTAAAAATCCAGAAATCCAGTAATCTAAAGGCTGACACTTGCTAATTCCAGTTTCTATTAGTTTGAAGGACTACTTAAAATATTACTATTAGTCTTTATTCCTTTAACCTTATTCATTTTTAATGGATTGCTTCAAAGCCGGCTCCATCACCAGATCACTACATCACTTCTTCACTACTTCACTTCTTCACTCTCTAAAAAAACTGCCTTTCCGGAAGAATCCAAAAAGGCAATTTAGCTGGTCCAGTTATTTCCCCTTAACCTGTAGAAGGACCAGAGTTTATTGGTGATACTCATATTGCTTATCACCTGGCTTATCATCAAATTATTCGAAAACGAAATAAAGTTTGCAAAAACGGCGGTATCAAACGCTGTAAATACTGGTGTAAAAGTACACTCGGCATTGCTTATGAAATATGATAAAAATCAGCTTTAATAGAATTTTGAATCAAATATTCAGTCTTTCAAAAGTTTGTTTTGATAGCTCTTCGCGATGATCGGGATGCGCAATGGAAATCAGGGCTTTCGCTCTTTGCTTCATATTTTTTCCGAAGAGATCCACGACGCCATATTCGGTGGCGATATAATGCACGTGAGCCCTGGTGGTGGTAACTCCGGCTCCTTCTTTAAGATAGGGAACGATTTTCGAGATCCCGTTTGCGGTGACTGAAGGCAGGGCGATAATGGCTTTTCCGCCTTCTGAAAGGGAAGCTCCGCGAATGAAATCCATTTGTCCGCCCACGCCGCTATACTGCAATTTTCCAATAGTATCGGCACAAACCTGTCCCGTGAGATCTATTTCAATTGCTGAATTGATCGCAGTGACTTTAGGATTTTGCCTAATGATCGAGGTATCGTTGGTATATGCGGCTTCTTTGAAATGCACCAGCGGATTATCATCTATAAAATTGTAGAGTTTAGGAGAACCCACGGCGAAACAGGTCACCAGTTTGCCTGTTTTTATTTCTTTTTCCTCGCCGGTGATCACTCCCTTTTCTATGAGTGGAAGCACACCATCTGAAAACATTTCGGTGTGTATCCCCAAACGTTTATGGTTTATAAGGTTTTCAAGCACCACATTTGGGATACCGCCAATTCCCATTTGAAGGGTGGCGCCGTCTTCCACGAGCTCAGCCACATGTTTACCAATCTTTTTTTCAATTTCGGATGGTTCGGAAACAGGTGCTGAAAGGATTGGCAGGTTTACTTCCATCGCCGCATCGATCTTGCTGATGTGGATGATACCATCACCATGCGTTCTTGGCACTTGCGGATTGATCTGTGCGATGATCTTTTTAGCATTCTGAATGGCGGGAATGGTAATATCTACTGAAACTCCCAAAGAACAAAATCCGTGTTTATCAGGTGGAGAGACCTGTATAAAAGCACAATCTAAGGGAAGGATATTTCTACGAAAAAGCTGATGAACCTCGCTGAGAAAAATCGGGATATAAGCGCCGTTAACCGAGTTGACCGCTTTTCTCACGTTGCTGCTTACAAAACAGCTGTTTACCTTAAAGGCTTTATTGTAAGGCGGAATAGTGTAGGTGGCAGAACCTTCGGTATGTATCTGGATGATCTCGACATTTTCAAGTTCCCGGTATCTTTCACATAATGCTTGGATGAGGTTGTTGGGCGTCATGGCCGCTCCCTGGAAGAAAACCCTGTCTCCAGATTTCACTTCACTCACCGCTTCGGCAGGTGATACTACTTTAAAATCTCTCATTTTAGTTCTTTTTCAGAAAAAAATTATGCTATGCTGAATCCTGTATAAGATTATTGCAGATCCCTTTTAAATTAAAAATCTCCTCAAGTCTTAAAAATAAAGACTACAAGGAGATTAAAAAATTTTATGGGGTATTATAAAATGTCTACGAGCGTTTGAAGGTTAAAATTAACCTCTATCATCTCGTTAACCTCAATCAGGCCAAGTGCTTTTACAGGAGGTTCAAGACCAAAATCACGAATGTTCATTTCAAACCTTCCGCTGTAGGTCTTTCCGTCAATTTTGACCGGAAGACTGTATTTGTTGCTCTGGCCGGCCATTTGTACAGTAATGTAGGCTTTGGCATAACTTTCAGATATAATTTTGATTCGATTGACAGAAATGACAATTTCAGGATATTTCTGCGCCTGCAGGAGATCCCAAAGATCATCATTCATTTTTCTATGTCCGCAGTCAAAACCTCTTGTTTCCAGGTGTAAGGCCAGAGATTTAAAATAAAGGTTATCTCCGTCAGTAGTAAACTCAAGATTTTTTGGTGCGCCAATAAGTTCAGTATTAAATCGGCAGTTGAATTTGTTCACGTTGGTACTTCCCGCGATCACAAGTTCGCTTTTAGGAGAGATCTTCACTATAGCCTTATCAAAATCTTTCTGAGCAGTAATACAGGTGCAGAAAATCACACTGAGTATTGAGGTTAAGAGAGTTTTCATGGCTTCAGATTTTGAATTTGTACCCGAACTTTTTGGGGTTTTCTGAATATTTCAGAAAAAGTTGTAATTTTCAAAGCTTGAAAGGAACCTGCCGGAGGATTATCGCGGCAGGTTCTGATCAACACCAACTTAGAAACTAATGGCAGCTTCTAGAGTAAAGCCTTTGAAGTTTCCTCCGGAATAGATACTACCGGCTGGATAATCATTATAATTCTGGTTAACATATTCAACTTTTGCAAGGATATTTTTGGTCATAAACCATCCTGCGCCCAGCTGGAATCTGTTTACTGAAACATCATTTATTAAAGGAGTACCTTCTGTTGGGGTCACAAGTTTACCATCTGCAGTATTGTAACGTGCTCCAATGTAAAGATCATCATCAGTTCCGAAACGGTATACAAGTTCTCCTGAATACTGGTTCCAATCCACATTGTCTGATCCTGAAGCTGATTCGAAGATTCCGAAGAATTCAAGTCCGCCATATTTCAGGAATGGGTTGATCATGAAAGAAGTAAGTTCAGTTCCAAATTCCGGGTTTACACGTCCGGCTCTAAAAGAACCTTCCATTACATTGTAATATCTTGTTCCTGCACGGTCACCGGCATAAAGATATTGAGTACCACCGTGTGCTCCCATTTGTCTTTGAGGAGATGAGAAAACAGAACCTGTAAGTCTGAATCTCAAACCTTCAGTAGCCTGGTTGTCATATCCCACTTTTGCAAGGAATGAAGGATCGGTATCAACATCTAAGGTAGACTGGTTTAGTTTACTGTTAGTGAATCCAACCATAGCAAACCAGGGTCCTCCAAAGTAGTACACCTCGGCACCAACTTCTGTAGTAAAGCTATCCATCAGGTAGTTACCAACAAATGGGTTGTATAAAGCCATCGCGTTGTCGGTTCTTCTAAAGTGGGCATCACCATAGTTGTTTTCCATGTGACCAATCTTGATTCTTAAGTGGTCCATAAGCCCTTCAGCAAATCCTTCGCTGATAAAGTCAAGCTTGTCAATTTGAATATAACCACCTTTTACATAGGCTTCATTATGGTGTTGAGAAGAAAGATAGGTTCTCAAGTGCATTCTCACACCGTCATAAAGGGCAACATCAAGGTCAAGGTTGGCAGTTGCCAGGTTAAAGTTTCCTTCAAGATCTGCAAGGTTATTCAGGTCGTTTTCGTGGCTTAGATCCTGGAACTGAATGGTGGAAGCGCCACCTACTCTTACATGTACGCCATCATAAGTACTTACGGTATCTTTGTTCGCTTCAAATTGATCGATACCGCGTTGGTCGGGATATCTAAAGTTTTGAAGATCACGTTGGTTTTGGGCAGCTAAAGGTAGGGCTGCCAGTGCTAGAAGCACGATCGTTACATATTTACTAATAGTTTTCATTTTGTTTAAATGTTTAGGTTGAAGTTTATTTAATGAAATGTGTTTCGAATTTAATTGTTACGTTCTCACCGGTAGAGATGGTGCCGAACATAGCTGTTGGAGGTTCAATATTATAATCGGTCATATTTAATTTATAGTTTCCTTTTAGAATTATCTCGTTTCCTTTTACCATGAGGTTGAAAGTAAGATTGATCTCTTTTTTCACTCCGGCGAGTTCCAGAGTTCCGGTAGTATTTACCTTATAAGAATCTGTACCAGAGGCTTCGATGCTTTTCACATCTTTTAGCTGAAACGAAATCTTTTTGTAAGAATTGGTTTTAAGCGCGTTGTAGGTGTTTTTGTCCATCCCGCTTTTTCCGCTTTTAAGGCTTTCGGCCATAACGGTAAAATTAAGTTGCTCGAGTTCTTCAAGTTTACCTTCGTCAAACTCGGCTTTCAGGTTTCCACTGAAGCTTTCCGCTTCAAGGCTCCAGTCATGGATGTTGGAAGTTCCGTCCACCAGTACATAAGAAGGTTTTTGGTTCAGGGTATAAGATTGTGCTTTCAAAGAAAGGTTTGTGCCAAATCCCAGAAGAAGTACAATCAGTAAAAATTTAAGGTTACCATTAGCTTTCATAATTAATTGCTTTTTAAAATCTATACAAAGTTGCGGCAGGAATGCCTCATGAAATATGATGGAAATCAGGTTTTGGATAAATAGTAAGTAATAGTAAAAGAGGACTCTTTTGTCTTTAATTATGAGGCTTGAGCCGATTTTTAGCTTAGCTTGATTTACAGCCAGTTCAATGAACAATTATGGGTGAGCAATTATCAATAAATATGTATAAGCGATTATTGGATGGTTGGATCATTAGAATATTAGATGATGAGAAAATGAGATGATGAGAAAATGAGATGATGAGATGATGAGGTGATGAGGTGATGAGGTGATGAGGTGATGAGATGATGAGAGAATGAGATGATGAGAGAATCTAGAGATTCTTTAAGAATTAATCCAAATACTTTTATACAATATACTTTATACAAAATCGTCCCGGACCTTCTTTGGAGTCTTTTCGAAACGGAACCTGCATGCCGTTGGGTAGGCGTGGCGGAGTGAGAAATCTCAAAGTAAAAACTAATCTTTATGAAGTATACTGTAGATTGTAAAGTAAAGAGAGATTTCTGCACTTCCCAGATAGGCAAAGCATAACGAAAGTATAAGGAAGATATAGAGGAAGTATAGGGGAGATACGGCATACCTGTATATTAGTTAGCAGTTAGCAGTAGAAATTGATACCGCTACTATTAATCGAGCAGTCATTTCGAAACGAAGCATAGCGGAGTGAGAAATCTCAAAATGAGAACCTCAATCTTTAAAAAAAACCTTTGGAATACATCGTGAGATTTCTCGTCGCCCCGAATCCTCGGGACTCTGTCGAAATGACTCCAAGTATTAAAGGAAAGACCTCATTTCGAAACGCAGCGTAGCGGAGTGAGAAATCTCAAGGTTAGAACTGCAATGTTTAAAAGAATTCCGGGTAATGAATCATGAGATTTCTCGTCGCCCCGATTCCTCGGGTAGCAGGGGAAATTGATACCGCTACTATTAATCGAGCAGTCATTTCGAAACGAAGCATAGTGGAGTGAGAAATCTCAAAATGAGAACCTCAATCTTTAAGTAGCCTTTTGAATACATCGTGAGATTTCTCGTCGCCCCGAATCCTCGGGGCTCGCTCGAAATGACTCCACGTATTAAAGGAAAGACTGTCATTTCGAAACGAAGCATAGCGGAGTGAGAAATCTCAAGGTTAGAACTGCATTTTTTAAAAGTAGCCTTTGGAATACATCATGAGATTTCTCGTCGCCCCGAATCCTCGGGGCTCGCTCGAAATGACCGAAACAACTGTCATTTCGAAACGGAGCGTAGCGGAGTGAGAAATCTCAAAATGAGAACTTCAATCTTTAAAAATAGCCTTTGGAATACATCATGAGATTTCTCGTCGCCCCGAATCCTCGGAGCTCTGTCGAAATGACTACGCCTAAAGGGATTCAGGATTCAAAATTCCGGATTCAATATTCAGGATATTTATAACCTGCCTTAATTTTTTTAACTCAAAACTCTGAACTCCAAAAGCCTTATAGCTGAATTTCAATTATCAATTATCCATTGATTATGGAGACTGCTTCGGTCGTTACATTCTCTCGCAGTGAAGGTTTTAAAGGTTTAAGGTATACTGTCTAAGTAATAACCGAAAAAATCGCATATAGCTTATCGCTTAAGGCATAGTTTCAATTATCAATTATCAATTATCAATTGTCCATTTTCCATTAAGAATAGATTTTAGTTACTTTGCACTGTATTTCTATATTCTCCACTCTTTACGAGCCACCCTACTGCGAGAATTAGAACAAAAATTAATTTGCTAAAGTCGCAGTATGCCCTGGTATGTAGTACGCACCAAGCCACAACATGAAATAAAATCGGCCAGGATCCTGGAAGAGCTGGGGATGGAAGTCTTTTGTCCCACCATCCAGGAGATCAGGCAGTGGAGTGACCGGAAGAAGAAGGTCACCTTGCCTCTTTTTAAGTCCTATTTATTTGTAAATGCAACTCCTAATAATCGAAACCGTGTTTTTGAAGCTCCTGGCGTCCTTAATTTTTTATACTGGCAAAAGCAGCCTGCCATAGCCAGGAAAGAGGAAATTGAAACCATCAAAACCTGGCTGAACAATGACAAGATCGAGGGACTCGAAGTAGGGCAATTCCAGCTCGGCGAGGAGCTAAGCATAAAGAACGGGAAATTTGCCAATAAAAAAGCCATTGTTAAGGAAGTTGGCAAGCGCCAGCTTAAACTTATTCTTCCGGAATTAGGATGGACTTTAACCGCTAATATTCAGGATGTTATATAGATAATTAAGATTATTTTAACCTGAAATTCTTATCATTTTATACTTTCCTTTGAATAAACCTTTACGGAAATCCGTAATCATTGAGGAATATTTAAAACTAAGAGTATTAATAGTTAAAAATTTAACATTCGATGTTTCCTCATTTTCACATTTCGTTATAATTTAGCCGCGTAAAAATACGCCTGAACCGAATCCCTACTTATGACCCTACCTGGCCGAGCCCGGCCGGAATAAATCCTTAAGGTTTAGCGAATTAAAATTTTTACGGGAGTTACAGCATGTGACTCACGGCGGCGAAGCCCTGTTTTATTGTGATTGTTTATTCAGGATTATTTATTAAACTTTTTAGGAATCTAAAGCCTCTTTCAGTGCTTCAGCCAGAAGAAAATAGAATTTATGAGTAAAGTACAGCATGTTTTGCTTACCGGTGGAGTAGGAAGTCGGCTTTGGCCCCTTTCCCGTAAATCCCGGCCAAAACAATACCTTAATATTTTCTCCAGCTCCGGACTTCGAGTGATTGGCGAGCGCGAAAGCGCCGACAATTGTATCGAGAAGTCGGGGGCCACTACAAACCTTACTTCCGAAAGTGATCCTGTGCGCGATACGCCCCAAAATCCCTTGAGGTCGGGGATCAAAACAAATTCTCCAATCAAAAGCCGATCGGAGCGCGAAAGCGCCGACAATCACTCGAAGAACGAACTTATCAATGAGCCTGCCGAAAGTGATCCTGTGCGCGACACGCCTCAAAATCCGTCGAAGAACGAACTTATCAAGGTACCTACTGAAATCGGGACAGAGCGCGAAAGTGCCGACAATTGTATCGAGAAGTTGGGGATCAATACACGCCTTACTTCCGAAAGTGATCCTGTGCGCGACACGCCCCAAAATCCGTCGAAGAACGACCTTATCAAGGTACCTACCGAAATTGGGACAGGGCGCGAAAGCGCCGAAAATCACGCGAAGAAAGACCTTAGCAATGTACCTTCCGGAAGGGAGATCAATGGAAATGAAGATACGTCCAGAAACCTTTTTGAACTGGCTGTGCAACGGAACGCCTGTTTTGCTGATGGCCTTATAGTGGTGGGAAATCGTGAAAACAGGCAACTTAGTGAGAATAGTCTTCAAAAGATCGGCATATCTGAGTATAAAGATATCGTGGAAGCAACTCCAAGAAATACGGCTCCGGCGATTGCCTTTGCAGCTTTTTCAGCCAATCCCGATGATATCTTACTCGTGACCCCGGCTGATCATATTATCAAAGAAGGAAAAGATTATGAAAAGGCAGTAAAACGAGCCATCGAATTAGCCGGGCAGGATCATATTGTCACCTTCGGATTAAAACCCCTACATCCCGAAACCGGCTTTGGTTATATAGAATTTGATGAGGAAGAGGTGATCTCTTTCAGGGAAAAGCCAGACCTCGAGACTGCAAAAAGATTCCTAGAAGAAGGTCGATTTTTATGGAATAGCGGAATGTTCTGCTTTAAAGCGGGCGTGTTCCTGGAAGAACTTCAAAAATTCGAACCGGAGGTTTTTGCAAAAAGTCAGCTTGCTGTGCAGGAAGCGAAGGATGGCCGACTTGAAATAAAAGCATCTTTAGATATCCCATCGATCAGTGTTGATTACGCGGTGATGGAGCGAAGCGATAAGATGAAGGTAGTCGCTTCCGAATTCGAATGGAGTGACATGGGAAGTTTTGAGGCAATATATGATTACCTGTTTGCTCAGGGTCATCCGGTAGATGAAATGGGGAATATGGTAATCGGCTCTAATAATTACACAGCATTCGTAGGACTGCGGAACAGTATCCTGGTATGTACGCCCGATGCTAACCTGGTGCTTCAAAAAGCAGACTCTCAGGAAGTAAAAAAAATTTATGAACAATTAGAGAAGCAAAAATCCCTTCTTCTTAATTAACAAGCTAAAAAATAATCACTCGTCAGTTCGAGTGATCCCGATGAAAATCGGGATTGTATCGAGAACAATCCTCGGAATATTATTTAAAAATCCGTGAAATCCACGAATAAAATGAGTAAAAAAATAGCATTAATCACAGGAGTTACCGGTCAGGACGGAGCTTATTTAAGTGAATTCCTTCTAAAGAAAAACTATATTGTTCATGGGATAAAGCGAAGAGCTTCCCAGTTCAATACTGACAGGGTTGACCATCTTTACCAGGATCCGCATGAAGAAAACAGGAATTTTATCCTGCATTATGGAGATATGACCGATAGTACCAACCTGATTCGTCTCATCCAGGAGATCCAGCCAGATGAGATCTATAATCTGGCCGCGATGAGCCACGTAGGTGTGTCTTTTGAAACTCCTGAATATACCGGCAATGCAGACGGACTTGGGACTCTCAGGATACTTGATGCTGTAAGACTACTCGGCCTGGAGAAAAAAACCAGGATCTACCAGGCTTCCACTTCCGAATTGTACGGAAAAGTGCAGGAAGTACCACAAACCGAAAAGACTCCTTTTTATCCACGGAGTCCCTATGGAGTGGCTAAATTATATGCCTACTGGATCACCGTTAATTATCGTGAGGCTTACGGGATGTATGCCTCTAACGGGATCCTCTTTAACCACGAATCTCCCTTGCGAGGTGAAACTTTTGTAACCCGAAAGATCACACGTGCAGCAGCTCGTATTGCTCTAGGCTTGCAGGATAAGTTTTATCTTGGTAACCTGGATGCACAGAGGGACTGGGGACACGCCAGGGATTATGTGAGAATGATGTGGATGATCCTGCAGGCTGAAGAAGCCGAAGACTGGGTTATCGCTACCGGAAAGACCACTCCGGTAAGGGAATTTGTAAGAATGGCCTTTGCGGAAGTAGGGATAGAACTTGAATTCAAGGGTATAGGGAAAGACGAAAAAGCCTATATTAAAACCTGCAGTAATCCTGATTTTCAGGTAGAAATAGGAAAAGAAGTCCTGGCGGTAGATCCTAAATATTTCAGACCTACCGAAGTGGATCTTTTAATTGGAGATGCTTCGAAAGCTAAAAATAAACTTGGGTGGGTTCCGGAATATGATCTTCAGGATCTTGTAAAAGACATGATGCAGTCTGATGTGGAATTTATGCAGAAAGATCAGCATTTGAAGGAAGGTGGATATACCACTTTGAATTACTATGAATAAAAGAATTTCACGGATTTAAACTGATTCCACGGATTGTGTCGAACCTATTATACGAACAAGAAACCTATAAGATCATTGGTGCATGTATGAAGGTTCATAAGAACTTGGGAAGCGGATTTTTAGAGTCGGTTTACCAGGAGGTTCTGGAAAAAGAGTTTACTAAAGAAGAAATTCCATTCCAGAAGGAGATAAAGCTGAATCTGTTCTATGAGGGAGAGAAGCTAGATAAATATTTTAAGGCTGATTTCCTTTGTTACGACAAAATAATAGTAGAATTAAAATCTGTGGCTTTTTTGAGTAAGAACCTGGAAAGTCAGGTCATCAATTATTTAAAAGCCACCAACAAAGAAGTTGGTTTATTAATTAACTTCGGAGAGAAAAGTTTAAAATGGAAACGTTTTATAAATTCATCCCATTCGTAGAAGCATCCATTACATTCAGTAACTCATGAAGATGAAGACCAATGAAGTAGTAATTTTTCGTCCGTCTAAGAAAGAAACGGAGTTTCAGGTAATTCTTGATCCGGGAAATGAAACTATTTGGGCTTCAGAACAGGAAATCGCAGATCTGTTTGACAGAGACAGAACTGTAATTGGAAGACATGTCAGAAATTCTTTTAAGGAAGGTGAACTGGTGAAAGATTCAGTTAGTGCAAAATTTGCACATACTGCCCAGGATGAAAAAACTTATCAGGTAACCAGATATAACCTTGATGTGGTGATTAGTGTTGGCTATCGCGTAAAGTCTCCAATTGCTACTGAATTTAGAAGATGGGCTACTTCAAAATTACGAGACTATCTCCTTAAAGGATATGCTATCAATGAAAACCTACTCAAAGAACAAAAAAATCAAATAAAAAACCTTGAGCAGGAAATAAACCGTATTCAGGAAGAAGCTGATAGAACCCAAAGAACTCTTACAGAAGGTTTTTTATCTATCATCACAAGCTACTCAAAATCTTTTAAGCTTCTCAACCAATATGATTCAGAAGAACTCTCCATTGAAGGACTGAATGAAAACATCATCTATGTAATTGATCCCGGTGAGGTAAGGAAAGCCATTCAGCAGTTAAAATCAAATTTGATACAAAAAGGAGAAGCAACTGAATTATTCGGGAATGAAAAAGATAAATCATTTGAGGGAATTCTGGGAAGTATTTCTCAAACTGCTTTCGGGGAACCTGCATATCCCACAGTAGAGCAACAGGCGGCACAACTTTTATACTCAATCATTAAAGGTCATGCCTTTAGTGATGGCAATAAAAGAATAGGATCATTTTTATTCGTATGGTTCCTTGAACAAAATAACTTCCATCTCAACTCACAGGGACAACAAAAGATCAATGAAAACACTCTGGTGAGTATTGCCCTGGCAGTAGCCCAAAGCGCACCCGACCAAAGAGAGTTAATAAAGCAACTTATTATCAACCTGATAAAGGAATAAATCCACAGCCCGCGTAATCCGACATCATCCGCAGAATTAAAACTTCAGCGTAATCCGCCATAATCCGCGTAATCAGAACAACCTTTGATTAGCGGTAGGAACATCCGGAAAAGCACAATAATTAAAATGAAAAAAGACTCAAAAATATATATTGCCGGTCACCGCGGTATGGTCGGTTCAGCAATTTGGCGGAAACTTTCAGCCGAAGGCTACACCAATCTCCTCGGCAAAACCTCCAAAGAACTGGACCTCCGCAACCAGCAGGCGGTAAACACCTTCTTCGAATCTGAAAAACCCGAAGTAGTTATTGACGCCGCTGCAAGAGTTGGAGGCATACTCGCCAACAACGATTACCCCTACCAGTTCCTGATGGAAAATTTGCAGATCCAGAATAACCTGATCGATTTTTCTCATAAATTCGATGTGGAGAAATTCATCTTTTTAGGCAGTTCCTGTATCTATCCAAAACACGCTCCTCAGCCTTTAAAAGAAGAATATTTACTGACTGACAGCCTGGAACCCACCAATGAATGGTACGCTATTGCAAAGATCGCCGGAGTAAAAGCCTGTGAAGCAATACGCAAACAATTTGAAAAAGACTATGTGAGCCTGATGCCAACAAACCTGTACGGCAGCCATGATAATTTCGACTTGCAGACTTCTCACGTACTCCCTGCAATGATAAGAAAGTTCCATGAAGCCAAGGAGAACAGTGAGCCCGTCGAACTGTGGGGTTCCGGTAGCCCTATGCGGGAATTCCTGTTTGTAGATGACTTGGCAGATGCCGTTTGGTTCGCGTTAGAAAACGAGCTTCCTGAAAACCTGTACAACGTTGGAACAGGAACAGATCTCACCATTAGAGAATTAGCAGAATTGATCCAAAAGATTACCGCCCACACGGGAGAGATCATCTGGGACAATACAAAACCCGACGGCACCCCACGAAAATTGATGAACGTGGACAAGCTGAAAAATGAGGGCTGGACTGCCTCCACCCCATTGAAAGAAGGAATACGAAAAACCTATCAGTGGTTTCTTGAGAGTAAGAACGGTTATAAACAAGTGAAAATATAAAGAACACTGCTAATTTCTCTAAAAAGAGATTCTACTTCTAGGGAATTGATTCCAGAGGTTAGGCGCAGCACCATCTTCTTTTTTGGCAGGAAACAACTGTTGTAAAAAGTCTTAATTCAGAATGAAAAGGATAATAGATATTATATCTCCTGGAACTTTTCGGTTTCTCCTAGCTTTTATTGTTGTGATTTATCATGCTGTAAGTTTTCTGACTATTGGCCATTTTGCCGTCTATGTATTCTTTGTACTAAGCGGGTATTGGATAGTAAAGATGTTCACGGAAAAATATTCAAAATTTAGAAATCCAGTTCGCACTTATCTCATTAGTAGAATATGGAGGATTTTTCCAGTTTATTTAGCAATATTAGGGTTCACTCTTTTAATATATTTTTCTTTTAATGCTCTTTATTTAAAGCAAATAGAGCATTCGCTGGTTAATAATGAATTTACCTCCTTATTAATTTCTAATATTTTTGTTTTATTTAATAATGTTGTCAATCATAATTGGCTTATTGTTCCCGCCTGGTCTTTGGATGTTGAATTACAATTTTATGTTTTTGCTCCTATTCTATACTATCTTTTCACAAAAGTTAAGCCCTATTACCTTTTTATCTTTTCCATTATATCTTCTTTTTTAATACTGTACTTTAATATAGGGCTATTAATTACTAACAATATTTTAATTTATTTACTCTATTTTTTGCTGGGAGTAATTGTTTATAAACAAAATATTAGAACGACCTACCAATGGGCGACTGCATCTGGTACTTTGGTGATAGCTATTTTGGGCCTTCATTATTTAATACCTGAATTAAAGACGTTATTATTTGGTGACTATGCCATTCTGGGTGTCTTCAAATATCAGGAATTTGTAAATTTTTTATTGACAGTGGCAATTCTACCTTTTGTTATCTACAATATTAAATCAGGAAAGCATAATAAGAAGATTGATGGTCTGTTGTCATCAATGTCATTTTCTCTCTATTTAATTCACTGGCCTATTTTGACTATTTATAGTCTTTGGGCTGCTAATAATTCAGGATTGACCAAATTCTTTCTATTTCTAGGGTATGTTTCAATAAGTGTTTTAGGTTCATTTTTTATATCGAAATATTTTGATGGGCTAATGGAAAAGGATAGAAGGCAATGGTTGAAGAAAAGAAAAACTACAGAATTTACTCAAGTTATTACAAATGAAAATTAAGAATATCTGCTGCATAGGCGCCGGCTATGTAGGTGGCCCCACTATGGCCGTAATCGCACAAAAGTGCCCCGAAATAAATGTCACTGTTGTTGACCTGAACGAAAAAAGAATAGCCGCCTGGAATGACGACAATGTAGAGAACATTCCCATCTACGAACCCGGACTTTCTGAAGTCGTAAAAGATGCTAGAGGAAGAAACCTCTTCTTTTCTACCGATGTGGATGCTGCTATAGATAAGGCTGAAATGATCTTTATCTCGGTAAATACTCCTACCAAAACTTATGGAATTGGAAAAGGAATGGCTGCCGACCTGAAATGGATCGAACTCTGCGCCAGGCAAATTGCGCGAGTAGCGACTACCGACAAGATCGTAATTGAAAAATCTACCCTACCTGTACGTACCGCAGCCGCCCTGAAAGATATTCTTGACCACACCGGCAACGGTGTAAAATACCAGATCCTTTCAAATCCGGAATTCCTGGCAGAAGGAACCGCAGTGGAAGATCTGCATGCGCCCGATCGTGTACTCATAGGCGGAGACAGGGAAACGGCTGAAGGAAAAACTGCCATGCAGGCTTTGGTAGATGTCTATGCCCACTGGCTACCGAAAGAGAGGATCCTCACTACCAACGTCTGGTCATCTGAATTATCCAAGCTTACAGCTAATGCCTTTCTGGCGCAGCGGGTTTCCAGCATCAATGCGATGAGCGAACTCTGTGAACACACGGGGGCCGACGTTAACGAAATTTCAAAAGCAATAGGAATGGATTCCCGCATCGGGTCAAAATTCCTTAAGGCTTCTGTTGGTTTTGGAGGTTCCTGCTTTCAAAAAGATATCCTCAACCTGGTATACATTGCCAAATCTTTCGGATTAAATGAAGTGGCCGATTACTGGGAGCAGGTGATCATCATGAATGACTATCAAAAAAGAAGGTTCGCAGCGAACATTGTGAAAACCCTTTTCAATACTGTTTCAGGGAAGAAAATTGCCTTTTTAGGCTGGGCCTTTAAAAAAGATACCAACGATACCCGTGAATCTGCAGCAATCTATGTAGCCGATTACCTGTTGAACGAGCAGGCAGAAGTGGAGGTGTATGATCCAAAAGTGACCGAAGAGCAGATCTATGCCGACCTGGATTACCTGGGCAGCAGGAGCGAAGAAGAGAACAGAAGGTTGCTGAAGGTGATCAAGGATCCTTATGAGGTTTGTAAAGAGGCTCACGGGATCGCTGTGCTCACCGAATGGGACGAATTCAAAACTTACGACTGGCAAAGGATCTATGACTGTATGTTAAAACCGGCTTTTGTCTTTGATGGAAGAAATTTGCTCGATTTACAGAAGTTGGCAAAAATTGGTTTTTCTACTGCCGCTGTGGGTCGACCCATTGTATTGCAGGAAAAAATGGCTGAAGAACCTTCACTAGCTATTTAAAATATTTGAAGGACTTTATAGTAATGCACTTTTTAACCACCCGTCTGGCAAAAATCAAGGATCATCCCAGGTATGACTATGTCTTAGGTTGGGGGAAACTCATAAGTTATACAGGGGGAGCACAAATTCTGGTGCAGGCTGTTGGCTTTTTGAGTGGACTATTGATCATTCGCCTGCTGCCGGTGGAGGAATATGCTTACTACACCCTTGCCAATACTATGTTAGGAACTATGACTTTGTTAGCAGATGGAGGTATAAACGCAGGGGTTTTAGCCGAAGGTTCTAAGGTCTGGAAGGACAAAAACAAGCTTAGTACTGTACTAAAAACAGGTTTGGAATTAAGAAAAAAGTTTGCAATAGTTAGTTTGTTAATATCCTTACCTATTCTTTTTCTATTATTAAGAGATCTTAATGCCGACAACTTAACAACACTGCTTATCATTCTTTCTATTATTCCTGCATTTTTTGCTGCCCTGTCCGACCAATTGCTAGAAATAGTACCCAAATTGCATCAGGAGATAAAGTCGCTCCAAGTAAACCAAGGAATGGTCGCATCCTTAAGATTACTTTTATTAGGACTGTTAATTTTTATCTTTCCATTGACATACGTGGCCATTTTAGCTGCAGGTATATCACGTATGTATGGGAATTACAAATTGAAAAACATTGCAAGTCCTCATTTGGTCAGTCAATCGGAGAAATCTCCCGCGGTTCGCAGAAAGATTTTAAAAGTAGTATACCGAATGTTTCCGGGGGTGCTATATTACTGTTTTTCGGGCCAAATTACTATTTGGATCATTTCGATTTTTGGAACCACATCTTCCTTGGCTGGGATTGGGGCTTTAGGGCGTCTTTCAGTGATGCTTAGTATCTTTACTGTAGCGGCAAATTTACTCATAGTACCACGTTTTGCACGTTTACCTTCGGAACAACATATTTTGAGGAAGCGTTTAGATCAAATAACAATGTGGTTAGTTTTATTGTTTTCTTTTGCTTTGGCATTTGTGTATTTTTTCTCCAAAGCATTCTTATTTCTCTTAGGTGATAGCTATAGAGAGCTGGGCTTTGAACTGACTTTAAGTTTTGCGGGAGCCTGTTTAGCAGCTTTTTCCGCAATTTTATTCAATATAGCTACCTCAAAAGGTTGGGTGCTAAACCCTGCATTTTCCATTTGTGTAGGTATTATTTCTATCATTTTGGGTGTATTTCTATTTGAAATTAGCACACTGAATGGTGTCCTCCTTTATAGTATTTTCATTTCCGGAATCCAGGTTGTCCAGAATGGAGCTTTCTTGTATTATAAAATATTTTCCCTATCCAATCACCATAAAAGTCCTGAGAGGGGAAACTTTTTAAAATAGGGTGATCCTTTAATCAGTAAAATTCTCTTGTAAAAAATGAAGAAGATTCATTTGGTGGACTAAAATAAATGTTTAATTATGAAAGTAGGCTTTTTTACCTTCCTTAAACCTATCATTCCCTTTGATTGGGATCTTTTTTTGACTGGAAAACAAGGTTTAAGTGGAACTGATGGTTCCGTTCTGCGGATTTCCCACAAACTATCAATACGGAATAATGGGTTTGACATTACCCTTTTTACGGATTGCCATTTCCCATCCAACAAAAAGTTGAATATTGTTAGGGCAGATACTTTGTCCCAAGCTATTATAGGTGCTAAAAGATTGAATATTGATTTACTCATATTCATTCACAAACCATACGAAGATTTGGAAGCGGCCTTAGTTCTTGCTGCTAAACTTAATTTGAAAATCAGCGCATGGCTTCAGAACACGCCCCAGGCAGAATTATTGGAACTTTATCAAAAAAATCCTGCTCTTCAATTTTTAATATGTGTAAGTCAGAATCAAGCAGACCATTTTCGACATAAATCTATTTTTAGAAAAGTGGTTGTTCTTCATAATGCCATTGATTTAGACTTCTACCGAAATAAAACCGTAGGCAAAGATTTGAACCAGATCGTCTATGTGGGTGCTGCAACTGAAAATAAGGGGTTACAGTTTTTATTAGCTGTATGGCCTTCGATTTTTCGTGATAATCCAAGTGCAAAGCTCTACATCATTGGTAGTGCCCAGCTTTATTCCAAGAATCAAAAATTGGGGAATCACCTTTTAGGATCGGAAGATTTTGAAGAAAAATATGTTTATCCCATTTATGGTAAGAGTGATCAGGCTTTAGCAAATTTTAATATAAGAGTTTTAGGGGTTCTTGGACCTGTCGAGATGAATAAATTTATTAAAAGGAGTTTGCTAGGAGTCGTAAATCCATCCTACAATTATAATTTCTCTGCTGAAACTTTTTGTGTTAGTGCGGTCGAGATACAAGCCTGCCAAACTGCTGTTATAGGGGGGAATGTTGGTGGATTGAGGGAAACTGTGTTAAATAAAAGAACAGGATTTTTGGTCAACTCTCAAAACGATCTTAGGGAGAAAATAAATAAGTTGCTAAAAAATCCCAAAAAAGCTTTAGACTTTGGTAAAAATGGAGAAATCTATTCCAAATCTTTCGGTATTAATGAATTAATTCTCAATTGGGAGGAATTTTTATTGAATGTAGAAGCGGATATACACATTTCACAAAAGCCATTAAAATGGCTCAATTCGGAAAAGAAAGTTTGGGTCAAAGAAATAATAAGAATGTTGAAGCATTAGCTCCCAACTTTTTTATCATTATAGATAATTTTTTGAAGAACTTTCATTACAAGAATAGAATGTTTGGAACAGTAGAGGAAAATTATTTTGCCATTTCAATAGCTCTAAAAAAAGTCGAAATTGTTAGGCTATAATGCTATGAAAGTTTATTTATTATCTGCCTATCCATTAGGCGGAGAAAACATTACAGTAAATCATGTCAAGGAATCGGCTTTAATGGATCCCTTTGGTGTTCACGAATTGGTCGACGATCCAAAGAACGCGGATCTTATAATATTTGTTGAAAATCATCCTGGTTGTGACCCTTATTTCTTTAATGTCCTAAAGAATTCAGTTTACAGAGTATACAAAGAAAAATGCGTTCTTTATCATGATAATGATCGTAGTTTGACATTTTTACCCACAATTAGTCCATCATTAGAAAAAAGCTATTTTAATCAAAATCTACACCGCCCATTCCCTTATATAACACAATTATCAAGAAACCCTTATATCAAGCACTTATACAAAAATCAGGAGGAAAAGATATATCTCTTTTCATTTATTGGAGCTAGTAGAACTCATACGGTAAGAAAAAAAATCTTTAAAATTAACTATGAAAGATGTTACTTAAAGGATACATCAGACAAAAATTCATGGCAACTGAAAAATGAGGAAAAGGATTATTACTTTAAAAAGTATGCTGAGATCTGTCAGAAAAGCAAATTCATACTCTGTCCCAGAGGTATCGGCCCGAATTCATATCGACTTTATGAAAGTATGGAAGCAGGTGTTGCACCTGTTATAATTTCTGATGATTGGATTCCCTCTCAAGGGCCGAAATGGAAGGAATTCTCGATTCAAGTAAGAGAAAGTGATGTGTCCCGGATAGAAGAAATTCTTTTAGAAAAAGAAGTTGATTACAAAGCTTTAGGTTTAAAGGCACGGGAGGTTTGGGAGGATTATTTTTCTAAGGATAAGCAATTTCATTACTTGGTGGAAACGGCATACCAACTTCAGTCGGAAAAGGGTAAAAAAAAATTTTTACGGCAATATATAAGGTTTACAAAATCTAGTTTTCATTTGAGAAATCTAATACGTTTTACAGTAAAAAAAATGTTTTTAGGATTAGAATCATTGTGGGGGCTTTCGAAATGTTAAGATAAAATTACGCATTAAAGATTTAAGGTAACCTCTGCAAAAGAATTGGATGATAAAAAATAAGATTATTTTCATTTGTGGCTCTCTTGAACCGGGAAAAGATGGGGTAGGGGATTATACCCGCCGTCTTGGGGGAGAATTAATTAGGCAGGACCATCAGATCCAAATTCTTGGACTTTTCGATAAAGAAGTTAAAAGCGCAGGAATAGAAATTCAATGCGATGCAGGGGTGGCTATAAAATGTTTGAGAATACCTTTGAAATATCCAGCCTCCAGTCGTTATTCATTAGCAAAAGCGTTTATTGATGAATATAATCCTAAGTGTTTAAGTCTCCAATTCGTGTCCTACTCCTTTCACAAAAGAGGTTTACCTTTTGGGTTGGCCGAAAATCTCAAATCCTTTGGGAAAAACTTAAAGTGGCACTTGATGTTTCACGAATTGTGGATTGGACATAATTTTTCCGATGGTATTAATGATTATTTAATTGGATATATTCAAAAGAATATAATTAAAAAAATAATATTTCAATTAAGTCCGATTGTAGTTCATACTACTACTAAGTACTACCAGTCAATCTTGAGTCAGAATAATATACAGGCACAGGTTCTACCGGTATTTAGCAACCTCGGTAGAGGCAAAGGAAACAATAAAATATTATTTAACTATTTACCCGACCAGATAAGAGATAATAGAGATTCGTTTTTGTGGTGTTGTTTATTTGGTAGAATAGGATCTATAACAGAATCTGTTGAAAAAAGTTTGAAGCAGTTGAAAACCATTTCATCTATGGTTGGAAAGAAATTGTGTATAATACACGTTGGGATAAACAGTAAAAAAAACTCTTTTTCAGATTTTTTAAAAACTGAAGACATTGATTTTTTTGAGTTAGGATTTCGTGCAGAGGAGGAAATAGTTATGCTCTTTAGTAAATGTGATATAGGTCTCACAACATATTCTATTTCATTGGCAAGTAAAAGTGGAAGCATTTCTGCAATGCTTTATAATGATCTACCTGTATGTGTTCTAAATCAAGGATGTACGAGCCAAGAGACTCCTTTTCTAAAACATGTTAATAACTTAGAATTAAATTCATTTTTGAATCAAAAGAGAGATTTTTTTAAAAACTTTTCTGCAGAAGCATCTGCAAAAAACCTCAGCAAAGAATTAAATATAAAATCATAAAATTCATGTCCAAACAATTTGCAACTCTGCTAGGAAAAAGGAATCTCGAATTCTCCATCACATGTCTAAAAAGTTTCTTATATCATTGTCAAGATACTATAGATTTAACGATATATGAAGATGGAACTCTTGATGCTGAAGCTGCCGAGAGACTATCTCAAGAATTACCCGGGTGCAAAATTTCTTTTAAGAAAAACAGGAATGAAGTTGTCAAAGAAAAACTCCAGAATTTTCCTTTGTCAAATAAATATCGGGAGTTTAGTCCCCTTGCCCTAAAGCTTCTAGATGTAGCCTTAACAGAAGAAGGCGACCATCTTCTGTTTCTTGATAGTGACATCTTTTTTATAAATGATTTTACTATAGGTGATTTGCCTGCGTTACCTGCATTTATGCGTGATAGTAGAAATGCTTACTCTTTTGGCTTAGCCGAATGTAAAAACTTTCCCTCGATTTATCCAAGAATAAATACAGGTTTTTTTTATTTCCCTTTAAAGTTCTTTAGCCTAGAAATGATAGAGGAAGTTTTAGAAAGGAAAATATTAAATAAAACGATCTATCAGATTTGTTGGCTTGAGCAAACGTTGTGGGCACTTTTAGCAGGAAAGAATGACCAGGTTCTATATTTTAATGATTCTAAACTAGTTATGGCCGGAGAAAAAATCAATTTAGGTCAAGAAGCTGTCGGCGTCCACTTGGTTTCCACCTATCGCCATCAATTAAATTTAGTAATGCAGGCCAAAAAAGAATTACCGCGAGATATTACAATAGAGTTGGATTTTTTTTCTGAAAAAAAACACTTATCCTTAAAAGAGTTTTATTGGGAAAAAGTTAGTGGAGGCCTGCTGAAAAGAATTCGAAATTAATAATTGGGATAGGTGCAATGAAAATTCTTCTTATTTCACATGGGTTTTCTCCAGATATTGGTGGTATAGAAACTCATACTCAAACTTTAGCTCAACACTTTGTAGAATTGGGCCACGAAGTTAAAGTGATGACTTGGAGTTTGGGAAAAAATGACTTTTTCGATTATGATATTGTAAGAAAACCATCGGTCTCCACTCGTTTCAAAGTTATTTCGTGGAGCGATTGGGTAATAGAGAATAATCCTACCTTAAGATTATCTTGGCCTCTTTGTTTTCTCAACAAAAAAAATATAGTAATACTTCAGACATGGCTAGGAAAAGAAAAAACTGGTTTTAATTGGGTAGATTACCTTAAAAAAAAGTGGTTAGAAAAGGCCTCTGATGTAATAGCCATAAGTAAGGTAATACAGAATGATGTTTTCTCATCTGCTAAAATAGTTCCTAATGCTTACAACGCTTCTATCTTTAAAAATCTTGGGATAAGTCGAATGAGGGATTTTGTCTTTTTGGGTCGCTTAGTTTCTGATAAAGGTGTAGATATGACCATTCAGCTTATGGAACTATTAAATCAGGAATATAATAGAAAATTTTGCCTGACAATAATAGGTTCTGGTCCTGAAAAAAATAAGTTGATGGAGTTGACAGCAAAAAAAGGTCTCGAGGATCAAATTGTTTTTTTAGGAAGCGTAAAGGATAAGCGATTGAATGAGGAATTGAATAGGCATAAGTTCTTGTTAGTACCTTCCAGATGGAGAGAACCTTTTGGTATAGTGGCACTCGAGGGAATTGCTTCGGGTTGTATACCCATAGTATCTGATGACAGTGGTTTAGTGGATGCTGTAGGTGAAGCCGGCATTACTTTTAAAAGGAATGATTTGTACTCCCTTTTTAATGAAGTAGCACAGCTTATCGATAATACTTCTGCAGTTGACAAACTTCAAAAAGCTGCTGAAAAGCACCTCCAAAGTTTTACTGGAAAAGAAATAGCGCTTAAAACTTTAAAAGTTCTTGAAGGGATTTAGCCAAAATGTTTAATATTCCAATTAATTTAGTCTTTTGTTTAGAAAAAAAATATTATTGATTCATCCTACGGGAAATGCCAATGTACGTGCGGTTTTAGAAGGTTTGCATAGTGAAAAGTATCTCGATCGATTTTATACCACTATAGCGGTTTCAGAAGATTCCTTTTGGATTAAAATATTAACAGCATTTAAAAAGAGAAGTTATAATCCGTCCCTCTTAAAGTTGACTGTAGTTCATCCCTTTCGAGAATTGATGCGACTGGTTTCTCAAAGAATAGGTTTTTACAGTTTTATAACACATGAAACCGGTTTTTTTTCAATTGATAAAGTAAATAGAGGGTTAGACGCGTTCGTTGCTTCAAAAATAAAAAAAAACAGCATTATTTACGCTTATGAAGATGCAGCACTCACTACGTTTAAAAAAGCTAAAGATTCAGGCGGTTTTTGTATCTATGATTTACCAATAGGATATTGGCGGGCGATGCGATATTTACTTGAGGAAGAGCGTGTTAGACGGTCAGCCTGGGCAAAAACTCTTACAGGATTTAAAGATTCGGAATCAAAAGTTGCTCGTAAAGACGAAGAGCTTATGCTGGCAGATTTAATAATTGTGGCGAGTACATTTACGCTAAAAACCTTAGAGCGATTTCCAGGAAAGCTACCACCTGTGAAGGTAATTCCTTATGGTTTTCCTCCCGTCTATGAAAACCGTGATTACACCCATCTTATCAAATCGGACACCCTTAAATTATTATTTGTAGGAGGGCTTTCACAACGCAAGGGTATTGCAAATGTCTTTGAGGCAGTTGAGCAGGTAGATAATGTTTCACTTACTGTCATCGGGCGTAAACCGGTAACAAATTGTGAGCCTTTAAATAGGTTTCTATTAAAACACAGGTATATTGAGTCACTTAATCATGACGCTATCCTTAATGAGATGCGAGCGCATGATGTTTTGCTTTTTCCTTCTTTATTTGAGGGTTATGGTTTAGTAATAACTGAAGCCATGTCGCAAGGTACCCCAGTAATTACGACAGATCGTACTTGTGGAGCTGACTTTATAGAAGATGGCATCAATGGCTGGTTAGTTGAGCCAGGTAATACCCAAGCCTTAGTTCATAAAATCAACCATATTCTCAGTGATATAAGGATGATTGAAAAGATTGGTATCCGTGCTCAGGAACTCGCAGCTAAAAATCCAATATCTCAATATGGATCACGACTTTTAGCCACTCTTCGACAAGAAATTTTTGAGTACTAGGATGCAAGGAACGCAAGCAGCTTACTTAAAAAGGAGTATTTGGGTATATTTATTTTTGCTCATTTTTGAGGGAGCTTTGAGAAAGTGGGTATTTCCTGGACTTTCCCAACCATTATTGATTGTTCGTGATCCTTTGGCTGCATGGTTGATCTTTGAAAGTTTGAGATTAAAAGTTTGGAGTCCTAATGTTTTTGTTATTCTTGGTATTGGGCTAACACTGATTTCCTTTTGTCTCACCCTTCTTTTTGGCCACGGGAATCTTCCTGTGGCTTTGTATGGCAGTAGGATGATGTTGCTGCACTTCCCATTGATTTTTATCATAGGCCGGGTTCTTAATAAAGAAGACGTACTACAATTTGGAAAAGCTATGTTATGGTGCTGTATAGGAATGACACTACTGGTAGCTGTGCAGTTCTATAGTCCACAGTCGGCTTGGATCAATCGAGGTGTCGCTGGCGAGCTAGGTTCAGGTTTTAGTGGGGCGATGGGTTACTACAGAGTCCCGGGAACTTTTTCATTTACAAATGGTTTATCTGCTTTTTATGGACTTTGCATACCTTTTATAGCTTTTTTTTGGGTGTCACGCGATTCCGGTATATCCAAAATTTTACTTTATTTTGCAACTGTGGCGTACTTAGCGGCAATCCCCTTAAGTATAAGCCGAACAGTAGTCTTTCAGACTGTACTTACAGGAATTTTTATTGTTGTAATTTCTGCAGGACAGCCTAAAGTTATCATAAGGTTGTTCGCCACGCTGGGGCTGGGCTTTTTCCTATTCATTTTTTTAACCAATTTTTCCTTTTTTGAGACCTCGACAAAAGCGCTTAGTCTAAGATTTGAACAGGCAGGTCACTCAGAAGGTGGGCTTGAAGGAACTTTGGTCGATCGATTTCTTGGGGGGTTAGTAGGTGCTGTCTCAAATGTTGAGGCCTCCTGGATAGGAAAAGGGCTGGGAATGGGTACTAACGTGGGGTCCACCCTTATGACTGGCAAAAGAACATTCCTTGTTAGCGAAGGAGAATGGGGCAGGTTAATTGGAGAAAGAGGTTTTATTTTAGGGCTTTTCCTTATCGCAATTCGATTAGGTCTTGGCATAAAAATGTATTTAAAATCCTGGAGGATTGCCAATGCGGGTAATATTCTCCCCTGGCTCTTGCTGAGCTTTGCACTTATTCCGGTAGTAATGGGACAATGGGCACAAACTACTTCCCTGGGATTTGCAGTCTTTTCGGGAGGTTTGGTCTTTGCAGCAATGAGATCTGAGAAATGCGAATAATTTTTTTTTCACATCCCGAATTTTTAAAATCTACCAGTATGCCTCGTTTTGCTGCAATGATTGCAAAAGGGATGGAAGAAAGAGGGCATGAGGTAAAACTTTTGACAGTGGAATCATTTTTTTTCAGGAATTCCGCTCCCCAAGAGATTAAGAAATGGCTTGGTTATCTTGATCAATATCTCGTTTTTCCCATAACTTTTCAGAAGTTAAAAAGAAAATATCCACAAGATACCCTTTTTGTATTTGCAGACCAGGCCTTGGGACCATGGGTGCCATTGGTCAGGAAACATCCTCATGTGGTGCATTGTCACGATTTTATTGCTCAGAAATCAGCATTAGGAGAAATCAGCTGGAATAAAACATCGTTTTCCGGCAAATTTTACCAGGCATTCATTAGGAAGGGATACAGAAAAGCGTCCAATTTTATCTCTATTTCTGAAAAAACACGGTCGGACCTTCACAGGTTTTTGAAGGAGAAAATTGGTATTTCAGAGGTAGTTTATAACGGCTTGAACCAAAAGTTTTCACCAGATGATTCCGGGAAAGCCTTAAGATTTGTAGAGGCTAAAACCGGTTTGACCTTGCCCGGTGGATACGTGCTGCATGTAGGTGGGAACCAATTCTATAAGAATCGTTCCGGAGTGTTAAAGATCTTCAATCATTACAAAGAGCTAAATGATTCTCCTGTAAAGCTATTAATGGTTGGTGCAGCACCTACTGAGAAATTACAGAAAATAAAAGCAAATTCAGTGTTTTCTAAAGATATACATTTTATCATAAAGCCATCTGACGAATTTATCCGAAAGGTCTACCAGGCAGCCTCAGTCTTGTTATACCCTTCTTTGTATGAAGGTTTTGGCTGGCCTATTGCAGAAGCTATGGCAAGTGGCTGCCCCGTTATCACTACCCGGGAAGCACCTATGAATGAAGTGGGAGGAAATGCGGCTTTTTATATTTCTTCTCCTCCAGAGGATATCGTGGAGAATAATATATGGCTTCAAGAATCAGCAAATATTCTTAGTACTGTTATTCAGTTATCGAATGAGGAAAGAAAAGAGGTAGTAGAAGCTGGAATTGCAAATGCGGCACGTTTTGACACAAAAGAGGCTTTGGACCAAATTGAAGTTATATATAAAAAGATTCTAAAGACCTATGGGAATGAAAGTTCTTAGAATCATTTCATCTATGGCTCCTAAAACCGGTGGCCCCTGCCAGGGAATCCGGAATAGTATTCCTCGTTTACAGGAACTTGGAGTAGAGAATGAAGTAGTCTGCTTAGATGATCCTGAAAGCGATTATGGTGTTGTTGATGATTTTCAGATCTATAAACTTGGGAATGGAAAAACCGGTTATCAATATCATTCAAGACTGGTAGAATGGCTGGTACAAAATCTGGGAAATTATTCCCATGTGCTCGTACACGGGTTGTGGCAGTTTCCAAACTACGCAGTTTATAAAGCAATAAAAAAGCTAAAGGACAAAGGAAAAGATGTTCCTAACGTAGCCATTATGCCGCACGGAATGTTGGATCCATATTTTCAGCGGGCCACGGAACGAAGGTTCAAAGCGCTTCGCAATGAATTTGTATGGAGGATCACAGAAAAGAAAGCGATTAACAATGCTGATGCTTTGTTCTTTACCTGTGAAGAGGAATTAAGACTGGCAAAAACAACTTTTAAAGGTTACCAGCCAAAGAAAGAAATCAATGTAGGTTACGGGATTCAAAAACCGCCACAGTACAGTCGGGAATTTTCAGATGCATTGTATAAGAAGTTGCCAAACCTTACAAACGATTACTGGCTCTTTTTAAGCAGGATTCATCCTAAAAAAGGAGTTGATCTCCTAATAAGCGCCTATAAAGATCTTGCTAAAACCCGGGCTTCTCTTCCTGCCCTGGTTATTGCCGGACCCCTGGAATCAGATTATGCAATAGAGATGATAAAGCTGGCAGGGAATCATCCCAATATTCATTTCCCCGGGATGCTGGTAAAGGAAGAAAAATGGGAGGCTTTTTACAACTGTGAGGCTTTTGTGCTGCCCAGTCACCAGGAAAATTTTGGGATCGCCGTAGTGGAGGCGATGGCCTGTAGAAAACCGGTATTGATTTCCGATCAGGTTAATATTTGGCGGGAGATTCAACAGGGAGGCGCCGGACTTGTTTTTAACGATACCGTAAAGGGCACTCATACCGCACTAGAAAATTTTCTAGAGTTGACGTCCGAAGCACGGATCGCTATGGGGGAACTGGCCCATAACGCATATATAACTCACTTTTCCATCGAAAAAGCAGCTCAAAGAATGAGGGATCAACTACATTTGGTGCTTCAAAAACCCAAATGATTTAAAGATGCAGCATTCCAGCGCCGATTTATCGCAGTACCGTTCGGACTTTGGTTTAAAAAACAAACTAGCCCGGGCGATGTGGGCGGTGGTTTACCTGTTGCTGTTCAGGCCTTTTGGCAGCCGGCTTTTTAAAAAATACCGGGTTTTTATTTTAAAGTCTTTTGGAGCCCAATTAGCCTACACTTCTCACGTGTATGCCAGTGTAAAAATTTGGGCGCCGTGGAATTTGGAAATGGGGGAATACAGTACCCTCGGTCCTCATGTAGAATGCTATAACCAAGGGAAAATTACTATAGGCGACCAGACCACGATTTCCCAAAAAACTTATCTCTGCGCCTCCACCCATGATTCCACCAAACCCGATTTTCCTTTAATTTGCAAACCCATTCGCATTGGAGGTTCCGTATGGATCGCTGCTGATGCTTTTGTAGGTCCCGGGGTACATATCGGAGATGGAGCGGTTGCCGGTGCACGGGCTGCTATTTTCCGGGATGTAGCACCCTGGAGTGTCGTTGGGGGTAATCCTGCAAAAAAAATAAAAGACCGAATTTTAGCATAATTTATTGTTTCAACCTCTTTGAAATGATTTCCATCATCATATTGACCTTAAATGAAGAGCAGGATTTACCTATATGCCTAGACGCTTTAGGCTGGTGCGATGATATTCATCTCCTGGATTCCGGCAGTACGGACAATACTCTGGCCATCGCTGAATCATATAGCCTGACGCTCCACTACAATGCTTTTTCCAGCTTTGGCCAACAGCGCAACCACGCCTTGGATGCCATCGCTACCAAATACGATTGGATTTTATTTTTGGACGCCGATGAAGTGGTGACCCCAGCCTTTGTAACCGCCATCAAAACCCAAACCGCTGCGGCCGATGAAGCAGTCGCTGGGTTTTATTGTTGCTGGAAAATGATGCTTAACGGCAGATGGCTTAAGCACTGCGATAATTTTCCAAAATGGCAATTCCGGCTGCTTAGAAGAGGTCGTGTCCGTTTCACCGATTTTGGCCATGGCCAAAAAGAAGGGGAAATAGATGGTGTGCTGGAATATATCAAAGAGCCTTATCTGCACTTTAGTTTTTCCAAGGGCTGGACCGAATGGTTCGCGAGGCATAATAAATATTCCAGTCAGGAAGCCAAGTCAAGGCTAGAAAGCAATGCCCCGTTCAAAGATATTTTTGCCTCTAATACCAGTCAACGTAATCCGGCTTTAAAAGCCTGGCTGGTAAAAATTCCTGGTTGGCCCTTTTTGCGATTTCTTCAAGCCTATTTTTTAAATCTCGGTTTTTTGGAAGGCAAACATGGCTATACCTATTGTGTCAATATGGCCTTCTATGAACATCTCATTAAAATTAAAATGAAGGAAATCAAATACCAAAGCATTACTAAAGAAAAACAAACTCTCTTATGAAAAGAATACTAATCACTGGCGGTGCCGGTTTTGTTGGCTCACATTTGATCGGCCGCCTCTTAGAAGAAGGGCATGAAGTGATTTGCCTGGATAATTATTTTACAGGGTCAAAGAAGAATATACTTCCATTTATGGATCATCCATATTTTGAGCTGGTGCGGCACGACGTGACCGAACCTTATTATGCGGAGGTGGATGAGATCTATAACCTGGCCTGTCCTGCGAGTCCGGTTCATTACCAGTACAATCCCATAAAAACAATAAAAACTTCTGTAATGGGAGCTATAAACATGTTGGGATTGGCGAAACGGGTGAAAGCGCGTATCCTTCAGGCGAGCACTAGTGAAGTATACGGAGATCCATCGGTACACCCGCAACCGGAGAGTTACTGGGGGAATGTGAATCCCCTTGGTTTACGCTCCTGTTATGATGAAGGCAAACGCTGTGCCGAAACCTTGTTCATGGATTATCACAACCAGAATCACGTGGATGTAAAAATTATCAGAATATTTAATACCTATGGATCTAATATGAATCCCAATGACGGCAGGGTAGTCTCAAATTTTATCGTACAGGCTTTAAAAGGAGAGGATATCACCATCTTCGGTGATGGCACTCAAACGCGTTCTTTTCAATATGTAGATGATCTGGTAGAAGGGATGATCAGAATGATGCAAACCGGGAAAGAATTTCAGGGTCCGGTAAATTTAGGTAACCCAAACGAATTTACCATGCTGGAACTGGCTACAGCCGTCCTGGAGGTTACCGGTTCTTCTTCAAAACTAATTTTTAAACCGCTCCCACAGGACGACCCAAAACAGCGCCAACCGGATATCAGTCTTGCCAAAGAAAAGCTCAATGGTTGGGAACCAAAAATCCAGCTAAGGGAAGGACTTGAGAAAACAGTTGGATATTTTGATGCGCTTCTATCGGAAACCGCCAGCAAAAAAGCTGTGTCTGTTTAGCTTTGGTGTTTCTTCAGCCGGAGTCCATGTTATAAAAAAATTGTCCAATTCAGGAGAACCTGAAAAAAGCCTTCCTACCCTCAGGCAGGTTCAGGTTGACCTTCGGTCTGTGAAATAATATTTTTTTCAATAGTATACCATGAAAGTTTCAGTAGTTACCATTGTTTACAATAATAGTTCGACTATTAGAGATTGCATCGAATCTGTCCTTGCCCAAAACTATCCAAACATTGAACATGTGGTGATCGATGGGGGTTCTACAGACGGAACACTGGAGATCCTACATTCCTATAAAGATCGCCTGGGCTATTTAATTTCAGAAAAAGATAATGGGCTATACAACGCGCTAAACAAAGGAATTGAAGCGGCAACAGGTGACATTATTGGCATCCTGCATTCCGATGACCTGTTTTACGCACCCGATACCTTAGAAAAAGTTGTTGCTGCCTTTGAAGAATCGGCTGCCGATCTGGTTTATGCCAATGGGCTTTATGTAGATAAAGAAAAACCTGAAGATGTAAAAAGAGTCTATTCATCAAAGCCCTACAAAAGAAGGTTTTTAGACTTTGGCTGGATTCCCCTGCATACCACGATCTACTGTAAAAAAGAAGTTTTTACAAACTTTGGCCTTTACAAAGAAAACTATGCTATTGCCAGTGATTATGAGATCTCCCTGCGCTGGTTTAAAGAGAGCAGGATAAGAAAATATTTTCTGAACGAATGGGTGGTAAAAATGCGGCTTGGCGGTAAAAGTACCACTCCCGCGCTTCAAAAGAAAAAATCTACAGAAGATCTTGAAATCATACGTGACCATAGTCTTCCCGGCGCTTTTACCCTGGGATGTAAAATAGGACGAAAGATCCCTCAATACCTGTTACCAAAAATTAAAGATTTCCAAAACTGATATTCCACCGGCTATCCCCTACAATAGTCTTCTCTTATCTTCTTAACCTATTCCAAAGATGAAGAATTCACATTTGATCATCCCCATTTCTATTGTAGTGCATTTATTCATTATTAATGCGGTCCTCTATTCTTTGACCCCGGTGACTTATATGCATACCGGCTCTGTTGTAACTTATAACCTATCCTGGCTATTGATCGCGGTGGCCCTTGACTTTTATCCCACCGCCCGAAAGGAGAAATTCTTCGGAAAATTTCACAGGTTTGTACAACTTTTTCTACTGTTTAGTTTATCATATTTTACAGTTTTCGCAATTCGGCAATACAGGTTCAGGTTGGATCATCAACTTTATATCCTGTCCCTACTATTCTTTTTTCTTTTACTCTATCGCATCTTGTTCTTTGTGGCACGAAACAAGTATAGGGCAATGGGAGGAAACTCTGCTAATGTCATTGTAGTAGGAAGAGATAGTAACCTGAAAAGGCTTCGTAAGATCTTTGATGAACCCGAATTGGGCTATAGATATATGGGCTATTTTCACGATGCCTCATCATCCAGCGCTACTTATCGGGGAGAAATTAAACAGGTATATGATTTTATACAAAATAATGGAGTAGATGAGATCTATTGTCTTGCTTCTCAATTGTCTAAAGAAGATTTGAATAAGCTTATTATTTTTGCCGATAACCATTTAATAAAGATCAAAATTATTCCCGATAACAAGGAGATCTACACAAGGGCGATGCAGGTAGAGCTCTTTGAGAACATTCCAGTTCTTAACTTACGGCAGTCGGCGCTGGATACGGTTTATGGTATGTACCTCAAACGTGCTTTTGATATCCTGTTTTCCTCTCTGGTGCTCATTTTTATTCTTTCCTGGCTCATCCCCCTCATGTATATCCTTATAAAAGGGGAATCCAGAGGGCCTTTGTTCTTTAAACAATTAAGGCATGGTCATAATAAAAAAGCCTTTTGGTGCTATAAGTTTCGTTCTATGACCGTAAATACTGCTGCCAATGAAATTATGGCTTCCAAAAATGATGCACGATTGACCAAAGTTGGAAAGTTCATCAGAAAGACGAGCCTCGATGAGTTCCCTCAGTTTATTAATGTTTTTATGGGGGATATGAGCGTGGTGGGGCCGAGGCCTCATATGGAAAAACATACACTGCAATATGAAAAATCTGTGGACAAGTACCTGGTAAGACACTTCGCAAAACCGGGAATCACGGGATTGGCGCAGGTGAAAGGTTTTAGAGGAGAAATAGTCAATCCTTCGGATATTATCAATCGTACTCGTCTGGATATTTTTTACCTGGAAAAATGGTCAATGCTGCTTGATCTAAAAATCATCGCTTCTACTGTCACCAATGCGCTGGCAGGAGAAGAAAAAGCCTATTAAAATGCATCTTTAATAACCTGCTTATAAATTGTTAAGCTTTTCATAAAGAACTATATTCGCAAAATTTTTAAGACAAATGAACTCCCTACATTTTAAACCTTTATATTTAGTTATAGCAGCCTTGTTATTGCTGAATGCTTCCTGTGTCTCACGTAAACCGGTGGTTTACTTTCAGGGCCTTGAGGAGTTACAGCAACAGCAACAAAAGCTACAGAATAACATCAAAATAGAACCTGATGATGCGCTTATAATTCGGGTTTCGGCTCCCGAGCAGGAAGCAGCTCTTCCATTTAATCTTACCGAAATGGTGGGTTCTCTCGAGAGAGTACAGGGCAATGTTGCCCTGGTGCCGTACAAGGTTTCAAAAGAGGGAACGATAAATTTTCCCGTTCTCGGGGAAATAAAAGTAACAGGTTATACTGTGCAGGAATTATCTAAGAAACTAGAGGAGCAGATCGAAGATTATGTTAAAGATCCTATAGTGAACGTGAGGATAGAAAATTTTGAAATTACCGTACTGGGCGAAGTGAGGAGTCCCGGCACCTTTCCGGTTGAGAATGATTTTATTAGTCTGCCTAAAGCGCTGGGAAATGCCGGAGACATTTTGTTAACAGGAAAAAGAGATAACATTCTCGTGATGAGGACTGAGAACGGTATCACCAAATATGCCTACCTGGACATCACTGATGCCAATGTGCTCAACTCTCCTTTTTATCACCTTAAACAAAATGACGTGGTGTACGTAGAACCCATTGCACCCCGAAGACAGGCGGCAGGATATCTTGGTACCGTTGGCACCTATGTGGGGGTTTTCTCAGCAGTAATTTCAATAGTTCTAATTTTTACCCGCTAAAGATGGCACAGCAACAAAACAAACAAAATTTCGCCGTGATGGAGACGCTTGATATTAGGGAAGAGCTTAATAAATACCTAAAATACTGGCCCTGGTTTTTGCTTACGATTCTACTTTTTGTATCGGCCGCCTGGTTGTACCTAAGGTATTCTACTCCTATTTATAAGGCTACTTCTACAATACTTATTAAAGGTGGAGAGAATCCTTCTTCAGAACTTGCCGCTTTCGAGGAAATGGGTCTAATGAAAGGTATCAATAGCAGCAGTATTCAGAATGAGATCGCCCTCTTAAAATCAAAGCGTTTAATGACGGGAGTTGCCAATGCATTGGATCTTAATATAAGATATTATCATCCGGGCAGTGTACGGAATGTGGAACTTTATGATGATACTCCGCTGGTGGTAAGGGTTTTGGCCATGGAAAAGGTCTCCGGAGCTTTCTATGCCATTTCTGAAACAGGAAAAGGCCAATTAAATGTTGCTAACACGGAGACCGGAGAAACTTTTAAGGCTTCTTTAGACAAACCCGTTAATCTTGGCTTTGCCGATGTAGTGATCAGCAAAAATCCTGAAACAGACTCTTCAGAAAGAAATTCGATCTTGGTGCAATTCTCAGGTCTGGAACAAACAGCAGAGGCTTACCGTAAAAGACTGGGGGTTGATCTGCCAGATAAAAATTCCAGCATCGTAGCCATGACGATGGAGGACCCCGTGAGTGAAAAGGCGCAGGATATTCTCAATCAGTTGGTTTTGGAGTACAACCAGGACGCCATAGAAGATAAAAACCTTGTTGCCAGAAATACTGCGCAATTTATCGCCGAAAGGTTAAAGATCATCAATGAAGAACTTGATTCGGTTGAAACAGGGAAGGTGCAGTTTAAAGAGCGAAATGAGCTTGTGAATATAGAATCTCAATCTGAAATGTTTGTTGAGAATATTCATGAGATTAATCAGCAGGAGGAAAAATTGGGTACCCAGCTTGAACTTACCTCTGCGTTGCTTGCCTACTTGAAAAGTGCTTCTCAGGCCGATCTTTTACCTGCCAATTTAGGGGTGGAAGAAGGGAATGTAAATCAACAAATTGAGCGATATAATCAGCTTGTCCTGGAGCGAAATAAGATCCTCAGAGGTTCTACCGAGTTAAACCCTGTAGTTCAAAGATTGGATAGCCAGATCACTTCGCTGAAAGGCAACATCCTTGAAAGCCTGAACAGGCTGAAGTCGAACCTCCAAATTTCTTTAAAAGATCTTAGAGAACGTTCCAGTAGTGTAAGCTCCAGAATCGCTTCGGTTCCCGCAAAAGAAAAACAGTTTAGAAGCATTGAGCGCCAGCAAAAGATAAAAGAAGCGCTTTTCCTGCTTTTGCTTCAAAAGAGGGAAGAGAATTCTCTTGCCCTGGCAGTTACTGCTCCCAAGGCTAAGATCGTGGACAGGGCATACAGTCTGGGGGTGGTTTTTCCTAATTCCAGAAGCATCTATTTGGGTGCCTTTTTGGCCGGCTTGTTGATTCCATTTATGATTGTTTACCTGAAGCGGCTATTAAACAATAAGGTTGAAAAAAGGGAAGATCTTGAAACAGCTGTAAAAGAAATTCCTATAGTGGGAGAGATTCCAAAGATCCAGAAAAAAGAAAGTGATCTTATTGAGTCCAATGATCGATCTGTACTGGCAGAATCTTTTAGAATTTTAATCAACAACCTGCAGTACCTGCTAGTTGGAAAAGAGGAAAAAGAAACGGGAGTTAAGATCTTCGTAACTTCAACCGTGAAAGGTGAGGGAAAAACTTTTACAGCCTTTAATCTCGCCCTTACCCTTGCAAATATAGAAAAGAAAGTTTTGATTTTAGGAGCAGATCTTCGAAATCCTCAATTGCAACGTTATGAAAGTGGCGCAAAAGAGTTGCTGGGCGTAAGTGATTTCCTCGTGCGTGAAGATATCCATCTTAAGGATGTGATCAGAGATTCTGCGCTACATAGAAACCTACAACTGTTAGCCTCAGGAAGTATTCCACCCAACCCATCAGAGCTTTGGAGAAGGAAACGAGCTGCGCAAATGTTTGGAGAACTGGAGAAGATGTACGACTATATAGTAGTAGATACTGCTCCGGCAATGCTGGTAGCAGATACTTTCCTAATCAGTAAGTTTGCAGATATTACCCTGTACCTGGTGAGGGCAGGCTACACCGAAAAGAAATTGTTGAACTTTGCAGCCGATGCCAAAGAAGAGGGAAAACTTACGGATGTAGCTTTTGTCCTGAACAATGTGAAGATGGCAAACTTTGGTTACGGCAATAAATATGGCTATGCCTATGGAGAAGAGAAGAAGTCGTTTTTAGGCAGGCTAAAGAATAAGGCAGCGATGTGGTAGATCAATCAACAATAAACAATAAACAATTAGCAATTACCAGTAAACACTAATCAGGGAAGTTCACTCTTCATTACGAAATGTAGCTCAGGCCCAACGCGGCCGTGGCCGTCATTTCGAAACGTAGCCTGCCTGCCGGCAGGCAGGCGCAGCGAAGTGAGAAATCTCAAAGTTGAAAATTCGAAACTGTCAACAGGACCTTTGTTTCTAAGAGGAGATTTCTCGTCGTCCCGAGGCTTCGGGACTCGCTCGAAATGACTATCAGGAGTGTCATTTCGAAACGCAGCCTGCCTGCCGTTAGGTAGGCGAAGTGGAGTGAGAAATCTCAAAGTAAAGAATTCGAAACTGTCAACAGGACCTTCTAAGAGGAGATTTCTCGTCGTCCCGAAGCCTCGGGACTCTGTCGAAATGACTATCGGGAGTGTCATTTCGAAACGTAGCGCAGCGAAGTGAGAAATCTCAAGGTTAGAACTGCAATGTTTAAAAGAATTCCGGGGAATAAATCATGAGATTTCTCGTCGCTCTGAATCCTCGGGACTTGCTCGAAATGACTATATAATTATCAGTTATCATTAATTCGTACTTCGTCCTTCTAATTTCTAACTTAAGAAAGCTTACAGCTTATATTCAATTATCAATTATCAATTATCCATTGTCAATTTTCAATTAATTCCCTTTTAATTCATCTATGTTGAAACATAAATTCTTAGGTCTACTTTTATTGATGGCAGCAAGTTTCTCCTATTCTCAGGTCGAATTTTCCGGAAGCCTGAACCTGGAAGGTTATTATTCCACAAAAGACAAATTGCCTTTCTGGTTTTACAGTAACCAGCGGGGAAGGGTTTCAGAAGAAACGAATTTTGACGGCTGGATCAGTGGCAGGATGAACTATGACATCTCGTCAAGCACAAGTCTGGAAATCGGCGGCGGACTTTTATATGATGATAATTTTTCTGATGAAATATTTCTTGATGAATTGTATGCCGATCTTAAATGGAAAAAGTTGGAACTAATAGGAGGACGTAAGCAAAAAGAGGAATTCTATAATGGCCTCAGCGCGACCAATGAGAATTTCGCCTGGTCTTTAAATGCGCGTCCGTTACCCGGCATACAGTTCAGAACTTCGGAACCGATCTATTTTAATGAAAATGAAAAACTGGGTTTGGAATTTTCCTGGAATGAATTTCTAATGGAAAATGATCGTATTGTCAAAGGAGCTCATTTGCATTATAAAAGTCTGTATTTAATCTATAATTTTAAAAATAACTGGCATTTAAAAGCAGGGATCACACATTTTGCTTTATGGGGAGGAGATTCCCCAAGATGGGGCAAACAACCTGAAGGGATTAAAGATTATTTAAAGATTATTACCGGGCGCGAAGGAGGAGATAATTCTGCAGAACCAGATCAACAAAATGTAATAGGAGCTCATTCCGGAACCTATGAATTATATCTTACCAAAGATTTTATAGATTATAGATTAAAATTCATCTACAATCATTTTTTCGAAGATGGTACCGGGAGTCGTTATGCAAATTTCCCTGATGGACGATATGGTATTTACTATGAAAATAAAAAGGAAAACACATTAATTACTTCAGCTATTTATGAATTCTATTATACACGAGATCAAAGCGATGGAAGTACTGCTCCTCATGAGCATGACTTTTACTTTAATAGTTTTTCAATGTTTAATAATGGATGGACCTATTATAAAAGAATAATTGGTGTTCCATTTTTTGATTATGATCCGGAGATAGGAATTGTCGCTGGCAACAAATTTCTCGCGCATCACATAGGAATAAATGGTAATTTAAATTTAGGATTTCATAATTATCCATATAAGCTTCTACTTTCTCATGTTCTTAAGGAAGGAATGTATGACAGACCCTATATTCCAAAGAGAAAGGAATTATATTTTAATTACGAAATGCGACTTCTGCAAAGACCTTTCAATCTCTCCATACAACTGGGAACGGAATTCTCGAATGTTGCCGAGCCCATCTTTGGTGCCGGCTTAAGTTTATCAAAGCACTTTTAGCCTTCTTTGAGATCTTACAGGTTTATAATATCGAAGCTGTTTATTCTTTTAATCGGGTCCGCAAACGGGCAGGTGGAGGTTTCCGGCGCAATTGGGACTTCGGCTTTTGTCTCTTCCAAACCCGAACTTACCTTCTGGTTCTATTCCAATAAGGAAGGGATCATAGATAAGAATTCCGATTTTCTGCTTTACTCCAGTCTGGGAGTAGATTATTATACCTATTCCGGCTTCAGCATTGAAGCCAAAGCGAATCTAGCCTACAACAATAGCCAGGATGAAATTATTCCCCATGAGTTATACCTGCGATTGTATAATGAGTTCTATGAACTCAATTTTGGAAGGATAAGACGTAGGAACTTCTTTAACGGGATCTCTGCGACCAACCAGAACATCATCTGGTCTAATAATGCCTTGCCACTCTGGGGTGTTAGCTTTAACTCGCTAAGGACGATCTATCTTACAGAAAAATTTGGATTTGAGTTCGAATGGTCCGAGTCTTTTTTGGACGATCCCCGATGGGTGAAGAACAGTTTTGTTCACCACAAGGTTTTAAGTTTGGTGTATGGAAGTATAGAAGACTTTCAGGTGAAGCTGGGAATAAATCATTACGCGCAATGGGGAGGAACTTCAATTTCAGAGGGTGAACAGCCGGCCAGCTTCGAAGATGACTATTTACGTATCGTTTTTGCCTTGCCCGGAGGCCGGGATTCCAATGAAACCGAACAGCATATAGCACTTGGGAATCATATTGGCAGTTATGTACTTCAGGTTTCAAAACATTATAATGATTTTGATCTTAACTTTACTTACAACAGTATCTTTGAGGACCGAAAAGGAAGCAGGCTGGGGAATTTTCCCGATGGACGATATGGTTTCCATCTTTCTTTTGCTGAAGAACGGGCTTTGGTTTCCGATATCCACTATGATTTCCTTTACACCCGCAATCAGAGCAATCATTTGAATGAAGCCATCGCCAGTGATTACTTCAACAACGATACTTTCAGGTCGGGCTGGACCTATTATAACCGCATCCTCGGAGCGCCCTTTTTTGATTACAGTGCAAAGGCAAACCGGGTAGTCGGCAATAAGTTCCTGACTCATCATATTGGTATTGCCGGGAGCTTCAGCAATTACTTTGTGAGCTATCCCTATAAACTTCTTATCTCGCACGTTCATAAAGAAGGCAGGTATTTTAACTACTATGAGCCCGACAGGAATGAGCTTTACCTTAATTACGAAATGGGACTTCTTCAAAGACCTTTCAATCTCTCCATCCAACTGGGGACAGAATTCTCGAATGTTGCCGAGCCGATCTTTGGGGCGGGTGTGAGGCTGGAAAAGAGGTTCTAACAGGGGATTGGAGGATCAGATCATTAGATAATTAGAAAATTAGAAAATTAGATGGTTAGAGGCTTATCAATTATCAGTTATCAATTATCACCAGTAATAAAGATTTCTCGTCGTCCCGAATCCTCGGGACTCGCTCGAAATAACCGAAACGAATGTCATTTCGAAACGAAGCGTAGTGGAGTGAGAAATCTTAAGGTTAGAACTGCAATGTTTAAAAGAATTCCGGGTAATAAATTATGAGATTTCTCGTCGCCCCGAATCCTCGGGACTCTGTCGAAAAGACCGAAACGAATGTCATTTCGAAACGAAGCGTAGCGGAGTGAGAAATCTCAAAGTAAGGCATTCGAAACTGGCAACAAGGCCTTTGTTTCTAAGATTAGATTTCTCGTCGTCCCGTAGCCTCGGGACTCGCTCGAAATGACTTTCAGGAATGTCATTTCGAAACGAAGCATAGCGGAGTGAGAAATCTCAAGGTTAGAACTGCAGTTTATAAAGGAATTTCTAGTAAAAGTGAATGAGATTTCTCGTCGCCCCGAATCCTCGGGACTCTGTCGAAATGACTCCACGTATTAAAGGGAAGACTTTCATTTCGAAACGAAACGAAGTGGAGTGAGAAATCTCAAGGTTGGAACTACATTATTTAAAAGAGCTCCAGGTTAAAAAATTAATCTTTTTCTTTTTCCCATCGTGGATCCTTCGACTTCGCTAGGGAGAAACAAACCTGCCTGCCTTTAGGTAGGCGAAGCGGAGTGAGAAATCTCAAAGTTAGAACTGCAATTTATAAAGGAATTTCTAGTAAAAGTGAATGAGATTTCTCGTCGCCCCGAATCCGCGGGGCTCGCTCGAAATGACTACGCCTACAGGGATTCAGGATTCAAAATTCCGGATTCAATATTCAGGATATTTATTACCCGCCTTAATTTTTTTTAACTCAAAACTCCAAACTCTGAACTCTGAACTCCAAAAGCCTTATAGCTAAATTTCAATTATCAATTTTCCATTCTCAATTGGTAATTTAAAAAATCCTTCAACATCAAAAAAGCCTTTGGAAAAAATCCAAAGGCTTTTTTTAGGCAGTTAGTTGAACTGTACTTTCTTAGGCTGCCGAAGTTACATTATACTGTGAAAGCAGGTTCTGGTAAAAGAAAAGGCTTTTCTCATCCTTTTTCAAACAAGATCTTAGAAACCTTTCCAGTTCCTGACATTCAAAAGTAATATTGGTATATTTCTTTTCACCCACCGGCAATTTAAGATCGATGGTTTGCTTTTCATAATCAATGTTCACGTGCCTGGCTTCAAAATATCTTTTGACGATGGCACGATGCATGGTTTTGAAGTTGAAATTCTCTTCATTTCTGTTTTGCACACTATAAGAAATTAGATTCTTAACTTCATCAAGTATCTCCGGGGTAGTAAATCTATTCATAGGTTGCTCTTTTTTTCGACATTATCATCGGGGCTAAATTACTACTAGACACCACAAATGCTGTTAAAAAAAATGTAATACTTTACTGATTAATAAATTTTTAACCTTGTGTTGAAATTTGTTAAGAGGAATTTTACACTAGAGTACCAGGTTCAACGGATCATGCATGATCCTGAACCTCTCATCAAGAAGCGAGAGGTTGTAAAACTTCGTTCCTAAATAAGAGGTTTGTCCTGCAGAATGATGAATATGGCCAAACAAATGCAGTTTTGGCTGAACTTTTTTCACCTTTTCTGCCAGTTCTTTACAGCCTAATTTAATGCCGCTACCAATTTCATCCAGGATTCCGTAGGGAGGGGTATGGGTGATTAGAATATCGGTGTTTTTGGGAATTAGATCCCAGTGTGTTCTTATTTCAGCTCCCCTTTCACGGTTAAAAGCCCAGCCGGCTTTCCCGGGAATCATGGGGCTACCCCAGAAGCTCTTACCTTCTATCTCCATTCCCCTGTCTATTAAAAGGTGTATATTCTTCGGAATCTTTTCCAGATTTTCCTTTTTTTGAAAAAAGAAATCATGGTTCCCCGGGACGAGTATTTTATACTTATGGGGTTGCGAGGAAAACCAGTTCAGGAAATCCCGTGTTTCATTCCAGGTACCTCCATCGGTACAATCTCCGGCGTGGATAAGAATATCTCCTTCCGGAATAGGAATTTCATGATGAAGGTTATGAGTGTCGGCAAGACAGATCAGCCGCATTACAATTAGCAGTTATCAATTAACAATAAACAATTAGCAATTAGCAATTAGCAATTAGCAATTTTTTTGACAGAAAAAGATACGATGAATATTTAATGTTTCTGAAGAGTATCTTTTAACTTTTACTCAATACTCTACATATTTTCTTGTTCCTCATTATCGAGCAAATAATCATCATTTTCAGGAGTCATCTTATTGATGAGTTTGACCATGATAAAAGCAATGATTCCAGCCGTCACCGCGAAGAATAGGAACTTCATAAGCAGGCTGTCGCTCAACAGCAGACTATAGAAACCAAGGAAGATTTCGGCTGCAAGAAATAATATTTGAAGAGCTGCTTTTAGGAACATTTCTGGTTTTGATATTTGGTCAAATATACTGCTGAAAAACCTTCGCCCGGAAGGAAAAAATCAAGTTTGACGAAAATTTAACTTCGACCCGGGAATCCCTATATGCTTTTAAGTTAAATAATCTTAAACTCTATTTGAAAATCACTCTGAATTGTAAATTGGTTGGAAACCAATCGATCTAAAGCTGTGAAAACATCTAAAAAAATTGCCGTTGGTGTTCTGATAACGCTCGGGATACTTGCGCTTGCTTTGCTTATTCTGAATAATATTGCTGAAAGCAAAATAAAGAAAAGCCTGGAAGACAATCTGAAAAGGGCAAGGGTAGATTATAAAAAGGTGGATGTGAAATTACTCGCCCGGAATGCCGAAATTATCAATCCTCAATTTCATTTTAAAAATAAATCCATAAAGGCTGACACAGTTGAATTGAAGGATATTCACCTGTGGGAATATATTACTCACAAAAACCTTATTATCGATAAGGTTGATATTTCCAATCCGGTTATAAAAATCTATCCAGCTTCCACTTCCCAAAAAACCGATTCTTCTTCTGCCGGAAAATCTAAATTCAAAAATCATATTCTGTTAAAAGATCTGGCAATCCAGAATGCAGTACTGACAATTTTCCAAAAAGATACCAGCTCAGCAAAATTTCATACGCGCTTAACAGAGGTCAGAATGAAAGATATCGACGTGAATAAAACAACTGCCAAAAAAACTATTCCGTTTTCCTATAATTTAACGCTCCTAAAATCTGATACCCTTTTTCTCAATTTAGGAAAAAGACATACGCTTCAGCTTGCTTCCCTTGCCATTGAAGACAGCAGTCTAGTGGTGCGAGATTTCCGAATTATTCCTAAATATGATAAAGAAGAATTTCAGCAACATTTACAAACCGAAAAAGACCGGTATGACCTGGTGATCGACAGTATTATCCTAAACGATCTCGACTGGAAGTATGAAAATTCAAAATTTGAGATCAAAGACCGGTTAACACGTATTGCCGGAGTAGATTTTAAGATTTACCGGGATAAGCTGCAGCCTGATGATACCACTTTTAAACCCATGTACAGCCAGATGATCAGGAATTTGCCAATAAAATTGGGAATGGATTCGGTGGTGGTGCGAAGGATGTATTTGCAGTATCAGGAAAAATTACAAAATGCGACTCAGCCGGGCGAACTGCAATTTTCGAATATGAATGCCGAAATGGCTAATATCACCAACATAGGCCTGCAACGCAAAGATTTTCCGAAAACCCATATAGATGTGCGTACCGATTTTATGAAAACTGCGCCTGTAGATGTAGACTGGGATTTTGATATTAGCGATAAACAGGATCATTTCCAGATCTCGGGCTCGATGGGACGTTTAAAGGCCGAGCAGATAAATGAATTTTTGAAGCCGGCGATGAATGTGGTCGCCAGCGGTGAAATTCTTGATATGTATTTTAATTTCTACGGCGATGATGAGAATGCCAATGGTGATATGAGGCTGGAATACAAAAATTTCAAGGTAAAAGTGCTGCAAAAAAAGAGTCGGAATAAAAAAGAAATAATCTCTGGTCTGGCCAATCTTTTAGTTAATAATAAAGCTCTGAATAAAGAAGCCAATTATAAGGATATTAGTGTAAAAAGGGATAAAACCCGGTCTTTCTGGAACTATTTCTGGAAGTGCATAAGAAGCGGTGCCTTAAAACAATTTCTTTAGATCTTGAAGGTTACCACGGGTTTGTTGGCATGATTTACAAGGTCTTCGCTAATGCTCCCATTAAAGAAATGGGCCAGGCCTTTGCGGCCATGCGTGCTGATCCCGATTAATTGCGAGTCCATTTTTTTGGCGAAATTCAAAATGCCTTTTTCCACACTAATGTCATTATAAATATGTAACTGGCAATTTTCCTGATTTTCTCCGCAATATTTCTGAAGCCTTTTATTGGCCTCTTCGCTGGTCATAAAGTTATTAGGAGTGTTTACGAATAGCAAATGCAGTTTTGCTTCGAGGGTATTGGCAAATTTTATGGCTTTTCGCAAAGTATGTTTGTGTTCTTCATTGGCATCGGTCGCAAAAATAAAGTTCTTTACTTTAAAGGTATCGATCTCTTTTTTTATCACCAGGACGGGAATTTGAGAGTGGCGCACCACCTTTTCGGTATTGGAGCCAATAAACATTTCTTTAAAGCCGCTTGCTCCGTGAGAGCCCATGACGATAAGGTCGCATTTCTTCTCTTTGCTAATTTCCATGATTCCGTCAAAAGCACGATGAAATTCTACAGTTTCGTGAACTTTTATTCCTTTGAGATAAGGTTTGGCCATAAGTTTGGAAAAACGCTGGTGCGCGAGTTTCATAAAAAATATAGCCTCAGGAAGGTTCTGGCTGCTTCCGTTCACGGGGTCAACGAGCTGTAAAGGCAGCTCCAGCATGTGAAGTAAATAGATGTCGCTGCCAAAACGCCGGGCGAGTTGTGCGGCCACTTTGAGGGCTTTTTCAGCCTGCTCGCTGAAATCGGTTGGAACCAGTATGTTTTTCATGACGGGTAACAGCTTGTAGATGAATATACTATTAAAACTACGAAGAAAAATTCATTTATTATCAGGTTTTTATACTTCGAAATTATTGCTATATTTGCACCGTTGAAACTTAAAAAGGGCAGCGAGGGGACATAAGTCCCCTCTTTTTATAAATCTATGCTGAAGGAGAAGGTAGAAAAGTTAGCAGAGAAGGTATTCCGGGAGAATAATTCCTTATTTTTAATAAGTCTCGAAGTTAACTCCGGCAATCATATTAAAATTGTGATGGACGGTGATGAAGGGGTTTCTGTAAACGACTGTATTACAGTAAGCCGCGCCATTGAGCATAATCTCGACAGGGATGAAGAGGATTTTTCTCTCGAAGTGACCTCGGCCGGAGTTTCTGAGCCGCTGGTGATGCCAAGACAATATAAAAAGAATATCGGCCGAAGGCTGAAGGTGAAGACCGAAAATGCTAAATTTGAGGGTACGCTTTTGGAGGCTGATGATAATGAAATAAAACTTTCCTGGAAAGCCCGGGAACCCAAGCCGGTAGGGAAAGGGAAGATCACAGTGGAGAAAGAGGTCGTGTTGCCTTATTCTGAAATTGTGGAAGCAAAAGTTAAAATAACATTTTAATCTCGAATTGATATGGAAAATATCGCGTTGATTGAGTCATTCTCAGAGTTTAAAGACGATAAACTCATCGATCGTGTTACGTTGATGGCTATTTTAGAGGATGTTTTTAGAAATGCTTTGAAGAAAAAGTATGGAGAAGACGATAATTTTGATATTATTGTAAACCCTGATAAAGGCGACCTGGAAATTTGGAGGAACAGGATCGTGGTAGCCGATGGTGAAGTAGAAGATCCTAACAGGGAAATTTCCCTTACCCAGGCCCGAAAAATTGAGCCTGATTTTGAGGTTGGCGAAGATGTATCAGAAGAGGTAAAGCTATCAGATCTTGGAAGAAGAGCGATCCTGGCCCTGCGTCAGAATCTTATTTCTAAGATCCATGAGCATGACAATACTAATATTTATAAGCAGTTTAAAGAACTCGAAGGAGAGATCTATACTGCAGAAGTTCATCATATAAGGCACAGGGCCATCATTCTACTTGATGATGAAGGCAACGAGATCGTGCTTCCAAAAGACCGCCAGATTCCTTCCGATTTCTTCAGAAAAGGAGAAAATGTAAGAGGGATCATAGAAAGCGTGGAATTAAAAGGAAATAAACCAACCATCATCATGTCCCGAACCGCTCCCGGTTTCCTTGAGAAATTATTCGAACAGGAAATTCCCGAGGTTTTTGACGGTTTAATTAGCATTAAAAGAGTGGTACGAGTGCCTGGCGAAAAAGCCAAGGTGGCTGTAGATTCTTATGATGACAGGATTGATCCTGTAGGTGCCTGTGTGGGAATGAAAGGTTCAAGAATTCATAGCATTGTTCGTGAACTTGGTAATGAGAATATTGATGTGATCAATTTCACCAATAACGAACAGCTGTTCATTACCAGGGCTTTAAGTCCTGCAAAGATCACTTCTATCAAGCTTGATGAGGAAAACAAAAGAGCTGAAGTGATGTTAAAACCTGAAGAGGTTTCCAAGGCAATTGGCCGCGGCGGACATAATATACGTTTGGCAGGACAATTGACGGGATATGAAATAGACGTCTTCCGCGAAGGAGTTGAAGAAGATGTTGAATTGAAAGAATTCGCCGATGAGATTGAAGATTGGGTGATAGAGGAATTTTCAAAGATCGGCCTTGATACGGCAAAAAGTATTCTGGAGCAGGATGTTGATGACCTCGTTCGACGTACCGATCTTGAAGAAGAGACCATCCGCGAAGTGATAGCGGTTCTAAGGGCCGAATTCGAAGAATAAAAGAATAACATAATAATAAGATTTTAATTTACCTGAGAGTAATTAAAAGAGGTTAATTTAGAGGGCAATTTATGGCAGAAGCGAAAACAATGCGATTAAATAAGGTTCTACGTGAGTTCAATATCTCGTTAGACAGAGCTGTGGAATATCTTACTTCCCAGGGATACGAGATAGACGCACGTCCCACCACAAAGATCTCGGGAGAGATTTATGAGGTGCTTTCTGATGAGTTCCAAACCGATAAGAGTAAAAAAGTAGCTTCTAAAGAAGTGGGTGAGGAGCGCAAGAAAGAGAAGGAGGAATTGCGTAAAGAGATTGAAGAAAAGCGTAAAGCCGAAGAAGAAAGAAGGGAAAAGCAGGAGAAGGAGAAAGAGAAGGAGAAGGAAAAAGAAGAGGAAATTGTAAGTTCTCGTACCAAGCTCGAAGGGCCAAAAACGGTGGGAAAAATAGACCTGGATAAAAAACCGGAAAAACCTGCCAAGGAGGAGCCTAAGAAAGAAGAAGCTAAGAAAGAGGAGCCTAAGAAAGAAGAGGAAAAACCTTTAGCAAAAGAAGAAAAGAAAGAAGAGCCTGCCGCAAAAGCTCCTGAAAAAGCCGAAGAGAAAAAAGAGGAAAAGAAAGAAGAAAAGCAGGAAGAACCCGCTGAGGAGTCTAATAAAATTGAGACCAAATACACCAAACTTGACGGTCCTAATTTTACAGGTAAGAAGATCGATCTATCCCAGTTTAAAAAACCTCAAAAGAAAAAAGAAGAAAAGAAATCTGATGAAGACGACAAAAAAGACAAGCGGAAGAAACGTCGTCGTCGCATTAGTAAAGATGTAAAAGGCGGAGGCGCACCAGGAGGTGGCAAGAGAGGAAGCCGTAAAAGAGGTAAGCCAATCACCAAAGAAGAGCCTACTGAGGAAGAAGTACAAAAACAGGTTCGGGAAACCCTTGAAAAACTTCAGGGAAAATCCAGCAAGGGGAAAGGCGCCAAATACCGCCGGGAAAAAAGAGACCAGCACAGGCAACGTTCTGAGCAGGATCTTGCACAACAGGAATCTGATGAAAAAGTATTAAAGGTAACCGAATTTGTTACCGTTAGCGAGGTCGCAACCATGATGGATGTGCCGGTTACCAAGGTAATCTCGGCCTGTATGTCCCTTGGGATGATGGTAACCATGAATCAGCGTCTGGATGCTGAGACATTGACAATTGTGGCTGAAGAATTTGGCTATGATGTTGAATTCGTTACTGCCGATATTGATGAAGAAAAAGAAGAAATTAAGGAAAATCCTGAGGATCTTGAGCCAAGAGCTCCTATAGTTACCGTTATGGGTCACGTTGACCACGGTAAAACATCCTTGCTGGATTATATCCGTCAGGAAAATGTGATCGCCGGTGAAAGTGGTGGTATCACACAGCATATTGGAGCTTACAGCGTAGAACTCGAAGGCGGACAAAAGATCACCTTCCTGGATACGCCGGGTCACGAGGCCTTTACCGCTATGCGTGCACGTGGTGCCCAGGTAACTGATATCGCGATTATCGTGATCGCTGCAGATGATGATGTAATGCCGCAAACAAAAGAGGCTATCTCTCACGCTCAGGCCGCCGGAGTGCCTATTGTTTTCGCAATAAATAAATCTGATCTTCCAACGGCGAATCCTGAAAAGATAAAGGAAAAACTCGCCAATATGAATCTTCTTGTAGAAGATTGGGGAGGTAAGATCCAGTCTCATGATATTTCAGCAAAAACCGGAATGGGAGTAAAAGAATTGCTTGAAAAAGTTCTTTTGGAAGCTGAAATTCTCGAGCTTCAGGCTAATCCCGATAAACTTGCCAACGGTACTGTAGTAGAAGCCTTCCTTGACAGGGGTCGCGGATACGTAGCCACTATTCTTGTACAATCTGGTACTTTGAAGATCGGTGATTATGTACTTGCCGGCCGCCATAGTGGTAAGGTTAAAGCCATGCATGACGAACGCGGAAAAGAGGTTAAAGAGGCCGGGCCTTCTACACCTGTTTCCATACTTGGTCTTGACGGGGCGCCACAGGCAGGTGATAAATTCAAGGTGATGGAAGATGAGCGCGAAGCCAAAGACATTGCTTCAAAGCGCACTCAGTTGCAGCGTGAACAAAATGTTAGAACGCAGCGCCATATCACCCTGGACGAGATTGGAAGACGAATCGCCCTTGGAGATTTCAAAGAACTTAATATCATTCTTAAAGGTGATGTTGATGGATCTGTGGAAGCGCTTACCGATAGTTTCCAGAAACTTTCTACGGAAGAGATCCAGGTGAATATCATACATAAAGGAGTTGGAGCAATTACCGAAAGTGATGTGTTGTTGGCTTCCGCTTCAGATGCAATCATCATAGGATTTAATGTACGTCCTGCCGGAAATGCCCGCCAGGTTGCAGATAAGGAAGAGATCGATATCAGAACATATTCAATTATCTATGATGCGATCAACGACCTGAAAGATGCGATGGAAGGAATGCTTTCTCCTGAACTTAAGGAAGAGATCACCGGTACGGCAGAGATCAGGGAAACCTTTAAGATCTCCAAGATCGGTACCATTGCCGGATGTATGGTGACTTCTGGTAAGATCTACCGCAGTGCCGGAATAAGGCTTATTCGCGATGGAGTAGTTGTTTATACCGGAGAACTGGCTTCTTTGAAACGTTTTAAAGATGATGTAAAAGAAGTTTCTAAAGGTTATGACTGCGGAATCCAGATCAAGAACTATAATGATATCAAAGAAGGTGATGTGATCGAGGCATTCAGAGAAGTTGAGGTCAAGAAAACACTGAAATAAACTTACTGATATAGTAAATAAAAAGCGGCTGGGAAATCAGCCGCTTTTTTTTGTTATAAATAATAAACCTTCCAGGTTTTTGAAACCTGGAAGGTTTTAAAATACGTTCTATTTTCTGCGAGGTTTAGGGATGAATGCTGCGGGAAAACTTTCCTTTATTATAAGCAGGGCACGGTCAGCTTCCAGCCTGCTCCTGAAATTTCCTACCCAAACCTTATAATTCGGGGCTTCATAAACAATTTGCGAAGGATATTCAAAAAGTAGTTCATCATACTTTTTTTTCACTTCATTGGCTTCGCCATTATCCCCATAAAAAAGCTGAATTACATAACGATCACCAATCTTGTTGTTTTTATTCAATTCGGTTTTTACTTCCATGAGTTTTTCGATCTTTTCGCTTTGCTGGATATTAGCATTTCCCTGTTGGGAAAACATCTTTTGGGTAATGAAAAGGGAAAAAATACAAAGGGAAATGGTATAAAAGAGATTCTTTTTATTCATAATTTCAGCTTTTGACAAATGTAAAATTAAATAACTTAAACAGGATAGAATTTATTATTTAGAACAAATATAAATTAATGATTAACACTTCTGTAACATACCGAAAATCGTTCATAAGTATTACTTTTGTGCACGAATTTAAAGGTACCTTTTTAGGTTTTTGTCCCTAAAATACTGAGTGTAAAAACCGTACCAAAGTTTAGACGTTAATCGAACTTATAATATGAAAAAGGTGAATTACCGCCATTCAACTTCGCGACAACTACTTTTAAGCGTAGCATTTTTAATTTCTTTTACATTAGCGGGTTTCTCTCAGGAGCAGGCGGCAGGTGATTCTGCTGCGCAGAAACAGGAGCAGTCTGGAGGCCAGGTAGAAGGCCAGAGTGCCGGAACTGCTGAGCTTGGAGATTCTGCGGCCGGGAAAGATTTATTTAACACGCTGTGTGCTTCCTGTCATAAACCTTATTCAGATATGGTGGGGCCGGCATTACATGGAGTGACCGATCGCCAGAACCTTGACTGGATCCATAAGTGGGTGCATAATTCGGCTGCCCTTATTGCTTCAGGTGATCCTGATGCCAATGCGATTTATGAGAAGTTTAATCAAACGGCGATGCCTGCCTTTCCGCAGCTAAGCGATCAGGATATCAATAATATTCTCGCTTATGTAGAGCAGCCAAAACCGGAACCTAAAGCAGCCGCGACAGGTGCTGGAAATGCCCAGGCCGGTGCGCAGGACGGAAGTGGAGTTTCAACGGATGTGATCCTGGGAATTCTTGTTTTCGTACTTGTTGTGCTCCTGGTGATTCTTTTCCTTGTTAATAAGACGCTTCGGAATTTTGCTGAAGCCTCCGGAATTCAACTTCCTGAAAAACCAAAAAGAAAACCTATCTGGAAAGCTTTTGTGGAAAATCAGTTCCTATTAGTTGTGAGTACAATCATAGTGCTGCTGGCTGTTGGGTATTTCGCTTACGGATTTATGATGCAGGTAGGTATTGACCAGGGCTATCAGCCAATCCAGCCTATACATTTCTCCCATAGAATTCACGCCGGTGACAACCAGATTGACTGTAAATACTGTCACTCCTCTGCAAGAACTTCCAAAACTTCAGGAATTCCTTCGTTGAATGTTTGTATGAACTGTCATAAGGCAATCGCTGAAGTGGCTCCCGAAACTGCAACTGAAGATTTCTCTAAAGAATATTATGATGGCGAGATCGCTAAATTATATAATGCTACCGGATGGGATCCTTCAACCAGAACTTATTCGGGTGATGAAAAACCGGTGAAATGGGAAAGGATACATAACCTTCCTGATTTTGCGTATTTTAATCACTCACAGCACGTAACTGTTGCCGGGGTACAGTGTCAAAAATGTCACGGCCCTATTCAGGAAATGGAGGTTGTATATCAAAATGCTCCTCTTACCATGGGCTGGTGTGTGAATTGCCACAGAACAACAAATGTTCGTATGGAAGGCAATGACTACTACAAGAAAATGCACGAAGAATTATCTAAAAAATATGGAGTAGAAGAGCTTACAGCCGCCGAAATGGGATCTATTGAATGCGGTAAGTGCCACTACTAAAATCCTGAAATTATCGGGTAATAATTAAAGAAGTAAACATTTTATTATATATGTCATCAAACAAAAAATACTGGAAAAGTGTTGACGAGCTAAAGGATAGCTCTATTGTTGAGACGCTCAAACATAAGGAATTTGCTGAAGAGATTCCGGTAGATGAATTTCTTGGAGATAAATCTTCGCTGGAGTCTTCTAAAACCACCAGAAGGGATTTCCTGAAGTATGTGGGCTTTAGTACCGCTGCTGCATCGCTTGCAGCCTGTGAGGGACCGGTGATGAAATCGATTCCCTACGTGGTTCAGCCGGAGCGAATCGTTCCCGGAAAGCCAAATTATTATGCTTCTGCAATCGCTGATGGTTTTGATTTTGCCAGTGTGCTGGTAAAAACCCGTGAGGGACGACCTATAAAGATCGAAACAAACGATCTGGCCGATTTCAAAGCTGCCGGAAGTGCGAGGGTGAACGCTTCAGTTTTGTCTTTGTATGATACCAAGCGCGTTAAACGACCTATGATAGAAGGCAGAAATGTTTCATGGGAAGAGTTTAACCAGGAGGTGCAAAATGCTCTTAGTGGGGTAAATGGCGAGATCGTTCTTCTTACCCAAACTTTCGCGAGCCCTTCAACCTCCAAAATAATAAACGAATTTTCTTCAAAATACGGAAACGTGCGTCACGTGGTGTACGATACTATTTCTGAAGATGCTGCATTAGATGCTTTTCAGGCTAAATATGGAAGAAGAGCACTTCCAGATTATGATTTTTCAAAAGCCGGAGTGATCGTTGGAGTTGGAGCCGATTTCCTTGGAGACTGGCAGGGAGGCGGATATGACGTTAGCTATGCGAAAAGTAAAATTCCGAATGACGGGAAAATGTCCCGCCACATCCATTTTGAATCAAATCTTACTACTACCGGGGCTAAGGCAGATAAACGCCTTCCGGTAACTCCATCGGAGCAAAAAAAGATACTTGTTGCTCTTTATAATTATATTGTTGGAGGGCAGTCTACCAGTGACCTTCCTGCAAATATTGATGATGCGGTGGTAAAAGCTGCAAGCCAGCTTAGAAAAGCAGGTAGCAAAGGAGTTGTGGTTGCAGGAATTCCTGATGAAAATGCGCAGACTCTTGTTCTTGCTATCAACGAGAAGCTGGGAAGTGAAGTGATGAATACTGAAAAGCCTCGCCTTACACGGCAGGGAAATTCAAAAGAAGTACAGCAGCTGGTGAAGGATATGAACAACGGGCAGATTGGAGCTATTTTGATCGCCGGTGTGAATCCTGCCTACAGCCTCCCAAATGCTGAAGAGTTCAAAGAAGGACTTAAAAAAGTGGGTACAACACTTACCTTCGCTCTTAAGCAGGATGAGACTGCCAGCCTTACAAAATATGTCGCGGCAGTGCCTCATTACCTGGAAAGCTGGGGTGATGTGCAGTTCACTACAGACAGGTTTGCCCTTACCCAGCCTACAATCAGGCCACTTTTTGATACAAGACAGATCCAGGAATGTTTGTTAACATGGACTGGTAATGATACCTCTTATTACGATTATTTGAAGGAAACCTGGTCTGGCCATCTTTCAGGTAAAGGATGGGATCTTGCATTGCATGACGGAGTTTTTAAAGGTTCCAGTCCTGTAGCTTTGACTGAAAACACTTCTTCTATTCCTGAAATTTCTGAAACTTCGGCTGTGAGAAATCTTTCTCAGACTGAAGAAGGCGGAAACATGGAGCTGGTGCTTTATACTAAAGTATCTATGGGTGACGGGCAGCAGTTCAACAACCCATGGCTTCAGGAAATGCCTGATCCTATTACCAGGACGACCTGGGATAACTATGTACTGATGTCGCGCGTCGATGCCGATAAATTAGGTGTTGAGAACGTGACAGTTTCCAACGGAGCTCTTAACGGAGGATATGTCAATATCAAATTAGGAGATGTTGTTGTTAAAAATGTGCCTGTGATCATTCAGCCGGGCCAGGCTAAAGGAGCTATTGGCCTTGCGCTTGGATATGGAAAGCGTGAAGCTATTCAGCAGGAAATGCAGGTAGGTGTAAACGCCTTCCCTTTATATAAGAATTTCAAATCCTTCCAGAATGTAATTGTTGAAAAAGCCGATGGAATGCATGAATTTGCATGTACTCAGCTTCAGAATACACTGGCAGGCCGTGATGATATTATCAAAGAAACAACTCTTGAAACCTATAATAACGAACCTAAGGAAGAGTGGAATGCCATGCCAGAGGTTAGTTATAATCATGTTGAAATTCCTACCGATTCAGATAACGCTAATATTTGGACAGAATTCAACAGAGAGATAGGTCATCATTTTAACCTTTCTATAGATCTTAATGCGTGTACCGGGTGTGGAGCCTGTGTGATCGCATGTCATTCAGAAAACAATGTACCGGTAGTTGGTAAGGAGGAAGTTAGAAGATTCCGTGATATGCACTGGTTGCGTATAGACCGTTATTATTCAGCTGCTGATACTTTCAAGGAAGAACAAAGAAAACTGGAAGAAAGAGGTGCATTTGACAGTTATTCTGTGGTGGAAAATCCTTCAGATGAAAATCCCATGGTAGCTTTCCAACCGGTAATGTGCCAGCACTGTAACCACGCTCCTTGTGAGACTGTATGTCCTGTGGCTGCCATCTCTCACGGAAGACAGGGACAAAACCAGATGGTGTACAACCGTTGTGTGGGTACGAGATATTGTGCCAATAACTGCCCTTATAAAGTGCGTCGTTTCAACTGGTTCAGATATGCTCAGAATGATGAATTTGACTATAACTTCAACAACGATCTTGGCAGAATGGTTATAAATCCTGATGTTACCGTTCGTTCAAGAGGGGTGATGGAAAAATGTTCATTATGTATGCAACTTACGCAAAAAGTCATTCTTGATGCCAAACGTGAAGGAAGACCGGTTGAAGATGGCGAGTTCTATACAGCATGTTCAAATGCCTGTGATAAAGGCGCTATCAAATTTGGAGATATTAACGATAAGGATTCTGAAATCCTGAAATTAAAAAATAATGACAGGTCTTATCACTTACTGGAAAGCCTGGGAACCAAGCCAAATGTGGTGTACCAGACCAAAGTGAGAAATGCCGCAGAATCTTAAAATTAGAATTAAAAATTAATTAGCAAATAAATATGTCGTCACATTACGAAGCGCCTATAAGAGAGCCTCTAGTAACAGGAGATAAGTCGTATCACGATGTAAGTGTGGAAATTGCTGCTCCTATTGAAGGAAGAGCGAATAAATCCTGGTGGATCGTTTTCTCTATCGCCCTTGTGGCATTTCTCTGGGGATTAGGCTGTATCATATACACGGTATCTACCGGAATCGGGGTCTGGGGATTGAACAAGACCATAGGCTGGGCCTGGGATATCACCAACTTTGTTTGGTGGGTAGGTATTGGTCACGCGGGAACGCTGATCTCGGCAGTACTTCTGTTGTTCCGTCAAAAATGGAGAATGGCTGTAAACCGTTCAGCAGAGGCAATGACAATCTTCGCGGTAGTTCAGGCTGGTCTGTTTCCTATTATTCACATGGGGCGTCCTTGGCTGGCTTATTGGGTGCTACCAATCCCGAACCAGTTCGGCTCATTGTGGGTAAACTTTAACTCACCGCTGCTTTGGGACGTATTCGCTATTTCAACTTATTTATCGGTATCCCTTGTTTTCTGGTGGACAGGTTTGCTTCCGGATTTCGCGATGATCAGGGACCGTGCTACCAAACCTTTTCAGAAAAAAATATACACCCTGCTTAGTTTTGGCTGGAGTGGCCGTGTAAAAGACTGGCAGCGATTCGAGGAAGTATCTTTGGTACTTGCAGGTCTTGCCACACCGCTGGTACTTTCTGTACATACCATTGTATCTTTTGACTTTGCCACTTCTGTAGTGCCGGGCTGGCACTCCACGATCTTCCCTCCATACTTCGTTGCGGGGGCGATCTTCTCGGGATTTGCCATGGTGCAAACGCTATTGCTAATCATGAGAAAAGTGGTGAACCTGGAAGACTATATCACCGTGCTTCATATTGAATATATGAACAAGGTAATTATACTTACGGGGGGTATAGTAAGTGTTGCTTATATCACCGAATTCTTTATTGGCTGGTATTCAGGAAGTCCGTATGAAAATTATACGTACCTGTCATGGGGTGCGGCAACAGGGCCTTACTGGTGGGCATTCTGGGCGCTGATCACCTGTAACTTTATTGTGCCGCTTAGTCTTTGGGTTAAGAAACTCAGAAGAAATATTATGTGGACCTTTGTAGTTGCATTGATCATTAATACGGGAATGTGGTTTGAGCGTTTCAATATTATCGTAGTAGATCTTAGCCACGGAAGGACTCCTTCTTCATGGGCCATGTTCTCACCAACCTTTGTGGATATTGGAGTATTTATAGGGACCATAGGATTTTTCTTTGTATTGTTCCTGTTATACGCACGTACCTTCCCGGTAATTGCACAGGCTGAAGTAAAAACCATCCTGAAATCTTCAGGAGAAAAATATAAGAAGTTAAGAGCTGAACATGGTGATGAGGTAAGTCATGTAGATTCTGATCCAACTGCCAAAGAACCAGCTTCAAATATTAGGGAAGACCTTACCGAACAGTTTGATGAGGAAAATCCGGAACATGAAGACACTGTAAATGCAGATGCGATCACTCTTTCCGAGGTTCAGAAAGAGCGTCTTGACGAAATGCTTTCCAGAGTAGGGGTTTATGATCCCAAAACTCAGGAAGCCGGTGACCTTACCAAATTAAAGGCTGTTGGTCCTTTATTACAGCAACGTCTTCACCAGGTTGGTCTTTATACTTTTGACCAGGTAAGCAAACTGGAAGAAAGGGATTTCGAATTGCTAAATGAGCTGATCGATCGTTTTCCAAATGCTGAAAAACGTGAAGATTGGGTGGCTCAGGCAACAAAACTTAAAAACAAGTAATTAAGATGGCTTCAAAGTTAATACACGCTATTTATTCAGATGATGATTTGCTGATGCAGGCTGTTAAGCAAATCAAGGGAGCGCATTATCATATCGCAGAGGTATACACCCCCTTTCCGGTTCACGGGTTGGATAAGGCGGTTGGTCTTGCTCCTACAAGAATCGCGATTACTTCTTTCTTATATGGACTTGTTGGACTTACCGTAGCGGTGCTCATGATGGATTTTATGATGATCCAGGACTGGCCTCAGAATATTGGTGGGAAACCCAGTTTCCATTTTTATGAAAACATGCCGGCTTTCATCCCGATCATGTTCGAATTAACCGTATTCTTTGCCGCTCACCTTATGGTAATTACCTTTTATATGAGAAGTAAATTGTGGCCGTTCAAGAAACCAGAGAATCCAGATATTAGGACCACAGATGATCATTTTATGGTGGAGATCGATGCGAGCAATCATAATGTGGATAAAATGACAAAGTTCCTTTACGATACCGGAGCCGCTGAAATTAAACTAATTGAAAATAACTAGATCTGATGACAAGTTCATTTCATAAATCTTTAATTCTTCTTTTCTTTGCGGGACTGGTTGTTTCCTGTGCAGATAAAGATGAAAGAAATTACCAGTATTTCCCCGATATGTATGTAGGGGTTGGGTATGAAACCTATGGGGCTTATCCTGTTTTTAAAAATGAACAGGAAGCGAAATTACCTGTAGAGGGAAGTATTCCCCGTGGCTGGATGCCTTATCAATATCAGGATGATATGGAAGGTCGTACCGCAGCCGCCGAAAACCTTAAGAATCCGCTTCCATATACCGAGGAAAACCTGAATGAAGGCAAGCAATTATATACCATTTATTGTGCAGTTTGTCACGGGGATCAGGGAAATGGAAAAGGCATCCTGGTAGAACGCGAAAAAATATTAGGTGTACCTGCATATAATGATGCAGGAAGAAATATTACCGAAGGCAGTGTCTACCACGCTATGTATTATGGGCTGAATAATATGGGATCATATGCCTCACAGACTTCCATTGAAGAACGTTGGCAAATTGATCATTACGTGATGAGCCTTAAGAATAAATTAAACGGAGAACCTGCAAGAGCATTTGAAAAAAGCGCCAAAAGCAACAAGGAAAACCTTATTCCGTCAAGGGCGCCGGTAAAAAAAGAAGCCCAGGATTCCCTGATGTTGAATAACGAACCAGCTAACCAAGAATAAAGCTTTAATATCGATCTATTAGTATGTATACGTTACCTAGTAAATTAAAAATAACTGCAATCATTCTAATGGTTGTGGGTCTCATTGGTCTGGTGATCGGATTTCTCGATGCTCCAGATAATGTAGAAGAGGTAAAGGAAATGATGGCGGCACAATCGCATCATGGTGAGGAGGCTGAACATGATGAAGCCACCGCCAACATGAACGAAGAAGGATACATCGAAACTGCCGGACGCGGAATTAAAGGAAGCGATGCCACCCAGGAAGTAGACCATCCCGTGGCTGGCGAAGGAGCGCATGAAGCCGATAGTGAAGCACACTACGAACATCTGCTTCACCAGTTACAAACCAAACCATGGTCTGCGCTATTTGTATCTGCATTCTTCTTTTTCATGATCGCACTTGGAGCTTTGGTATTCTATGCGATTCAATATGCTGCACAGGCAGGTTGGTCCCCCGTACTTTTTAGAGTTATCGAGGGAATTACCGCTTACCTTCTTCCCGGATCGATAATTGTATTTTTGATCGTAATTTTTGCAGGAACTCATTTCTTCCCATGGCAGAATGAAGAACTTGTTGCTGAAGATAAGATCCTTCAGTTAAAATCGGGGTATCTAAATTTCCCATTCTTTTTGATAAGGGCGATTATTTATGTTCTGGGATGGAACCTTTACCGGTTTTTCGCAAGAAAATATTCTGATCGCCAGGAAGAAGTTGCGGCTAACGATTACCGTCCTTACCGAAAACTTTTTAAAGCATCTGTAGGATTCCTGGTATTCTTTATCATTACAGAATCTTTGATGTCCTGGGACTGGTTTATGAGTATGACTCCACACTGGTACAGTACACTTTTTGCATGGTACATTTTTGCCAGCCTTTTTGTCTCTGCAATTACCGTGATAGCAATGGTTACTGTTTATCTTAAAAAAGGCGGATATATTCCTTTTGTAAATGACAGCCATCTTCATGATCTTGCAAAATTCATGTTCGCATTTAGCATTTTCTGGACTTATCTTTGGTTTGGACAGTTTATGCTCATCTGGTATGCGAACATTCCTGAAGAGGTCACTTATTTTACCATGAGAATTGAAAATTATAATTTACTATTCTTCGGAATGTTAATTCTTAATTTTGTATTCCCAATTTTGCTGTTGATGAACAGTGATTATAAGCGTGTTCCTTTATTTGTTTTAATCGCGGGAACCATTATTCTTATAGGTCACTATATAGATATTTTCCTTTTGGTAATGCCGTCAACGGTAGGTCCAAACTGGTATTTTGGCCTTCCTGAATTTGGCGGACTGCTTTTCTTCCTTGGCCTTTTCATCATCGTGGTTGGAAGCGGTCTTGGAAAATTGAAGCTGCTTCCTAAGAATAATCCATTCCTTAAGGAAAGCGAGCATTACCATTATTAATAATAAAGATTGATTGTTTAAAGAAGAACTTATAAAATGACCGTATTTTTAATAATCATAGTATTAGCACTTCTGGGAGTTACAGGATGGCAGATCTCCAAGATATTTGAATTATCCAGAAGATCTGATGAAGATACTTCGCAGGTGGCAAATGACAAGGATAATCATACACAGGCCTTACTTATGCTTGGATTTGTGATCTTCTTTTATGCTCTAATGATTTATTGTTTCTGGAATTACGGAAGATTCTATTTGCCTGATGCGGCTTCTGAACATGGCTCGCAATACGATACCCTGATGTTCGTTTCGATAGCCATCATTATGTTCGTTCAGGTAATTACACAGGGATTACTTCATATTTTCGCCTATAGATATAAGGGAGAAAAAGGAAAAAAAGCTATATTTTATGCTGATAATGATAAACTTGAATTCATTTGGACGATCATTCCGGTAATTGTCCTGGCCGGACTCATTATTTACGGTCTCTTCACCTGGAGTGATATCATGAATTTAAATGAAGATGATGACCCTATGGTTGTGGAGCTTTATGCATATCAGTTTGCCTGGAGAGCACGTTATGCCGGCGAGGATAATACCCTTGGTAAGGCTAATGTTCGTTTTATTGAAGGCGTGAACCAGCTTGGGGTTGATGAATCTGATGCCTATGCCATGGATGATAAAGTGGTAACTGAGCTTCACCTTCCGGTTAATAAACCTGTGTTGTTCAAAATGCGTTCTCAGGATGTTTTGCATTCGGCATATTTTCCTTTCTTCAGGGCCCAGATGAACGTGGTACCGGGGATGGTTACCCAATTTGGCTTTACCCCAACCATCACGACCGAAGAAATGCGCCAAAGCGATTATATGAAAGAAAAGGTTGAAATCGTTAATGAAATTCGTAAAGAAAGAAGTAAAGAACTTGCTGCCAATGGAGAAGCTCCGCTGGATGATTATGGTTTTGATTATTTCTTACTTTGTAATAAAATTTGCGGTCAGGGTCACTTTAATATGCAGATGAAAGTCATCGTGGAATCTGAAGAAGATTTCAAGGCATGGCTTGCCGAACAGCCTACTTTTGAAAGTACGATGGAAAAAAGCAGTGAAAATGTTGACCGTCCTGAAGATACCGCTGAAGGAGGGGAAACTCCTGCCACAAAGGGAGTGGACAGTCAGGAGTCGATGAAAGAGGATATTAACGTAGAAGAAGAACAAGAATAACTTTTAAGAAAAAGAATTAAAGATATGTCAGCAGCAATCGCAAACGCACCGGCACACGATCATCACGAGGATCACGGACATCATCATAAACAGACTTTTATAACTAAATATATATTTAGCCAGGATCATAAGATGATCTCCAAACAGTATCTTATTACCGGCCTTATCATGGGGATCATCGGGATAGCGATGTCTGTTCTTTTCCGTATCCAGTTGGCATGGCCTGAGCATTCTTTCTGGCTTTTTGAAGTGCTATTGGGAAAATGGGCTCCAGATGGAGTAATGTCTCCCAGTATCTACCTTGCACTGGTAACCATTCACGGTACCATCATGGTATTCTTTGTGCTTACAGCAGGTTTGAGTGGTACCTTTAGTAACCTTCTTATTCCGCTGCAAATTGGAGCGAGGGATATGGCCTCCGGTTTTCTGAATATGATTTCTTACTGGTTGTTCTTCCTTTCAAGTGTGATCATGCTCAGCTCTTTATTTGTTGAGTCAGGTCCTGCGATGGCCGGTTGGACGATCTATCCGCCACTTAGTGCCCTTCCGCAGGCGATTAGCGGTTCGGGAACAGGTATGACGCTTTGGCTGGTTTCCATGGCTATTTTCATCGCTTCTTCTCTGATGGGATCTTTGAATTATATTGTAACGGTGATCAACCTTAGAACTAAAGGAATGTCTATGACGAGGCTTCCGCTTACCGTATGGGCGTTCTTTGTTACAGCTATTATCGGGGTGGTATCATTCCCGGTATTACTTTCAGCTGCGTTACTTCTTATCATGGACCGTAGTTTTGGAACTTCATTCTTCTTAAGTGATATATTTATACAGGGAGAAGTATTAAATCACCATGGCGGTTCACCGGTTTTATTCGAACACCTATTCTGGTTCCTTGGACATCCGGAGGTTTATATTGTTATACTTCCTGCAATGGGTATTGTATCTGAAATTATGTCTACCAACTCCCGTAAACCTATTTTCGGGTACAGGGCGATGGTAGCATCAATATTAGCGATTGCGTTTCTATCAACTATTGTTTGGGGCCACCATATGTTCGTTTCGGGAATGAACCCATTCCTGGGATCGGTCTTTACTTTTACAACCTTATTGATCGCTATTCCTTCTGCGGTAAAAGCCTTTAACTGGATTACTACTTTATGGAAAGGTAATCTGCAAATGAATCCCGGAATGTTATTTTCTATCGGATTTGTTTCTACCTTCATCACCGGAGGTCTTACCGGTATCATCCTCGGGGATTCGACCCTTGACATCAACGTTCATGACACCTATTTCGTAGTGGCTCACTTCCACCTGGTAATGGGAATCTCTGCACTTTACGGTCTTTTCGCTGGTGTATACCACTGGTTCCCTAAGATGTTCGGAAAAATGATGAATAAGAACATGGGGTATGTTCACTTCTGGGTTACCATCGTAGGATCTTACGGAGTGTTCTTCCCAATGCACTTTATTGGTATTGCCGGTCTTCCAAGACGTTACTATACCAACACTTATTTCCCATATTTTGACGACTTTGCTAATGTAAATGTGATTATCACTGTAGCTGCACTAATTACCGCACTGGTACAACTTGTATTTCTATACAATTTCATCCATTCAATGTTTTATGGTAAAAAAGCGGTTCAGAATCCATGGAAATCTAATACGCTTGAATGGACCACCCCTGTTGAGCACCTTCACGGGAACTGGCCGGGAGAAATTCCTGCAGTATATCGTTGGCCTTACGACTATTCAAAACAAAATGAAGATGGCGAATATGTGATCAAAGGTCAGGACTTTATTCCGCAGACCGTTCCTTTACAGGAAAACGAAGAGGAGCTTAATCACTAAAAGCTTTATTATAGGATAAACTGAAAGCCTTTTCCACACGGAAAGGGCTTTTTTGATTAATTTATCAGCCGCTTTCCTGAAAAAAATTGAATTTTTATTTCTTATATTCACCCTGGTTAAGAATTGATACTAATGAACGAGAACCTGGATCCCACGGGAGAAAATTATTCTCCTGAAGAATTTGATATAGAGCGTGCCCTGCGTCCCTTAAGTTTTGATGATTTTGCGGGCCAGGAACAGGTATTGGAGAACCTGCAGGTCTTTGTGCAGGCCGCAAACTTGAGGGGTGAAGCTTTAGATCATACGCTGTTTCATGGTCCTCCGGGATTAGGAAAAACCACTCTCGCCCACATTCTCGCCAATGAATTGAAGGTAGGTATCAAAGTAACTTCAGGGCCTGTCCTGGATAAACCCGGGGATCTTGCCGGTTTACTTACCAATCTTGAAGAAAGGGATATCCTTTTCATCGATGAAATTCATAGATTGAGCCCCATTGTGGAGGAATATCTGTATTCTGCTATGGAAGACTATCGCATAGATATCATGATCGAAACAGGGCCTAATGCGCGTACGGTTCAAATTAATCTTAATCCGTTTACCCTTATCGGTGCTACCACTCGTTCAGGACTGCTTACCGCACCCATGAGAGCTCGTTTTGGTATTTCCAGCAGGCTGCAGTATTATTCTACCGAACTGCTTTCAGGGATTGTTGAAAGAAGCGCCGAGATCCTTAAAGTTCCAATAGATCAAAATGCCGCCATAGAGATCGCCGGAAGAAGCCGCGGAACACCCCGAATTGCAAATGCTTTGCTGCGCCGGGTTCGCGATTTTGCCCAGATCAAAGGCAACGGAAGAATAGACCTCGAAATTGCCCAATTTGGACTCAAGGCTTTAAACGTTGATACGCATGGTTTGGATGAAATGGATAATAAAATTCTTTCTACCATCATAGATAAGTTCAAAGGCGGTCCGGTGGGAATTACAACTCTTGCGACGGCTGTTAGTGAAAGTGCCGAAACCATCGAAGAGGTATACGAACCTTTTCTTATTCAGCAGGGATTTATTTATCGAACTCCAAGAGGCCGTGAAGTAACCGAACATGCCTATAAACATTTAGGTCGAATAAAAGGAAGTTCCCAGGGAGGATTGTTCGATCAGTAAATCAAAAAGCTTAGGCTGATTTTTACTTTTTCTGTCAGGCTGAGCGGAGTCGAAGCCTGGTTTGGATTATCACATTTCGACTGCGCTCAATGTGACAGCAAAGTGCATTTAAAAATATTTCGAAGTAATTCTAGAAAAAATGAAATTCGCTTTTTCTGTCAGGCTGAGCGGAGTCGAAGCCGGTTTAGATTATCACATTTCGACTCCGCTCAATGTGACTGCAAAGTGCATTTAAATTTTAATCAGTTGAGGCCTAAACTATTCTATAAATGTTGAGTTATTATGTTTATATATTGAAATGTGCGGACAATTCTTATTATATCGGAATCACCAATGATTTGGACAGACGAATAATAGAGCATAGCACCGGTTTTAATCGTAATTGTTATACTTTTAAGCGAAGACCTCTGAAACTTGAATTTCAACAGGAGTTCAATGATGTTCTAGAAGCTATATACTTTGAAAAGAAATTAAAAGGATGGACTAGAGCTAAAAAAGAAGCTTTGGTAAAAGGTGATTTTGATAGAATAAAAATTTTATCGGAATGCAAAAATGAAACTCACCATAAAAATATTTCCAAGTAATTCTAGAAAAGATCAAGTTGGCTTTTTCTGTCAGGCTGAGCGGAGTCGAAGCCGGGTTCGGCTATCACATTTCGATTCCGCTCAATGTGACAGCAAAGTGGATATAAAAATTTTTCGAAGTAATTCTAGAAATGAAGAAGTTTGTTATTTCTGTCAGGCTGAGCGGAGTCGAAGCCGGGTTGGTTATCACATTTCGACTCCGCTCAATGTGACAGCAATGTGGAAATAAAATATTTCGAAGTAATTCTAGAAACGAAGAAGTTTGCTATTTCTGTCAGGCTGATCGGAGTCGAAGCCGGGTTTGGTTATCACATTTCGACTCCGCTCAATGTGACAATTGAAGTATCAGCTTTTAATAAAGCAGAATGAATTATCCATGAAAAAAGAAAATAATATCCCCGAAGTTCCACTTTCCAAATTTCTTAAGCATTCAGCTAATATTCTTAAAAATCCACTTCCCTTTCACCATGAGAATTTTGAAGAAAAAGGTGATACTTTCCGGCTGAATATTGGCATCGGTAAATCGGTGATCTTTTCGAGGGATGCTGCTTTCGCTGAATATGTGCTTCAGAAGAACCAAAAGAACTATATAAAATCAACAATTCAGACTAAAGATCTTGCGAAATATATCGGCAGGGGATTGCTAACGTCAGATGGTGAACACTGGCGAAAACAGCGCAAGCTCATTCAGCCGGCCTTTCATAAAAAACAACTCGCCAAATTGCTCGGAGCCATCAAGCAGGCAATTTTAGAAGAGATTCCAAAGTTAAAAACTGATGAAACTTTTGATGTTTTTCCGTTTTTTAATGATCTCGCATTTCAAACAGTAGTAAAATCTCTTTTTAGCAGTGCCGCGACGCAGGAAGAGATCAATCGGCTTCAGTTCATTACCGAATCGGCTCAAAAGATGCTCGTTCGGGAACTTCGCCAGCCTTATCTGGGTTGGTGGTTTAAAATAAGCGGAAAAATTGAACATTATCTGAAGCTTACGCGGGAATCAAGGCAAATTCTGCAAAAAATTGTTGATGAAAGGCGCAGGTCTGATGAAAAATATGATGATTTGCTGGATATGCTCCTGGAAGCGAGGTACGATGATGGTAATTCTATGGATGATGAGCAATTAATAGATGAAATTCTTGTGTTGTTTATCGCCGGCCATGAAACCACTTCTAATGCCCTGAGTTTTATTTCCCAGCTACTGGCGCTAAATCCGGAATGGCAGGATAAGATTTTTGAGGAAACTCAAAATCAGGCTTCAGAAGATCTTATGGCTGTTGTTACAAATTCACCTGTTACCCAGCAGGTAATAGAAGAAGGAATGCGCCTGTTTCCGCCAGCTTATTTTATTGACCGGGTAAATATCGAGGATGATGAGTTTAACGGGAAATTTTTTCCGGCGGGATCAAATTTATTGTTTTCCATTTATGAAATTCATCGGCATCCTGATCTTTGGCAGCGACCTGATGAATTCCTCCCGCAGCGATTTTCTGAAAATCCGAAACAATATTCTTCACAATATTTTCCATTCGGCGCGGGCCCCAGAAAATGTATAGGCAATAATTTCGCCATGTTCGAAATGATCATTGCGGTTCAGGAAATTATTTCAAAATATACCATTCTACCTGTCAAAGATGAGATTGAGATCAAACCTTTAATTACTCTGAAGCCGAAGAATGCACTTCTGAAGTTTATGAATAGAACTTGAGAAATAAAGATTATTTTCTAGAATTCTTTAGGTATATTTATGGTTATCTATTTGTAAAATAGTCACTTAAGACTTATTCTCTGTGGAGAAATTGCAGCAAACGGGTATATATGAAACATCCGGCATTCATCTCAAATTTGGAGCCGGGATTAATTCCATTGGAGAATATAAAATTCCGTATTCCATCATTGAAACTTCTATAAAAGGTTGGTACCGTACCTTTTTTCCAAGAATTGGGTATCTCGTTTTCAATTTATATACAGGTCAAGATTTTAAATGCCGATTTTTAAATTACCACAAAACTTCAGGCTATACGAATGTTCTTTATATAACCGGATTATTATCAGAAAATTCTCTTCATTTTGAACAACATGGTATGGGAAAAGGATATGCGGTGAAAGTACATCCTGTGGTAGGATATTATTTTCTAAAAATTCCTATGTGTGAAATTGTGGATAGGCAAATACAAATCTCAAATGTTTTGGAGAACAATGGAAGAACCCTGCGATACCTTGAAAAAAATGAAATGTTCCATTCTTTCGATAATTCTTACTTGAAAGAGGAACTTGCAAAAATTTTACCTCCCCGACGCCTGTATCTTCAAGATCCAATTTATCATGCTGTAAATTTTATTCGGAAAATGGGTGGACAGCTAACCATAAAACAACTGTCAGCTAAGTTTTGTATGAGTGAAAGAAATTTTAACCGAAAGTTTTTGCTAAAAGTGGGGCTATCTGCCCAGGCATATTGTAAAATATGGCAAATTGTAAGTGTAATTAATTTTATTCATCGAAATCCATTATTAAGCTTATCTGAAATTGCTTTTAAAACCGGATATTATGATGTGGCTCATTTGGCACATGACTTTAAGAAAAAAGTTTCTCTTTCCCCTTCTAGTTTTCGGGAGGATATAATTCCCATTACGGAAAAATATCTCGACGCTCCGGAAAGCATTCTTTAATTGTCTGATTTTTACAGTAATCCTATTTCCGCATTTTAATAAATTGAAAGTGAAATAACCTATTTTCTATCGGTGAGTAAAAGGTTATAATAAATTTATTAGACCTTAAAAGTGTAAAAAGATTGTGTGATAACAAATACAAATCCTAACTGCTCCTAACAATGACTGCCCTCACATTAAATGTATTTATTAATTTAAAATAGAGGTTAAAATGAAAAAATTTAACATTCAAATCACAAACGAAGTCTGCCTTGTGAGTCTCGTCTTTTTCCTGACTTTCCTGGTTTCGTGTTCTAAAGAGGAAAGTGTTGCTGACATTCCTGAACTTCAAGCAGTTTCTTTACATGGAAATGTACCAACTGATAAAAAAGGAAATGTAAACGTCACGGTTACCGAGTTTGCATCTAACATTCCGTCACCACGCGGTCTTAAGTTTGGACCTGACGGATACCTGTATGTAGCAAGTGCCGGAACGGGAGGAACTACTCTTTTAACTTCATGCGAACAGGTGATTCCTCCGGTTGGGCCCTATCTTGGAGGAAATACTTCTTCTATTCTGAAAATTTCTCCTGCCGGTGTAATTACTAATCTTGTAAGTCAATTGCCTTCTGATGTGAATGCTCTTGGTTTTACCATGGGAGTTGCAGATATTGAATTTGTTGAAAATCAACTTTACGCTTTGCTCGACGCAGGATGTTCTCATGGCAATCCTGATTATCCAACTTCGGTGATAAAGGTTAATAACGACGGAAGCTGGTCTGTGGTGGCGAATATTAGCGATTACTTAGCCAACAATCCTGTTGCTGCTCCAGAGGAAGATGATTTTGAACCGGATGGAACTCTCTATGATCTCATTAATGTTAGAGGAAATTTATATTCCGTTGAGCCAAACCGTGGCGATTTAATTAAGATTACCACCGATGGAACAATCACACGCGTACTTGATTTTTCGGCTCAGTATGGACATAATGTTCCTACTTCAATTGCTTTCCACGGCAATTTTTATGTGGGCAATTTAAGAACTTTTCCGCTGGTTAAAGGTAGTTCAAAAATTTTCAAAGTAACTCCCGATGGAGAGGTAAAGATCTGGGCAGAAGATTTTACAGGGATTTTAGGAGTAGCTTTTGATGCTCAAAACAGAATGTATGTGCTGGAAACTTCAGCGGTAGATAATGGTCCGGCTCCTGGTACAGGAAGAGTGGTTAGGTTAAATAATGATCATTCCAGGGATGTAATTATTGACAATCTAACCTTTCCCACTGGGATGACGTTTGGTCCAGAGGGAGCTCTTTATATTTCAAATGCTGGTTTTGGTCCTCCGGTGGGGCAAATTCTTAAAGTGGAATTCAATTAACCAATCAGAAAAAACCGTCTCACTAATTTTAGACGGTTTTTTAAATTGTATAGTAGTGGAAATTAGAATTCTGAAAAATTCTACTAATTATTTCTTTTTTTAATTCTTTAAAAACCGGGTGTTTAAGAAGACTATTGAGGAACTTTCTTTTGATTAACCAAAAACATGTCAGGTTGACCAAGAACGAAGTAAAATATCTAAGTTTTTTAGCCATGGAATTTCAATAGCTGAATTTCTGTTAGGTGGAGAGGCTTGACCTGAAAATGAACTTGATAGTACACAAACAAGTCTGGTCTAAAATTTCAATAATTTGGAGAATTTGTGGCATTTTCAGCAATACCAACGCGTTAACTTTAAGAGGTTATATTAGATAAGGGTCATCATCATCAAAAATCACCATCACCCGATTTACTGTTTATCCCTTATGTTATTTCCGATTGAAAATAAATTTAAATACTGATTTTCAGTATATTGGTATTTGATCTAACTAACTTCTTTATATCATGCCAGTCTTTATGGATCTTCATATCGGCCAGGGCTTAACTGCCGAAGATATTGCCATGGCCCACCAGATGGACCTGAAAATTCAGGGAGATTTCGATTGTAAGTGCCTAACCTACTGGTTTGATAAGGAAAGAGGAAACGCTTATTGTTTAGTAGATGCTCCCAGTAAGGAAGCGGTTTATGAATTGCACAGAAACAGTCATAAACAGCTGCCAGATGAAATTATTGAAGTAGATCGCAGGGTGATCAAGGCATTTTTGGGAAGAATACATGATCCCGAGGTAGTAGACTACATGATAGATCAAAAAATAAAGGTTTTTAATGATCCTGCATTCAGAGTTCTTCTGATGCTTAGAATTAGAGATCGGCAGCGGCTGGTGCATGAACTGGGGGAAAAGAAGGCCGGGGAATATTTAAATGCCTTTGAAAAAGTTTCGCAACATCAGATCTTAAAAAACAACGGAATGGCTGCCGAGAGTGGAAAGGGCGTAACCGTGGCCACTTTTACTTCAGCCATTCAGGCGGTAATTTGCGCCATCGATATTCAGAATTTTCTCCACAATGATCTTGAAAAAATTGATTTGAAGATTGGTATTCATGCAGGGCAGCCTGTAGAAAAAAATCCTGGATTATTTGAGAATACCCTGCGGTTTATCCGTTTTATCTGTTGTTTTGAAAACAGTAGTAATATTATAGTATCTCATACTGTAACTAATTTGATGGAAAGTGCTCAAAATAGTACACTTTTAAACTCTCCTTCGGTTCGATGTATTTCAAAAGCCGATGAAAATTTCCTTAAAAGCCTGATTGAAGTAATTTACAATAACTGGCAGAATCCTCTTTTTGAAATGAAGGATTATCTAAACACCATGTCTATGAGCAAATCCCAATTTTACCGCCGCTGTATAGAGACCACCGGCCATTCTTTTAACCGCGTACTTCGGGAATATAGATTGCATCAGGCCCTGGAAAAGCTTATGAAAACTGAAAAAAATGTCGCGGAAACAGCCTTCGCCAGCGGATTTAACAGCCCTTCATATTTTACAAAATGCTTTCAGAAACATTTTAATATTCATCCTTCCGAATATCTAAATTAAAAGTTTGGTATTATGAACTTTTTGTACAAGTAATTGAATTTTTTGTTACATGCTTTAAAACAGGTTAAAGCTACATTGTATTAGCATACTGGATGGTGTGAAACACGCAATGCATTCAGAAATGTTCTAACCAAAAATTCACAATTATGAAAGACAAAATCTTTTTTGGCCGATGGCTCTGGAACAGAGTAATTGGCAATTTAGCAATGTTGACTTTATTATTTTTTTATTCCTGTAGCACGGAGCCAGCTAATGACGAAGAACTACTGCAATTGGATCTTAAAGCTCCAGTTCATTTTGATACCTGGCAGGATCAGATAGACTGGCTCACTCAAAAGTCGCGATCTTTTCACAACATTAAGGCTGGAATGGCTCAAGGATGGAGTATTCAGGCTACCGATTATTGGGCTCATATGGGGTATCATTATCTCAATATGGATTATGCCGATGGCATTTTTGAGTTTGATAAGCCAGAAATGTTGTTGTATGCCCCAGATGGAGAGGGAGGCATGAAGTTCGTAGCTGTGGAATATCTCGTTTTCGTCCCCGATCCGGATAATCCTGGTCTGCCACCAGAAGGTTTTATTGGTGATGCTGATGAGTGGGAGTATAATGCTGATGTTGAGGCATGGACACTTCATGCGTGGATTGGAATGGCAAACAAAGACGGTGTTTTTGCTCATTTAAACTTTGACCTTCCTTAAGAGTTATTTTGATGGAATTTTTATATTTCAAAACCCTTCAAAATTTTGAAGGGTTTATTTTTCTCCTGAAATAGATAATTGTAGTATTATGAATAGCTTTGTCACGAGATTTTGAATACGAAACAAAAACATACCCGGCTAATCAAAGCCGAAGCAAAACGCCTCGGCTTTATGTCTTGTGGTATCTCAAAGGCCGAATTTCTGGAAGAAGAAGCGCCGAGACTGGAAAAATGGCTTTCTGAAGAAAGGCATGGTGAAATGCGCTATATGGAAAATCATTTCGATAAGCGTCTGGATCCAACCAAACTTGTTCCTGACTCCAAATCGGTGATCTCCCTTTTGCTGAATTACTATCCGGAAAAATTTCAGCGTGAAGATTCTTATAAGATCAGCAAATATGCCTATGGAAGGGATTATCATTTCATTATAAAAGATAAATTAAAGAGCCTGCTGAGTTTTCTTCAGGATGAAATTGGGGAAATACATGGCCGGGCTTTTGTAGATTCCGCGCCTGTTCTTGATAAAGCCTGGGCGGCAAAAAGCGGACTCGGCTGGATTGGCAAAAATTCCAATCTTCTTACAAAGCAGGTAGGAAGTTTCTATTTTATTGCTGAACTGATCGTTGATCTTGAACTGGAATACGACACTCCGGTGACCGATCATTGCGGCAGCTGTACTGCCTGTATTGATGCCTGCCCTACCAATGCGATCTACGAGCCTTACCGGGTAGATGGCAGCAAATGTATCTCTTATTTTACTATTGAATTAAAAGATGAGCTGCCTGGTTCCTATCGCGACAAATTTGAAGACTGGATGTTCGGCTGTGATATCTGCCAGGACGTATGCCCCTGGAATCGCTTTTCCAAATCTCATAATGAGCCGCTTTTTGATCCACATCCTAAGCTGCTTGAGAATGATAAAAAAGACTGGGAAGAGATCACACGGGAGACTTTCAATGAGATTTTTAGGAAATCTGCTGTGAAAAGGACCAAATATGAAGGCTTGAAAAGAAATATACGCTTTTTAAAAGATTAGATTTCTAATTAGCTTCAGCCTTACTACCTTTGTTTATCCGCCAAAAATGGAAATTATGAGCAATAATTCGCGTAAGAGAAGAGAGGCTTTGGTATATCACGCCAAACCAAAACCTGGAAAAATAGAAGTTGTACCCACCAAAAAATACGCGACCCAGCGCGATTTATCACTGGCATATTCTCCTGGCGTTGCCGAGCCCTGTCTGGAAATAGAAAAAGATAAAGAAAACGCCTATAAATATACTACCAAAGGAAACCTGGTGGCGGTAATTTCTAACGGAACTGCGGTGCTTGGTTTGGGAGATATTGGTCCCGAGGCTTCCAAACCCGTGATGGAAGGTAAAGGTTTGCTATTTAAAATTTTTGCCGATATAGACGTTTTTGATATCGAAGTCGATACTAAAGACATCGATAAATTCGTAGAAACGGTTAAAAATATCGCTCCTACTTTTGGAGGTATTAACCTGGAAGATATCAAGGCTCCCGAGGCTTTTGAAATAGAACGTCGCCTGAAGGCCGAGCTGGATATTCCGGTGATGCATGACGACCAGCACGGTACCGCTATTATTTCAGCAGCTGCATTGTTAAACGCGCTGGAACTTGCCAAGAAGAAGATCGAAAAAGTGAAGATTGTGGTAAGTGGTGCCGGAGCGGCGGCCGTTTCCTGTACAAAGCTCTATAAATCATTTGGAGCAAAAGCCGAAAATATCGTGATGCTTGACAGCAAAGGAGTGATACGGAAAGATCGCGATAATCTTTCTGAAGAAAAAGAGGAATTTGCGACTTCAAGAAAAATAGATACTCTTGACCAGGCGATGAAAGATGCTGATGTCTTCATCGGACTTTCCATTGCCGATATCGTTTCTCCTGAAATGCTGAAGAGCATGGCTAAAAGACCCATCGTGTTTGCTATGGCAAATCCGAACCCGGAGATCGATTATGAACTGGCGATGAAAACGCGAAAAGACGTGATCATGGCAACAGGCCGCAGTGATCACCCTAACCAGGTAAATAATGTACTCGGATTTCCGTTTATCTTCCGCGGAGCACTTGATGTTAGAGCCACCAAGATCAACGAGGAAATGAAGAAGGCCGCGGTGAAAGCCCTTGCCGAGCTTGCTAAAGAAGCGGTTCCCGAACAGGTCAATATCGCCTATGGAGAAACCCGTCTCAATTTTGGGCCTGAATATATTATACCGAAGCCTTTTGATCCAAGATTGATCGCCAAAGTGCCGCCGGCAGTAGCTAAAGCCGCGATGGATAGCGGTGTGGCAAGACAGGATATCCAGGACTGGCAGAAATACGAGGAGGAATTGTTGGAAAGAATGGGTAATGAGAATAAAATTACACGTCTCCTTCTCAACAGGGCAAAAACAAATCCGAAAAGAATAGTTTTCGCTGAAGCCGATCATCTGGATGTTCTAAAAGCTGCTCAAATCGTAAATGATGAAGGGATTGGAATTCCTATTTTACTGGGAAGGAAAGATGTGATTCAGGAACTGATGAACGAAATAGATTTTGAGGCCGATGTTAAAATTATCGATCCAAAATCAGATGAAGCTAAAGACCAGCTTGAAAAATATGCTCAAACCTACTGGGAATCCCGCCATCGCAATGGTGTTACAAAATATGACGCTCAAAAATTGATGCGGGAACGCAATTATTACGCGGCGATGATGGTTAATGAAGGTGACGCAGATGCGCTGCTTTCAGGATATTCGAGGGCTTATCCAACTGTGGTTAAACCCATGCTGGAATTAATAGGAATGGCAAAAGGCGTTTCCCGTGTGGCGGCAACCAATGTTATGAATACTTCCAGAGGGCCCATTTTCATCAGTGATACTTCAATAAATATAGATCCTCCTGCAAAAGACCTGGCTAAAATTGCCCAAATGACCGCAAGAACGGTACAGCTTTTCGGAATGGATCCTGTGATTGCGATGATCTCTTATGCCAATTTTGGTTCTTCTAAAGATCCGCGCGCCAGAAAAGTGAAAGATGCCGTGGCGTATTTACACCGTTTTCATCCCGAATTGAAAGTAGACGGTGAGCTTCAAACAGATTTTGCCCTGAACAGGGAAATGCTGCAGAACAAATTTCCATTCTCAAAACTGGCGGGGAAAAAGGTTAATACCCTTATTTATCCCGACCTTGACTCGGCTAACAGTACCTATAAGCTTATCAAAGAGCTTAATAATGTAGATTCTATAGGGCCAATTATGATGGGAATGAAAAAACCGGTGCATATCCTGCAACTTGGTGCCAGTGTTGAGGAAATGGTCAATATGTCGGCAGTCGCAGTAGTGGATGCCCAGGAAAAGGAAAAGAAAGCTAAAAAATAAAATTACCAGGGGGGTTAGTAAAGCAGCAGGGTATTTTTGACTTTGGTTTATTTTACTACATTTGATGCAGAAGCTAAGTTTTTTTCATGATTCATCATTTAAAGGGGCAATTAATTGAAAAAAATCCTACCCATGTCGTTATAGATTGTAACGGGGTAGGTTATACGGTAAATATTTCACTTCATACATTCTCACTGATTCCCGATTCGGAAGCAATTAGTCTTTTTACCTATTTACAGGTGAAGGAAGATTCACATACGCTCTACGGATTCATGGACAAGTCGGAAAGGGAGATCTTCAAATTGCTCATTTCGGTTTCCGGAGTGGGGAGCAGTACCGCCAGGACGATGCTTTCTTCCCTTACGCCTTCTGAAGTTTCTGAAGCTATCGCCAGTGAAAATGTTGCGGTTATTCAAAGTGTAAAAGGAATTGGTTCAAAGACTGCCCAACGTGTTATTCTTGATCTAAAAGATAAGGTGCTAAAAGTGATGGGAGATACTGAAGTTTTGGCCTCTCCGAACAATACTGGCGGGGAAGAAGCGTTATCTGCTTTAGAGATCCTGGGTTACAACCGGCGCCAGGCCGGTAAAGTTGTGGAGAAGATTTTGAAGGAGGAACCCGGCTCTTCCGTAGAATCAATTATAAAACTGGCTCTTAAAAAGCTGTAAAAACTTTGAGGAACAACTACTCGAAACTGTCGGTACCAGCTCAACTCAGCTTCCTGATACTACTGGTAATATCCTTCAGGGCCGCTGCACAGCAAACGCCTCAGGATTCCACCCGTACCGGCTACGTTCTGGGGCAGATAAGCCTTCCCGATCCTGAAAGTATTGTTTCCAAATACGAATACGACCCTATTCTTAACCGTTATTTTTATAAGCAGGAACTTGGTGATCTTGAACTGGGCCTGCCTTTAATGCTTACACCTGAAGAATTTGAAGATCTGGTAATGCAGGAGGAAATTCAGAATTATTTTAAACTGAAGAATGATGCCCTAAGCGGAAGAAAGGAAGGTGCCGAGGAAATCAGGAAAGATCTTTTACCAGATTTCTATGTGAATAGTAACTTTTTTGAAAGTGTCTTTGGAGGTTCTGAAATTAATATTGTTCCGCAGGGTTCGGTAGAAATGGATCTTGGGCTTCTGTTTACAAAACAAGATAACCCTGCGTTTTCTCCACGCAACCGTCGCAACCTTACCTTTGATTTTGACCAGCGGATAAGTTTAAGCCTGCTGGGTCAGGTAGGGAAGAGACTTCAGATAACGGCTAATTACGATACTGAATCGACCTTTGATTTTGAGAACCAGCTGAAACTGGAATACACTCCCAATGAAGACGATATTGTACAGAAGATCGAGGTAGGAAATGTAAATATGCCTCTCAACAATGCTCTTATTCAGGGTGCGCAAAGCCTTTTCGGGTTTAAAACAGAATTACAGTTTGGGAAAACCAGGATTACAGGGGTATTTTCTGAACAGAAATCCGAAAGACGAACGGTAAATGTGGAAGGAGGCGCCACCGTGGAAGAATTTGAAAAATTCGCACTGGATTATGATGCCGACAGACACTTCTTCCTTTCCCAATATTTCCGGGATCATTATGATGAGGCTTTAAAAAATTATCCTTTCATAAACTCGAACATACAGATCAAACGAATCCAGGTTTGGATCACCAACCGCACAAATAATATTCAGAATATTACCGATACGCGTAATATTGTGGCGATTCAGGATTTGGGTGAATCTCCTGTACCGGGGAATATAGGATTGCCAAATCCCCCCGTTGGATTTTTTAACGTTCCTGCCGGAGCATACCCCGATAATACCAATAACGATTTTAATCCATTCGGGATCACAGGTCCCGGTGAAAGTGTTCTCACGCCGGCTATTCGTGACATAGCAACGGTAGATAATGGTTTTAGCGGCTTACTGGTGACCGAAGGTACCGATTACGTGAAACTGGAGGCCGCACGCCAGTTAAAGCCAAATGAATACAAACTAAATACCCAGTTGGGATATATCTCCCTGAACCAGCGACTCAGCAATGATGAGGTGCTCGCAGTAGCCTTTCAGTATACCATTAACGGAAAAGTTTACCAGGTAGGTGAATTCGCCAATGACGGAGTGAATTCTACAAATACACAGCAGCAGCAAAATCCGCAGCCCGGCACCAATCCTCGGGCAAATCAGAACCTGGTGGTGAAAATGCTTAAAAGTACCATCACCAATGTTAATGAGCCGGTTTGGGATTTGATGATGAAGAATATTTACAGCCTTGGAGGCTACCAGCTGGAAAGGGAAGATTTCAGAATGAATATCCTGTATACCGATCCTCAGCCACTTAATTATATCAAACCGGTTGAAGGAACCACCCTGCCTGCAGATGTAAGTGAAACGCCCCTGCTTCGTGTTTTCCATCTGGATCAATTGAACAGCAATAACGACCCAATTAAAGAAGGGGATGGATTTTTTGATTATGTGCCGCAGATAACTATCGATCCGCAGAATGGGAATATTATTTTCACCACAGTAGAGCCTTTCGGAAAACATCTTTTCGAAAAACTTGATCCCACGCCGAATTCTGGGGGTGAAGAATATGAACTTCCTGCCACCTGGAACGAAAATCAGAAAAAATATGTCTTCCGTGCCATGTACACGACGACTAAAACACAAGCCGAGCTGGAGGAAGCCGATAAGAATAAATTCGAAATGAAAGGCCGTTATAAATCTGCTGAGGTCGAGGGAATTCCGATAGGTTTTAACCTGCCGCCGGGATCAGTCACCGTAACAGCAGGGGGGCGTGTGCTTCAGGAAGGTGTAGATTATGTAGTGAATTACGAGCTGGGACGCGTTCAGATTTTAGATGAAGCCTTATTGGCGTCAGATATTCCCATACAGGTAAACACCGAAAATAATGCGCTTTTCGGGCAGCAAACAAAAAGGTTCACAGGTATTAATGTAGAACATCAGTTTAATGAGAATTTCCTCATTGGCGGTACTTTTATAAATTTGAAGGAAAGACCGCTTACCCAAAAGGCAAATTACAGCTACGAGCCCATCAATAACACCATTTTTGGCCTAAACTTTAATTACAGCACAGAGGTCCCTTTTCTTACCCGACTGGTAAATAAACTCCCCAATATAGATACCGATGTGAAGTCGAATGTTTCTGTAAGGGGTGAATTTGCTTATTTGCTGCCGGGTGCGCCTGCAGTAAGTGATTTTGACGGCAAGGCGACCACTTATATCGATGATTTTGAAGCAGCTCAAACTTCAATTGATATCAATAATCCGTTGAGCTGGGAACTTTCCAGCGTACCGCTTGGTTTTGGGGGAGAACTCGCCAACGGAGATGTGAAATCTGGATTCCAGAGAGCGAAAATGTCCTGGTACACCATAGATCCTGTGTTTTATACCAACAATCGTCCCGCTGGAATTACCGATTCTGATATTTCTACCTATGCAGGGCGACGCGTGGCAATGAGTGAGATCTTTCCTAATACCGATGTGGTGCAGGGTCAGCCACAGGTGGTTTATACAATGGATGTGGCTTATTATCCAAATGAACGAGGGCCTTATAATTTCAATCCTGCAGCTGCGGGAAATGGAAATTTGCCAAATCCGGAGAAGAATTTTGGAGGGATCATGCGTGCCATCAATACCACTAATTTTGAACAGTCGAATGTAGAATACATTCAGTTTTGGGTGATGGACCCTTATATTTATCCCGAGAATTCCAGCAGCAATGGCGGTACTATTAATTTCAATCTCGGAAATATTTCTGAAGATGTCTTGAAAGACGGAAGAAAGCAGTATGAAAACGGACTTCCGGAAGGAGAGGGGGAGGCCAATGTGATCAATACTTCCTTTGGAAAAGTTCCTGCAGACCAGTCGCTGGTTTATGCTTTCGATAGCGAAGGAGCTGCGCGAAAGATGCAGGATGCTGGTTTTGATGGAATTCTGGATGAAGAAGAAGCTACCATGTTCCCAGATTTTGCCAATTTCCCCGATCCTGCTGCCGATAACTATGAGTATTTTCTTAACCGCGATGGAAATATCGTGGAAAGGTATCGTGATTATAATGGAACAGAGGGCAACTCTCCCACGCAGGTATCAGATACCAACCGTGGGAATACAACCCTTCCAACGGCTGAAGATATGAACCGGGATAACACCATGAATACCATTAACAGCTATTTTGAGTATAAGGTGCCGTTCTTCCCAGGAATGAATATCGATAACAACGAATATATTACCGATGTAAAAGAGCTTACCACCACCCTGCGCAATGGGCAGCAAATGCCGGTAAGATGGCTTCAGTTCAAGGTGCCTATTTTTGAACCTACCGATTCAAAAGGGGGAATTTCCGATTTTCGATCCATCCGCTTTATGCGTATGTTTTTATCAAATTTTCGAAATCCCATCATTTTGAGATTTGGTACCATGGATCTGGTTCGGGGCGATTACCGCCGCTATACACGAAGCCTTTATGAAGACGAGGCGCAACAGGATAACCCGAATACTTTATTTGAAGTAAATGCCGTTAATATTGAAGAAAATGAGAACCGTCAGCCTATTCCGTATGTGCTGCCTCCGGGAGTTCAAAGAGAACAATTGTACGAAAGCAATACGAGTATCAGGCAAAATGAACAGTCATTATCGATAAAGGTCTGCGGCCTTGAGCCACAGGATGCGCGGGCAGTGTATAAAAATTTCCAGATCGATATGCGTCAATATCAGAATTTGGAGATGTTCCTTCATGCTGAATCCCTTGTCAATCAGCGGGCTTTGAAGGATGGCCAGCTGGTTGCTTTCGTAAGAATAGGAACTGATTTCACTGATAATTTCTACCAGATAGAAATTCCGCTTTCGGCTACACAATTCGGAGCTTCCACAGCTGAAGAAATCTGGCCGGAGGTAAACCGATTGAATTTGAACCTGGATCTTCTTCAGCAGGTAAAAACAGCCGTTCTGGGAGATCCTTCACTTAATTCCCTGGAACTGAATTTCTTTACCGAAGACCTGGAGCAGATCGATGCCCAGGACCCTTATGAAATGGGACGCCTGCGACTGGGAGTAAAAGGAAATCCGAGTTTTGGAAATGTGAGGCTACTAATGCTTGGGGTGAAAAACGGAACCAATATTGAAGGGGTCACCGATCTATGCGGCGAAGTATGGTTTAATGAACTTCGACTTTCCGACCTTAAAAACCAGGGAGGTTGGGCCGGAGTGGTAAGTATGGATAGTAACCTTGCCGATTTTGCAAATATTTCGGCAACAGGGAGGAGGAGTACCGTTGGCTTTGGAAGTATTGAACAGGGGCCAAACCAGAGAAGCCGCGAAGATTTGCAGCAGTATGATATGGTGACGAATGTAAATATGGGACAGCTGCTCCCACCAAAATGGGGTGTTAAGATTCCGGTGAATTATAGTAGAGGTGAAGAGCTTATCACTCCTAAATATGATCAGGAATATCTGGATCTGGAATTAGAGACAAGATTGGCTGGTATTGTAGACCCTGTTGAAAGGGAGCAGGTTAAAAAGCAATCACAATCTTATACAAAGCGTCAGAGCATAAATGTGATAGGTTTAAGAAAAGAACGAACCGGCGAAGGAAAACCCATGCCCTATGATGTGGAAAATTTTGTTTTCACCACTTCATATAACCAGATAGAACATCGTGATTTCGAGGTGGAAGAAAGCCTAAATCAAAGTGTACGGGTTGGCGGAACCTATGAATATAATTTTCCGAAAGCCACGCTGGAACCTCTTAAAAAAGTTGCAGTTCTCGATAGCAGCGACTATTTGGCCGTTCTTCGCGATTTCAATTTTAATTACCTGCCCACTAATATTAATGCCAGCACTAATATTTTCAGGCAGTATAACGAACAGAAATTTCGCTCTCTGGATCTCACTAACCAGGATATTGGTATTCCCACTCTTTATCAGCGAAATTATCTTTTTGACTGGCAATATGGAATAAATTACAATATTACTCAGTCCTTAAGTTTTGCCTTTAATGCCAGTAATAATCGTATTATAAGGAATTACATAAATGAGAACGGATTTGCAAATGACAGCATCGGCTTGTGGAACGACTTTTTTAATATTGGAGAACCTGACAGGCATTATCAAACTTTACAGGTAAATTATGAAGTGCCCTTTAATAAGATCCCGGTGCTTAAGTTCATCAAAACAACCTATTCTTATACGGGAGATTTCCAGTGGCAGCGAGGTTCCAGAATATATCAAACCCTGGAAGGAATTCCCAATATAGGTAACAGCGTTCAGAATTCTAATACCCACCAGATCAGTGCCAGTTTAAATTTGCAGGATCTTTATGATTATGTGGGACTTGTAGAGAAGAAGAACAAACAGGTAGGAACGAGTATAAAAGAAAGAAGTCGCGGGGTTCCAACCCTTGGGCCACCCGACCGGAAACAGGAACAGAAACCACAACCCCAACCTGTGGACAAGAGCCATAAAACCTATAATACTTTTGTAAATATCGTAACAGGAATAAAAACGCTCCAGGTAAATTACCGAAATAGCCAGGGAATTTATCTTCCGGGATATACCGAGAGCGTAGGTTTTATGGGTACCGTAAAACCGACCTTTGGTTTCACCCTCGGTTTTCAGGATGAAATTCGATATATGGCTGCCGAGCGTGGATGGCTGACCCTTTTTCAGGACTTCAACCAGCAGTATTCTTCTGTAAAAAATGAGCAACTGGATTTCCAGGCTGGAATTGATTTGCTGCCAGACCTCACTGTTGAATTAACCGGACGAAAAAATTACGCTGAAAATTATTCTGAAAATTATAAGGTAGATCCGGTAACCATGGAATATCAGCCATTGACGCCCTATACCTACGGAAATTTCAATATTTCAACTATACTCATAAAAACGGCCTTTAATCAATCTGCTGAAACTTCTTCGGTCAATTTTGAAACCTTCCGTGAAAATAGGCTTGAAATTGCCAGAAGACTTGCTGTGGAAAGAGGTCTGGATCCTAACAATATTGATGAAGATGGATTTCCTGTAGGAATTGGTAAAAGCAACCAGGCAGTCTTGCTGCCCGCTTTTATTTCGGCTTATTCCGGAAAGGATCCCGGTAGTGTAAGATTGGGACCATTCCGCGACACGCCACTTCCTAACTGGACCTTAAAATATACCGGTTTGATGCGCATAAAATGGTTCAGGGACAAATTCAGAAGATTTTCTGTGTCTCATGGTTATCGATCAGATTACACCCTGAACCAGTTCCAGACAAATTTAGATTATGATCTGGAAAATCCCGAAGAGGTGAATCAGGCAGGAGATTTTAAAAATCCTATCCTTTATTCCGGGGTGGTGCTTACCGAATTGTTTACACCCCTGGCCCGAATCGATTTTGAAACCAAAGACAATATTCAAATACTTGCCCAATTAGATAAAGATCGTTCGCTGGCGTTCAGTTTCGACAATAATCTGCTCACCGAATACAGCGGAAATAAATACACTGTTGGCCTGGGATATCGCATAAAAGATCTCAAAATAGCAACCAGCCTGGGCGGTAAAAGCCGAATTCTTAGCAGCGACCTTAATTTCAAGGCCGATGTTTCTTACCGGAAAAACAGAACAATTGTTCGTTATCTGGATCTGGCAAATGCGCAGACGATCTCAGGGCAGGATATCTGGGCTATTAATTTCACCGCAGATTATGGTCTCTCCCGAAACCTGACCGCACGTTTTTATTACGACCATAATTTCTCAAAATATGCTGTTTCTACAGCTTATCCCCAAACAACAATACGTTCGGGGTTTACGCTTATATATAATTTCGGAAATTAGTGCCCGCATATTTGAACAATTCCAGTAAAAAGCTAACTTTGCCCATCCTATAAAATGAGATTATGAATATTCCTCAAGAATTAAAGTACACAAAAGACCACGAATGGGTTAAAATAGAAGGGGATACCGCTACCATTGGAGTGACCGATTTTGCTCAGGGCGAATTGGGAGACATCGTTTATGTAGAGGTAGAAACCCTTGATGAAACCCTTCATAAAGAAGAAGTTTTTGGTACCGTTGAAGCTGTAAAAACGGTTTCAGATTTGTTTATGCCAGTTTCCGGAGAGATCATCGAATTCAACGACAGCCTCGAAGATGAGCCTGAAAAGGTAAATAACGATCCCTATGGAAAAGGCTGGATGATCAAAGTGAAACTTTCTGAGCCTTCAGAAATAGAAGAACTTTTAACTGCAGAAGAATATAAAGAAGTAATTGCCAGCTAGAATTTTTCTTTTTCTTTCGTCCGCCTACACCTGCCTGATACTTTGGTTGTCATTGACGCACCTGGGTAAGATAAGTATTGCGGGCTTTAACCCAACAGACAAAATGCTCCATGCCGGAGCATATTTGTTTTTAGCACTTTTATGGGAGTTTTATATCCTCTTAAAAAGAAAGGATTTTAAACAATATCGCGCCAATGTTTTATGGGTGGCGCTGGCCTGTTTCATTTTTGGTATGTTAATTGAGGTTTTACAGGGAACGCTCACCAGTTATAGAACGCCAGACTGGTTCGATATTTTGGCTAATTCTACTGGTATTGGTCTTGCTGTTTTGATTTTTTTGGGATTTGCATCCCTTTTGAAAAATTTGAAACAAAAGCTGGGTTAATCGTTTTTTAGTAAAATCTTTTGTAATTAATTCAATTATGGAGCCCGGGAAAAATCCTGAAACACACCTGAGTCGGAAGTGGATCCTTTTTTTACAAATAGGATTCATTATCGTACTTTTTCTAACCCTTCAGGCCATTCAATGGGAGTCCAAACGCGACAAACGCCAGAGCACTACCAGATCTGGTGAGGAACCTATAGTAGAAGAGACACTTACGCTCAACCATTAAAGAAACACATAGAGCAAAACCAGACTACCGTGTAATTTGAGGCTTTACTGGTACAAATTTTGTTATAATTATTAGTGAATAAATGGGGTGGGGCGATAGAATAGATAAAAATATTTAGGTCTACTCTGCCATTGTTGAGAAAGAAAGCGAAAATTTAAAAATTCCGGCATAGTGGAAAAACAAGGAAGAAAACCAGTTCGCTTTTCGTATTAGATGCCGATTCGCTTAAAAGTGCAGAACTGATAATGAACGATTTAAAAATAATCGTTATTTTTAAAAGCTTATTATTTCAGATAAGTTTAGTTTTTTAGAAAAAATCTTTATTTTAGCAACCCTTAACAATATAACGCATTATGGAACCTAAGAAAAATCCTAAAGCTGATTTAAACAGAAACAGAGTGCTTTTTCTGCAGCTGGGCCTTATTCTTGTTCTTTTGATCACGTGGAGAGCCATCGAATATAAAAATTACGATGCCCAAAAGATCGATATAGGGCAAGTAAACATGGATGCCCTTGAAGAAGAAGACGTGCCAATTACTGAGATGCAGAATACTCCGCCGCCACCGCCACCGCCACCACCGGCACCAGAGGTGATCGAAGTGGTAGAAGATGAGGAAGAAGTAGAGGAAGATGAGATCCAGTCTACAGAAACCAATCTTGATGAGATCGTGGAAGTACAGGAAGTGGTTGAAGCACCAGTTGAAGAAGAGGTAGAAGATGTTCCATTTGCGGTTATTGAAGATGTACCAATTTACCCTGGTTGTGAGAATCTAAAGAACAACGATCAGCGAAAAAAATGTATGAGTGAAAAGATCAGCAACTTTGTAAACAAGAATTTTGATACTGATCTTGGAGCTGAACTTGGTCTTAGCGGGATTAACCGTGTAATCGTCCAGTTCAGGATTGATGAAAAAGGGAATATAGGTCAGGTGAGAGCACGGGCTCCACACCCAAGACTGGAACAGGAAGCCGTTCGAGTGATCAATAATTTACCTAAGATGAAGCCTGGTAAACAACGAGGAAAGCCTGTTGGTGTAATGTACTCATTGCCAATTGTCTTTAAGGTTCAGGACTAAAAGAAAAGCATATATAAATATCAAATCCCGGTTTTGCCGGGATTTTTTATTTTACCTAAGCTACGCCTTAGGAGAAAAAATGTATATTTAGCCGTAAAATGTCCCAATACAAACATGAAGTATCTACTACTTCTCTTATGCCTTTTTCAAAGTCTTCGGTTCGTAGCACAGGAAAATGCTTTACCTTCCGAACTCTATCCTGAATTTGAACAATGTAAGGACGTGAATTACTCCGGTAGGGAGTTTTGTTTTCGCAGGACCCTTATTTCTGAAATCCTTTCTAATTTTAATTTACCTGAAATTGTTAAAAAAGACCAGTATCGCGGGGAAATAACAGTGATCTTTGAAGTGAGTGAAGAAGGTAAGTTCGAGCTTATTTACCAGGATGCTGCTTATGAAGAGCTGAAAGATGAAATGAAAAGGGTTTTTGAAAAAATGGCTGTAGTGAAACCAGCTACTTACAACGGCAGGCCCATCCATATGCAGTTCAAAACCCGAATTCAAATTCCTTTGGAAAGAAACACACTCGAGGCAAAGGAAGTGAATCTTGAGAAGCAGGAAATTTCTATAATTTCAGAAGAAAACTCTAAAAAAGTATATTCTGAAAACAGGAATTCTCTTGAAGAATATGCTGATATACGATCTGAAGAATTTACAAATCCGAGGTATGAAAGTCAGATAAATATTCCGTTTTCCCATGAATTCTATAGCAGGTTCGACGCAGAGATTAACCGTGTAGGAGCCAATTTTCATTCAGCTTCCAAGCCTTTACTTTTTGGAGATGTCAATAATTACTATGATTTTAAGGAGCATCGCCGGGATTTGCTTAAGCAGAAATCTTCCTGGGGTGGACGAAAACTATGGAACGAACACCTGGTGCGTTTTCAAACCGATGATTACTGGTTTACTTTAGATCCTGCCGTAGATCTTCAGATTGGAAAAGATTTTAATGACAGTGAACACGATTTTACCTATAACAATACCCGCGCTGCGATCATTCAGGGTGGTTTAGGCGAGCACTTTAATTTTTATTCAGTTATTTACGAAAATCAGGGGCGTTTTGCTGCTTATTATAATCGTTTCGCTGAGTCGATTCGTCCGGCTGGTGGCGATCCGGCCATTATTCCGGGCCGTGGCATCGCAAAGACCTTTATGAACGATGGCTATGATTATCCTGTCGCGGAAGGATATTTGTCTTTTTCACCTTCCAAATTTATCAATATTCAGTTTGGTCATGGAAAGAATTTTATTGGAGATGGTTATCGGTCTCTCATACTCAGTGACAATGCGTCGCCTTATCCTTATTTGAAAATCAACACGACTTTTTGGAAAATAAAGTACACCAATACCTGGATGTCTTTGCGCGATGTACGGCCTGATGTAGTCAATAGTGGTTCTTATCGAACAAAATACATCGCGAATCATTATCTAAGCTGGAATACTACCAGAAGGCTCAACCTGGGCTTTTTTGAGTCAGTGATGTGGGAAAATGATAATGGCCGCGGTTTCGATCTGAATTATCTGAACCCTGTGATATTTTACCGCGCCATCGAATTTGCCACCGGTGCTGATGGGGGAAATGCTATAATTGGCTTAACTGGAAAATATAAATTTTCTGATCATTTTTATGCATACGGACAGTGGCTTATCGATGAATTTTCCTCAGTTGATGTGGTTGGTGGGGAAAAAAGCTGGAAGAACAAACATGGATTCCAGTTAGGAGCCAAATATTTTGACGCTTTCAATGTGCCTGATCTTTATCTCCAGGCAGAATATAATCAGGTGCGGCCTTATACCTATTCCCATAACTCCATTATTCTTAATTACGGCCATAACAATCAATCTATGGCGCATTTATGGGGAGCAAATTTCAGGGAATTCATTGGAATAGCGAGGTATAAAATTGATCGCTGGTACGGAAGCGCCAAAATGATCTATGGAAAGCGTGGTTTTGATTTTGTCAATGCCGGTGAAAAAACTAATTATGGCCAGGATATTTACAGAACCGAAGATGACCGGGTATATGAATATGGCGTGGAGATTGGCCAGGGAAATACCACAAGGTCATTTTACAGCGAACTCGAAGCAGGTTATCTGGTAAATCCCACTACAAACCTGAAGCTTTACGCAAATTTCATTTATCGCAATTTCAATCCTCAGGTCGATACCATGACCCAATTTGATAATTCTACAGTTTGGATCAACTTTGGGTTAAGAACAGATATTTTTAACTGGTATTTGGATTATTAAGGATTTTTCTTTCTAAAAAATTAACGTGAAGCCTTCCTTGCCAAAACCCAATTAAGGAGTATCTTTGCGCCAGTTAAAAAATAGCTTTTTGGGCAGCACGCGCGTACATACTTCCACCGCATCAATTCTGACTGATTTTAAGGAAATTACCAAGATGAGACTCGCTATTAGCGTTGTCTTTTCTTCGGTTGCAGGTTATTTTCTCGGCGCCGATAACATCGATTTTGTCGTGGTATTTTTGCTTGCGGTTGGAGGATATCTGATGGTGGGAGCTTCAAATGCCTATAACCAGATTATTGAGCGACGACTGGATGCGCTGATGGACCGCACAAAAAATCGTCCACTGCCGGCAGGTCGCATGTCGGTTACCACCGCTTTTATTATTGCAGTTGTTTTTACTGTTTTGGGAATTATAGTTCTATATATTATAAATCCTAAAACGGCGATGTTTGGTGCGATTAGCATCTTTTTGTATGTGAGCGTTTACACTCCCTTAAAAACCAAAACTCCGCTTTCAGTATTTGTAGGAGCATTTCCTGGAGCTATCCCATTTATGTTGGGATGGGTGGCCGCGAGTGGCCATTTTGGTATTGAACCCGGAACTTTATTTATGATACAGTTTTTCTGGCAGTTTCCACATTTCTGGGCTTTAGGTTGGTGGTTGTATGATGACTATAAGAAAGGCGGATTTTTCATGTTGCCAACTGGAAAAAGGGATAGGGGAACGGCCATCCAGATTGTTCTCTACACTTTATGGACCATAATGGCTTCACTCATACCGGTTTTCGGGGTTACAGGAAAATTATACATCACTCCTTTTTCAGGTATGATCATCCTGTTTTTAGGTTTGGGAATGCTTTATTATGCTTTTAGATTGTTCAGGGAAAAGACTGCTGCTGCTGCCAGGAAACTCATGTTCGCCAGCGTTTCATATCTAACGCTGCTCCAAATAGTATACGTATTGGATAAATTTATTAGAGAATGGATTTAACAGAAGGATCAGACAAAAAAAAACACGGCCGTGCCAAAAAGATGATGCTTTGGTTCGGTATCGTAAGTATGGCAATGACCTTTGCGGGCTTGACCAGTGCTTATGTGGTAAGTAAAAATCGCCCTGACTGGCTTACAGATTTTCAACTTCCCATTTCTTTTTTATGGAGTACAATAGCAATTGTATTAAGTAGTCTTACTTTATACCTTAGCAAGAAAAGCATTTTAAAAGGAAATCGCCGTAACGCTTCGGCACTGCTTATAGGAACTTTCCTCCTGGCGATTACTTTTGTGGTCTTCCAGTTTTATAGTTTTTCTGAAATTATTGCCCAGGGATACTACTTTACCGGAAGTGAAAGTACAGTAACCACCTCATTCATTTATATACTGGTATTGGTGCATTTAGTGCACCTGGCAGCGGGAATGATAGTTCTTTCAGTGGTAATTTATAACCATTTTAAACAACGCTACAAAGCAGGTCAAATGCTTGGATTTGAGCTTGGTGCGATTTTTTGGCATTTTGTCGATTTTCTATGGGTATACCTGATTTTGTTTTTATATTTCTTTAGATAATAAAATTGCGTATTTTTGCGCATCTTTTAATTTTAAAACACTTCTATGGAGGCTACTGTTGTGAGAACAGGCACAGAAGGAAAGACCTGGGGCGGTGGAAATGAACCGCTGAAGGCCAGTTACGGAAAAATGATGATGTGGTTCTTCATCCTTTCCGATGCGTTGACTTTCTCGGGATTCCTTGCCGCTTATGGTTTTTCAAGATTTAAATTTATTGATTCCTGGCCAATAGCCGATAACGTATTTACTCACTTTCCATTTTTACATGGCGTAGATGCGCCCATGTATTATGTGGCATTCATGACCTTTATTCTGATTTTTTCATCAGTAACAATGGTTTTGGCCGTAGATGCCGGTCATCGCATGAAGCAGTCAAAAGTGATCCTGTACCTTTTTCTTACCATAATTGGTGGTCTTATCTTTGTAGGCTCACAAGCCTGGGAGTGGACTAACTTTATCCAGGGAGAATATGGGGCAGTGGTGACCAAAGGTGATAATATTCTCCAGTTTGTGAATGGTGAAGGTGAGCGAGTGGCCATAGATGCTATTGGTGTTCCTATCTCCGGTGGCCGAATTGAACATCAGGAAAACA